>DATLJN010000001.1:0-25852 GCA_035538835.1 Magnetospirillaceae bacterium
ATCGCAATGGGGGATTACCGGCCCGAGATTGGCGGGCACAACCGCGTTTGGCAAATCGAAAAACCCCGGACATTTGAAGGAAATATGACCATTACGCGCTACGCCAATATGGGGCTTAACGCGCGCTTACCTAATAACGGATGGGGCGTCTACCAAATGTCGTTCCCGGGTATTCCGCCATTTATTGCTGAGCACCCGCCCAAGGGCTACGAAAAAACGCCACTTTTGTATCCGGGACTTGGGCGCTAAACAGGACTGTTTTGCCGGGCCAACGCATGTTATAGTAAACATAAATATGAAGCGTGCAATTGGTGGCGGCCGTATGAAGTTGACTCATGCAATCGCAAAGCGTTGGGCAGTGAGTTTATTTGGCGTGGCTGCGATTGCGATCGTTGGGGTCCTCGTATTCGGCAAACCCTCGCACGCCGCGCCAGCCGCCATTGCTAAATGGTTAAACCGCCAATATCTTGTTGACGATCGCAAAGTAAACTACCTCGATATCAATACCTTTGACCGCGATTTAACCTACACAGAACAAACCGCCGAAAAATGCCCCGATGCTATTCAGTTCCAGCCAAGCTTTACCGGTAACGATACAAGTGATGACGTTTTCTTCTACAAAAAAAGCGTCTATGACAATCTCGATAATTACAAAGCAAACCTTATTGTCTATGAAGAAAGAACTAATACAACTGGCCAGCCATATTGTGCCGAAGCATCTAAAGGTTACATCCCGGTAACCGACCCAAATAACCGCCGAATCGTCTGGTATAAAAACGACCAAAACCAGATCGTTAACATTTTTAACGGCATCACTTTTAGCCAAAAAGGGGCATACAAAGGAGTTCCGCGCTATTTCCGCGATAGCGAAGTAGCCGATGCCAACAACTCCTGCCCAGACATGATTTTGCTTCATATGGCCGAACCTCTCTCGCCGCCCTTCCTTGGTGGTGACACGGCAGAGTTCTTGTTTGGTACCGGCGAAACCCCCGACAGTTCACTGCTCTTTAGTGTTGAACGTAACGATAGCCTCAAACGAGTTTCGGAAACATATAAAATCAACGGCGAACTCGACAACATCGGCGAAAATACCTGTCACGTGCGCGGAAGCGCTATGGATAAAAAATTGACTGGTGAATATGCACAATACGCCAACGGTCAGGCTAGTTACGACGTCATGTTTATATCAGCCGGCCTCGATCGGAATACTCCACCAGGGTCAGCAGAAGGTGACGATAACTGGGAAGACGACGCCTTTATCACCTTTATTGGTGATATGAACAATCTGCCCCGCGACACCACTGACAAACCAATCGAAGAACCACCAGATCCAAACGGCGGCAACCCCGACCAGATTGATAAACAGGTGTGTAAAGGTGGTGCGCTGGGCTGGGTAATCTGCCCAATCATTTCGGCTATCCAGAGCGCGGCCGATCTTTTGCGAAATGCCATGCAGTACTTCTTAACGGTTAACCCGCTGCCCATTGGGTCTGGGCCAATCTACGAGGCTTGGAACAATGTCCGCAACTTTGCCAATATCGCCTTTGTTATCGGTTTCTTTGCCATCATCCTTTCTCAGGCGACATCTATTGGTATCAGTAACTACGGCATTAAACGGCTACTCCCGCGCTTAATTCTGGTGGCGGTGGCAACAAATGTCTCATACTTTATATGTAGTTTTGCTATCGACATCTTCAACATCCTAGGGGTTGGCGTGACCAACTTACTGGCGGTTATTAATGGTGGTTCTGCCGGCACAGTGACTGTCAGCAACGGCGCAGGCCTTATATTTGCCGGCGGGTTAACTGCCGCGCTAGTGTGGGCATTTACCACTGGGGCAATCGTCCAGATATTCCCGATCATCGTGGCTGCAGCGTTGGCCTTACTCGTCGTATTCCTCGTACTTGCTATCCGCCAGGCAATTATTATTCTCCTTGTGGTAGTTGCGCCACTGGCTTTTGTTGCCGGTTTATTACCGGGAACTCAACAGTGGTTGACGCGCTGGTCAAACTTATTCATTGGCATGCTTGTTATGTACCCGATAGTCATGGGGCTGTTTGCCGCTGGCCGACTTGCATCTTCAATTCTAAGCTCGATGGGGGGATAAGTAGATGGATCCAAAAAACTTTCTTGTCTCTACAATCGGTACCGTCTTTGATATTGGTACTGCCGTGTTAACCGTTAAAATCTTCATGGATCTCGTCAGCGCGAAATCAAAGATGCTCCAAGGCCTGCGCAATGGCGCTAAAGGTATTACCCAAAAAGTCCGCGACCGTGCCGAACGGACTAACTTCTTCCAGAGGCGCAAGATGGCCGATGAGGCTAAAGTCCAGGAACAACGCCGTGCGAATGTCGAAGATTACGCAAGCAGGATTAGGGGCCAAGGTATACGATCGACGTTACTACGCCGTAGAGCAGCCGGCGGTGCCGTAGGACAGGTGTTTAATACAAACCGCCCTGGCCAGGAACGCCAGTTGCAAGCAGCAGAGGATGTCCTCCGTAAGCAGCGGCACGAGGAAGCCGAGCGGGCTGCAAAACGTATGAAAGATGCTGGATTCCGCGGTGACGATGCATACCTCGAAATTGCACGCTCACCAGTTGGCCGACAAATTACGAGTCCTACTGGTCAAGTTATGTCTGTTACGCACTCCGACCAACAGGCCGCCATTAACAGCCTGGTACAGCAAGGGCGTACCAGCCAGGTGCGTGGACTGGAAGCCTTTGGTGGTGCCCGCGGCGCTGGTGGCGCTGCAACAAGCGATATGCACACTATGCTCGACCACGCCTACGAAGATTACGGTTCAAAGCTGGCCGACAAAGCACCAGATCTTATGCCAGACCGTCGTACGACCGAAGGTCTTGCGGCCTTTACCGACCTCAAGCCTGATGATGTTAGCCAGTGGCACCACTCTACCGTAAGTGCTGCTCGGGCATATTACAGCACGCCTCATCTTGATGCAGGCGGTGTTGACCAGTCGCCCGCTTACCGTGACCAGATGCTTCGTGCCTTTAGCCAGGCCACTCAATCGCCAACCACACGGTCTAAGCTCAGCCTCGAACAGGTTACCCAAGCCCGCGAGATCCTTCACGATGCTGTGGCAAGTGGTCAGCCAGTTGACCCCATAGTCAGTGGGCATATCGAAACTACATATACCCAGCTCGGTGGTACCTAAAATACAATTTAATTAATTAAAAACAGGGGTGGCCGGAGCCACCCCTTTCTCGTTTAATGTCCATTTCCTGGTGTCTTACTGAAGGAGACGTAGAAGATGCCGTGGACAAAGGCCACGATAGCCACTATGCAAATCCCGGCGGTAGATTTACCGCGGGTAAGTGGCGCCAGGAGGAGCAACAGAAGAGTTACCCCAACATAAAACATCACGAAGCCAGTGAACACACCTGGCTTACGGGGCCAACCTTTTTTGCCGTGCGGAGGAGTCATTACAACCTTCCAAGCGTGAGCGTACTTCGTAATAGTTATTATAACCTAAATGAATTAAAAAATCAATTACATATCTGCCTTGCAAGCGGGGTATAATTAAAGACACAATGGCTCAATATAAGGTTCCGCAAGATGTCGAGGCCGAGGATAAACTGCTTGGTCCTTTAAGTTTTCGGCAATTTATTTATGCCGGCATCGCGCTGGGTGGGGGAGCGCTGGCGTTTTTTATGTTCCAGGTATTTCCGCTGCTTGCATTTATCCCTTTGCCGGTCGTGTTTTTGTTTGGTGTACTTGCATTGCCGCTCCGTAAAGACCAACCAATGGAAACGTATCTACTCGCGCTACTCCGGTTTTACCTTAAACCCAAACTGCGTCTTTGGAACCCAGATGGTACGATCACCTATGTCGAAATTACCGTACCAAAAGTAGTCGAACAGCACCTCATAAAAAAAATCAGCGGCCAAACCGCCCAGGAACGTCTCGACTACCTTGCGCGCGTCATGGACACCCGCGGCTGGGCCCTCAAAGGAGTTACCGAACCTACCAGTATCCGCGCTGACGTGTCTGCCGAGGTACAAAAAGCAAATGATGTTATGGACGAAGACGCCAACCTGTCGCGCTCCATTGATAGTCTTATCGCCAAAAAGGACCAAGAACGAAAAGAATCGGCGCGCGCTCAAATGATGCAAGCCGGCAAACCAGCCCCAGCCGCAGCGCAGACCGCGTCACCAACCCCCAGCCGAGCAGTTATTAGCCCCGCGCGTGCAAGCGACACCAATGTTACGCCACTACACTACAACCCCTACCCAAATTCTATGCACCAAAAAGTCGTCCACACTATCGCCGAGCAAGAACAGGCCGCGAAGACCCCTATCGCAAAACCAAACCCACCAAAACCAGCAAACCCTGTACCGCCACAGCTTTCGCCTGATATAATGAACCTTGTACGAAACGGCGGACTCTCGATTAGCGCGATAGCCAACGAGGCGCATCGTCTGGAAGACAAAGAGGAAGTCGTGATTAATCTCCACAACGGGTAGGGGAGGAGTGGGCCTCGAATGCCACCACAGAATGTAGGGTATCCAAATCAGCCACCGCAAGGCGGGGGGTCTTCCCCGGCCTCTGTTCCTATACTCGGACCACAGTTACCACCAACACCGCAACCGCTCACCGCCCCCACAGCCACCGTTGGCGGTAAAACCGCGCCACCGCCCGTAAAAGGCAACCCAAATAGCACACAAAACGCGCTGCTTATTTCTGAAATCCGCGACAGCATGATTATCACCAACGACGGCAGTATGCGCGCCGTTGTCACCTGCCAGTCTATCAACTTCGACCTCATGAGCGACCGCGAGCGGGAAGGGGTGGAGTACAGTTATCAGCAATTCTTAAACTCACTATATTTCCCCATGCAAATCTTGATTCGGTCACAAAAAGTTGATATTGGCCCATATCTTGAGCGGCTCGACAAAATCCGGCGCGATCAAGACAACATGCTCCTCGGTGTCCTGATGGATGATTACATTAACTTTATTTCTGTCCTCGCACAAGAGACCAATATTATGGACAAAAGCTTTTATATTACCGTACCGTATTATCCAGCAGGGGACATGTCGAGCGCCGTAAACAACAGCAAAAACTTCTTAACTAATTTATTCTCGCCGCAACAACAGCAACATATTAAGATAGACGAAGCCACCTTCACCAAAGCAAAGGACGAAATCAGCAATCGGGTCAACACCGTGATTGGTGGACTCTCTCAGCTTGGTATCCGCGCCGTACAGCTCAACACTAAAGAGTTGGGCGAGCTTTATTACAGCGTTTACAACCCCGACACTGCAGTACGTGAACCACTTGGTAACTTCGAAAATCTCACCGCCCCGATTGTCACCAAAGGTCAGGGGCCGGCACCACAACCACAACTCGATAAGGACGGTCAGTAATGGCATTTGGTAAAAAGAAGGCCGATCCAATTGAAATCGCTGAACAACAGCGGCAACGCGAACAGCAAGAGATCGAAGCAGAGTTTCTTAAGGGTATCACAACCCTGCGCGACGTTATCGCGCCGAGTTCGCTTGAAATCCAAGCAACATACTTCCGTTTAGGCACTAAGTACGCCCGCACTCTGTACGTATACGGATACCCGCGGCAAATTTACACAGGGTGGCTCAGCCCAATTATTAACCTCGACGAGGTTGTCGATGTGAGCATGTTTGTGTATCCAGTTGAAAGCCAAGTGGTGTTAAACAACTTGCGTAAAAAAGTGGGGCAGCTCGAGGCGAGTATTAGTATCAATTCCGAACGCGGCAAGGTACGCGACCCAGGCCTCGAGGCAGCTATTCAAGATGCCGAGGAATTACGCGACCAACTACAGGTTGGCTCGGAACGCTTTTTTCGCTTTGGATTGTACGTCACCATGTACGCCGACAGTCTCGACGAACTGCAGTTTGTACAGCACAAAATCGAGACAATCCTCGGCCAGCAACTCGTGTTTAGTAAAGTTGCTAGTTCACAAATGGAACAAAGTCTTAACAGTACCATTCCGCAACTCACCGACCAACTCCAGATCCGTCACAACATGAACACCGGTGCTTTAAGCACCAGCTTCCCATTCACTAGCGCCGACCTCAGCCAAGAGAAGGGCGTATTATATGGCGTCAACATGCACAATAACGGATTGGTGATTTTTGACCGTTTTAGCCTCGAAAATGCTAACATGGTGGTCTTTGCTAAATCTGGTGCGGGTAAGTCGTTCACGGTAAAACTTGAAGCGCTGCGCTCGATGATGATGGGCGCCGAAATTATCATTATCGACCCAGAAAACGAATATCAACGCTTATGCGAAGCGGTCGGTGGGAGTTATATTCACCTCAGTCTTAACAGCGAAACGCGCATCAACCCGTTTGATTTGCCGCGCGTCATCGAAAACGATGAGGCACAGGACGCCTTGCGGGCCAACCTTATTACCCTGCATGGTTTACTGCGGCTCATGCTCGGTGGCGCAACACAAATGGCAGCGGGCGGGATCCAACTGCCAGCGCTCAACCCGGCCGAAGAAGCCGATCTTGATCAAGCGCTCATCGATACCTATGCTCGAGCTGGTATCACCAGCGACCCGTTGACCCATAACTCACTGCCGCCAACCATTGCCGACCTATACGATACGTTACTGCATATGGGCGGCAGCGGCCCTCAGTTAGCCCAACGTTTGCGCAAATACACCACTGGTACCTTTGCCGGTATCTTTAGCCAACAGTCAAATGTAAACATCAACAATCCAATGGTCGTGTTTAGTATCCGCGATTTGGAAGACGAGCTGCGACCCGTTGCCATGTATATCGTGCTAAGCTACATCTGGAACAAAACTCGCAGCGAACAACGTAAACGCCTGCTAATTGTCGATGAAGCCTGGCAGCTCATGAAATACGACGACTCTGCCAACTTCTTATTTAGTCTTGCAAAACGAGCCCGCAAATACTTTTTGGGAATGACAACCATCACCCAAGATGTCGAAGACTTTATGGGTAGCAAGATGGGCCGGGCAATCGTGGCAAACGCCAGCATGCAGATGTTACTTAAGCAATCGACATCAGCCGTGGACGTTTTGGCCGAAGTATTCAAACTTACCGACGAAGAGAAAAAGCGTCTCTCGCAATTCCCGGTTGGGCAAGGGTTGTTTTTTGCCGGCCCAAACCACGTGCACGTGCAAGTGATAGCCAGCCCAACCGAAACTCAGCTCATCACCACCAACCCGCAACAACTGCAACAGCTTCAATCACTCTACCAAAACGGCGGCAACCCTGGCGCAGTAGCGCAGCCGCCAGTTACACAAGACACGTCTGTTGCAGCATCGACATTCGAGGGAACTCCACGGGGTTAGTAATTCATGGCACAACAAATCTTTTACCAACCAAATCGGCAGCGCAAAAAAGAGGATGAGCCAGATATTGCTCCGTTGGGGTCAATAGACCCTCAAGCGCGGATCGATAGGGCTAAACAAGCATCGGCTGCTGCTGGCGGAGCTTTGGGTGATATCGACAAAGCACTCGGTGATAACGCCAGTGGAGGTGGTGGATCTAACGGCCCTCCCGGCAAGTCAGAATCCGATGCGCGCGCGGACAAAAATCGTCGAGCCG
Source organism: Magnetospirillaceae bacterium (assembly GCA_035538835.1). GTDB lineage: Bacteria > Patescibacteriota > Saccharimonadia > Saccharimonadales > EFPC-124 > EFPC-124. The sequence continues at coordinate 7,579 of DATLJN010000001.1, forward strand.
CTACCGCAGAGCGCCGCGCTGCTCGCCAAGGTGCGTCAACTAAGCGCTCCTTGGCCGACCAAGAAGCCGGTATTAATCTCGGTGATGCAAAAAGTCTCTATGCCAAAAGCGCCGAAAATCGCAGGCGCGGTGGACCTCGAGGTGTATTTATCGGTCTTGGCGCAGGCGGGGGAATCGTGTCGGTCATTGCCGGCTTTGGATTTATGCTGCCCTTTAAAATGCCGGGCATTATGGACACTCTTATTGGCGATTCGGGCAAACGGCTCGAACATGTTATCGAAAAACGCGCCGAACGTGTATTTTTGCAATTCATACTCCGTGGCACCAAGGCGGCAGGTCTCAACGGTAACATAATCGCCACTGGCAACCCAATCGGCGACTACTTTGCCAACTTACGTACTGCCAACTTTGAGGTCGATTTAAAAGACCAGTTTGGGCTTGAGTTTAAACCCGGTCCAGACAAAACTGTCACGCTTGTCCACGATGGCCGCGATCTCGGTGACGCCAAAACCCCCGACGATATCTTAAAAATACTCGATAGCGGAAAGTCACTCTCTAAGTCAGATTTACGCAAAATTATTAAATCTACCCAAACGTGGCCATTTTACAAACGCGCCAAGTTCGTAAAATGGTTGCGCATAAAATACAATATTCCCAGATTTGGTGCCCGGGAGATTGAGGCCAGCGAAACAGAAGACGAATACAACAAGGCGGTCAAAGAGGAACACATTGTTGACGTTGAGACACGTGGCAACTTTGCAAACGGTGCCGACTTTCTTAAATGTGCAGCCGAAGCTGGTGATTGTGCGGAAATAAATAAAACCGACGTCGCCGAAAAGGTCATCGAACGAACCGAAAAAGCGATAGGCGAAGCAGCCAAAGAATTAGCAACTGAAGGCGTCAAAAAAGCCACAACCTCAGTAATAAAAGCGGCACTTCCTAAAATTATTGCCGTTTCGAGCGCGGTGGCTATTCCTTATGTCGGCGAGATCGACATGGCTGCGCGTTTAGTGCACGGATTAGGTAAAATTATTGATAACGACCTCATACAAAAGATGCACGCGCAGTTTATTGCGAGATCGTCAATCGTACTCGGCGCGGCTTATGCTGGATATAGTGACCAGTCAAAGGCCGGGGATATACCGGCGAGTACCGTGGGAATGTTTGCCGATCAGTTTGACGGTTGGGAGGCGTCGGCATCGTACTCTCTTATCAATTCCGGAAAAGTAGCCGGCGAAGTACTCGACGGCATGGAGCGAGTAAACGAATCTATTGCTCTGCCAGTCTTTGCCGGCCTTATGAAAACTATGTTTGGCACTGTTGGATGGATTGGACGCGGACCATTTGAAGCATGGTATTACACAGTGAGCCAGCTATTCGATCTTGTAGGAGAGGTTACCGGTCCCGTCACTGACTGGATTATCGCTCACACCCCCGCAAAAGCCCTGCTCGAAAAATTAACTCCCATTATTGACGACATCTTTGAGGGTATATTTAAGTTTATCGGCATGTATATCGACCCGTTGGCAGTCGGCGCTAAGCTTGCCATGTATATACATCAGGGATTCCTTGCGGCATTCAACGGTATATCCAAAGAGACTGGCATGCGGCTTCTCAGTCTGGCACAAGGGAGGGTTGTTGATGCCGAAATCCGTCAAGAACGGCTGGCCGATCTCGCCGATCAACCTTTATATGAGCGCTTATTTAACCTCGATAACCCCGAATCGCTCGCAACTAGGCTTGCCACCACCATACCGGGCACAAGTAATCCCGTGCTGGCGTTTACAACCACAAGCACTCGTCTTGTAGCAAGTGCGCCCGGCAACTTTGCACGGGCAACCACAGCCACAAGTTATGCCGAGGGCGAACCCCCCACATCTGAAGAATTATTTGGAATAAACATGTATGGTGGTACTGCCGCAGACCTTAACGCCGATATTGATCCCAGCACCTACAGCAGTCAATCGGTAACCTGTCCCGAAAATAGAGACGACACTTTTAACCACTGCCGTGTTGATAAATCGGTGGTTGATGCTATGAATTGCAGTGTTGTTAAATGCGCAGACATGACGACAACGAGTAATGGCGAATTTGACGGTATGTTCGTAGACAGCAACGTAAGATCAATCGGCAGTTTCATACACCCGCTATCGAATATCAGCCAGATGATTACTCCGGCGCTGCTTGAGGTAAGGAGGTTAGGCGCATGATCCGTTTGAAACGAATTGCAACTCAGGCAGTGCTCATCCTTGCCGCACTTATCTTGGGAAGCATGGATAGTCTTCCTGCGCTCGCCGCCCCAAACGACCCCAACGACACACACAAGGGCGATTTATATTACTACACATTTAACGGTATTTATTTTTACGAAGGCGGAATGATCCACTGCGGCGACAGCACTATCGCCGGCGGAGCCGCAGGAGTATTGCAAGGTCAAACTAACCTCGATAAGCGCTGGGTAACACTCATCTTAACCGAAGCAAATAAGGCTGGCGCCGACCCGATCGCCATGGCCTCGCTGTTGTTTTGGGAGCACCGGGGATTCCCAGAATATGGTGCTGGGGCGGCACCAGGCGAGAGCGATTCGGTTGGCCGCGGCCCGTGGCAAATTACCGCTGGTACCTGGCCGACTAGCGCGGGGCCATACCACACCGCTGTGTACGACCCGGTTATATCAACCCAAGTTGCGGCAAACCTTGTTAAAAACTGGGGTGGGGTAGCTGGTAGTCCAATTGGAAGTATCGACCAAGATTTCTCAAAGGGTAAAAACTTGCCGTCCATGGCAACTGTTGCCAAAAATTATAACGCCGGCTATTACACATGGCGCGAACCAGCCGTTGCCACGTACAAACAAGCCGGGCGTTCATGGCTGGCGCCAGACCGTAACTGGAACAACGTCCCAGTTGGTAATGTTACTAAATCCGATGTTATTGACGATTACATATTAGGCATGACCTTCGCCTACTACACAATGGCAACCAATACCGCCCAACTTACCAAAGGTGGGGGAACTAATACCGCAACATTTGTCGAAGCGGCGCTGCGTAATACTGACAAGATCAAAAGCTTCAAGTTTGGCGATGGCGGCACCCAGAGCGGTAGTAACGCCGCTAATAGTTGCGGCAGCACGGGCGCCGGCAACGGTAATATTGTCGAAACTGCCTTTGGGCTGGCGTGGCGAGATCGCAAAAATCAAGGCCACGATGACAAATCCTACGCAAAAGTCACCTACCAAAATGCCATGCCTGACATTCAGGGCAAATCCACAGCAGAAAGTGTCTACGAAAACAAAACTGCTTGGACGGACTGTGGTGTATTTGTTGCGACTACCATCCGGTTAAGCGGGGCCGACCCGGAGTATCAAAAACGTGGTACGGCGTTGCAGTTGCCGTATGTTATCCGCAACGGCGACCCAAATGACCCTAACCGTAAATACGATATCTTCCGCGACTTTAATAATGTCAGCCAAGTCAAACCGGGCGACATCTTTATTGTGAGTGGCGGTGACGTTGGACACACCTTTATCTTTACCGGGCCATATACCGGCGATGACGGCAAAAAATACGATTCAGCCAGCGCATCTTGGGGTCAACGTGTCCCAATGGCAAGCAACGCCTACTTTGAACAAGAGGGCTATCACTATATAGTCGCTCGTTTAAGAAAAAATGCTGCGGCAACTGCCGATACAGCAACCGGAGGAGCCCAACCATGAGCCCAAAACAACAACGCTTTTTAATTATTTGTGCGACTGTTTTATTCGGCCTCATGGTTATTGTTGCGATATTTTTTGCCTATCAGCAGAGCCAAATGGGACGGGTCGTCATTACATCAACACCAACCGATCTCACCCTTACACTCGACGGCAAACCAATTGCGCCAACCGGTCAAGTTTTTGTCAGCCCCGGCAAACACGAGCTTGTTGCGAGTCGTTCGGCATTCACCGCTAAAACAATCGAATTTGACATCGCAAAAGGCGAAAAAAAAGAAATCCCCGTATTCCTACTACCCGAAGGTGCCGCTGGACTGGAATGGGTCAAACAAAATCCCGACCAAGCCTCGGCACTTGACGGTCTCATCAGTAATGAATACGAGGAAAAAACACAAAAGGTATTCGCCGATAATAAAATCCTGCAAAAACTTCCTATTGTCGATCGGACCTTCCGTATTGACCACGGAATTTCCAAAACTGGCAAACAATTCGCTTTGTATATTCAAGCCACCGATCAGGCAGGGCGTGATGACGCGTTGGCTACCCTCCGATTCTACGGGTATGACCCAGCCGCATACGAAATCATTTACACTAACCCAAATCAGTAATATTGTGTGTAGCGATAACGTGATAGCCATCCAAAAAATGGCCCACGACCGCATCGGCATCGGTGGTTGTAATAAGCGTTTGGTAATCTTGTGCGAGGCTTGCTAGCGCTCGGCGGCGCGAGGTATCGAGCTCAGAAAACACATCGTCCAAAAGCAGCAGAGGAGTTGTCTCGCTTTGTTCTGCAACAAGTTCGAGTTCGATGATTTTAAGCGCCAACAACAAACTACGCATTTCGCCGCGCGAGGCTGCGGCCAGTGCTGGTACGCCATCGAGCAACACAACAAGTTCGTCGCGGTGCGGACCGACTGTTGTAAAACCACGATCGCTATCATGTTGAACCGTAGCTTGCAGAGCGGCCAAAAGTGTAGCACGATAATCTTCGCCAAAAATCTTTTGTTCGTAGCGCACCTGCACGGCATGCTGGGCTTGAGCGATCTTGGAATACACGGCACTCATCCGCGTATCAATCAGCGTTACCAATTCTCGTCGGCGACTGGCAATCTGCTCGGCAAGATCGGCAAAGCTAATGTCCCAGGCAAACAATTGGTCGTCGCGCACATCTGGCGGTAATCGCCGTTTAAGCACATTATTTCGCTGCAATAACACCCGCTCAAATTGATGTTTAAGCCACGAATAATCAGTCTGTAGTTTTATTAACAACGTATCTAAATAATCGCGTCTTTGTGATGGAGCATCGCGTAATAGTCGCAGGTGTTCGGGCTCGAATAGCACAACGGGCACGCGCTGGGTATGCGAAAGTCGAGCGCGTTTAACGCCGTCTAACGTAAACTGCTTATCTACAACGCTTGGTGATTCAAGTTTGCATGTTAACGTGCGTTCCAGGCCGTTGTAAACCGCCTGAAGACGGAACCAATCATTACCATGACTCACCATATCGCGGTCGATACCACGGAACGACGTACCGTGCGACAACACATATAGTGCCTCAAGCAAATTAGTTTTGCCGCTCCCATTAGGGCCAACAATAACATTCACACCCGGCTCAAATGTCGTGGTGTGTTCGGTGTACGACCGAAAATGATGTAGCTCAAGTAGCGTGTAGGCGCCCAAAATAACTCCTAGCTTTTGAGCGGCATAATAACATGCTGATAATCAGATTCGCCGTCAGCGGCTGTCAGTATACACGGCGCCAATTTACCGCTAAAACGGAAGGCGACTCGCTTGCTGTCGATGCACCCCAAACCTTCGAGTACATAGCGTGAATTAAGGGTAACCTGACCATCGGCTGAGACTTCGGCATCGGATTCGGAGGTGTTTTCGCCGAGCTGGGAGGCGACGGAGTGAATGCTTAATTTTTTAGCGTCAACGCTTGCATTAAGCGTGACACTCCCACCAGACTCGCGCGCAAACAAACTGGCGACTTTGGTGATACGGCTAAATTCATCCTTTGGCAAACTAACCGCACTGTCGCTGGTTTTAGGGATAAGTTCGCGGTAATTAGGGAATTGGCCATCAATCAGGCGTGAGGTTATTTCGATGTCGTCGAGCAAAATTCGCATTTGATTGTCGTCGAACATCATCTTGGCTTCCGCCATATCGTCGTTCATAACACGCAGTACTTCGTTCAGCGTGCTTACTGGGATGATTGCCGCGACTTCTTGTGTGGTCGCAACCAGTTTACGTTCAGCCAAACGGTAGCCGTCGGTGCCCGCAAAATACAAATTGCCATCAAAGGTGTGGCAGTAGATACCGGTGAGAACGGGGCGGGTATCATCAGCCGAAGCCACAACAGCGGTTTGCTGGATAGCACGTTTAAGCTCGGGCAGCGTGAGCGTCACGGCCTGCTTTTCGGTAATCGCCGGCAGTTCAGGGAACTCATCCGGCGCCATGCCGTTAATCGTCGATTTGTAGGCGCCACATACAATGTGCCTTTTTGTGCCGTCAACTTCGAGTTCAACATTGCCTTTAGGGAGGTTTGCAACAAATTCGCTCATAAGCCGGGCCGGAACCGTCACGCTGCCTTCGCGCTCAATTTTACTTCCAACATGTTGAGTAATCGCCAGTTCAAGATTTGTTGCCGCTAGTAGCAAGCGATTACTGTCTGTACGAAACAAAATATTGTTCAGAATTGGCAGTGGTGTTTTGCCCGATGCGACCCGTCCAACAACTTGCAGTGCACGGTTTAGGTTTTCCTGGGTGACAATCAATTTCATACAGGCATCCCTTCTTTCTTTATTATATGTATATAAGTAGTAGTCGTAGTAATAGGCATTGTGGATACGGCGGAAAACTCGGATTTTACAGAGGCAATGATGGTTACGAGTTTGTGTATAATTTGTGTGTGCAAACCGGGGAAAGCAGGGGACGATTCGGTGGAATACTTTTTAGCCGCGCGGGATGTCCACAATGTGTGGGTGTGGCTGTGGATGATTGACCCACGTTGCGCCCACGGCCCGCACACAAGTTTTACACAGGATTTAGACATAGAGTCGCTCCCGAATATCGGTAATTTGTTGCCGCACCACGTAATCAAGTTTGATAGCCTTTTCGATTTTTTCGACTGAATGGATCGCGGTGGTGTGGTCTTTGCGTCCCAGTTCTGTGGCGATTTTAGGGAAACTCAGGTGAAGCTCGCTACGCAGCAAATACATGGCGATTTGCCGGGGTACCACAATATGTTTGTCACGTTTGGGGCTGGTGATATCGTGCGGCTCAAGCTGGAAGTGTTTGGCGGTTTTTTCGATGACTTGCCGTGGTGTTAAGTGGTGTGGCCGACTGACGCGCACGTTACCGAGCAGCCCCTGGGCGGTTTGCAGATCCGGTTCAATGCCGCGCATTTCACAAAACGCGAGGAGTTGGTTTAAACCGCCTTCGAGTTCCCGGATATTAGTTTGGATAGTCGAGGCAACATACTCAACGGTTTCGCGGTTAAGAGTGATACCAGTTTGATTGGCTTTCGTCTGCAAGATTGCACAGCGCGTTTCAAAATCGGGCGATTGAATGTCGATCGCCATACCCCATTCAAAGCGGCTACGCAGGCGCTCTTCGAGCGTCGGAATTGCTTTTGGCGGCTTGTCGGAGCTGATAATGATCTGTTTGTTTGCCTGGTGGAGCGCGTTAAACGTGTGGAAAAATTCTTCTTGGGTTTTTTCTTTGCCGGCAATAAACTGCACATCATCAATGATAAGCACATCGGCCGTGCGGTAGCGGCTGGCATCCCATTTGCGTTTGTAACGGATACTGTCCAAAAATTCATTCACGAATGTTTCAGTCGAGGCATATAAAATGCGTGCGTTCGGATTACGCTTAGCAACCTCATTACCAACAGCTTGCATAAGGTGTGTTTTGCCAAGTCCCACGCCGCCATATAAAAAGAGCGGATTGTATTTGGTGCCAGGGTCTTTAGCGACAGACATACAGGCGGCATAGGCGAGGTCGTTGCTGCCACCCACAATAAATGTCTCAAATGTATATTTTGGGTTAAGGCTTGATTGTTTTGTAGTGCGGGTTTGCGTGATAGGCTCGGCGGCCAGTGGGGCAGGGGATAAGGGTGTAGGATTTGTTGCCATTTGGCGTGTTGGCTTTTTGCTCGCCGAACTAATGACGTAACTAATGCGCTGTACGTCAATGCCATTACGCTCTAGACTCGTCGTAATTTGTTGCGTAAATTTTACCTCAAACTGTTGCTTCGCAAAGACGTTTGGAACGCCAATAATCACCTCACCTTGTTCGTGCCGGATCAGTTCCGTGTTTTTAAACCACGTCACAAAACTGGCGCGCGAGACACTTAATTCAATTTCCCCCAGGACGGTTTGCCAGAGTGCGTTTTTCATTCCCCTCACTTCCAAATCTTCTGTCCCTACTATAGCGCTGGGCAGAGGTTTTCCACAACCATAAGCAGCGTACGATTTTTAAGTCGGGTGGAATAGAGGCGGGAGTTTTACACAGTCATAACGCGCCTCTGTAAATATGTGGAAAAGCACTTGCTTCCTGTGGATAAATCTGGCACTATAGAGCGAGTCGTTATATAAAAGAACAACATATTTTTTAAGGAGCATTATGCCAAAACGTACTCATCAGCCAAAAACTCGTCACCGCGCTAAGGTGCATGGCTTTCGTAACCGAATTAGCAGCAAGAACGGCGCAAAGGTTCTAAAATCACGCCGCGCTAAGGGCCGGAAGATTCTCGCTATCTAGTTTTTTTGTGTCTTGCAGTCCAAGAACATGAGGTATATGTCCTTCTGGGTATGTTCCGGCGCAAACAGCGCCTCCACTCAAGTTGGGAAACAACAGCCCCTTCAGGACATATACCTCATGTTCTTGGACTGCTCCATATCAACTAAAAGTGATACATTTAAAGTAATGATTGCCTCAAAATATCGTTTCCACGGCTATGGTGCGCTCAAGTTTTTGTTTGGGCATGGCAAAACGTTTCGGTTTAAATCGGTGGCGCTGCGGGTGGCGCGCAACGAGCGGCGTGAGCATAGTCGGATTTCGGTTGTTGTCAGTAAAAAAGTCCTTAAAGCGGCGCCCAAACGTAACCAGGTGCGCCGCCGGATCTACGAAATACTCCGTGAAGATTGGCAGCACATCGCCCCTGGTCATGATCTGTTGTTGAGCGTTCACAACCCTAACATTTTAGACCTCAACCATCAAGAGCTTACGCGCGAAATACAACAAGCCTTCGATGGCGCGCATATCTGGCGTGAATCACTCAAGAAAAATCAGTAATATTGCGTAATAGTGCCTACCATCTGGTATGCTAGAGGACAGTATGAGTTTCTTCGACCTTATTTTAGTGCAGCCAATCTTTAACATTCTCGTAGTTATATACGGGGTGATCCCTGGGCAAGACTTTGGAATTGCACTCATTATTTTTACGGTTATTGTGCGTCTGCTTATGTGGCCACTTGTTAAAAAGCAGCTTCACCAAACTAAGATTATGCGCCAAATGCAACCTGAGCTAGCCAAGATTAAAAAACGCGCCAAAGGTAATCGCCAGCTTGAATCCCAGATGATGCTCGAACTATATAAAGAGAAGGGTGTGAGCCCGTTTAGTTCGATTGGCACACTTTTGCTACAGCTGCCAATCTTTATTGCGTTGTTCGCCGTCGTTAAACTCATCACTGAAAACCACGATAATATTGCCAAGTTTACTTATGACGCGTTCGAAGGTATCCCTGGGATCCGCGACGCGATTGCTGGGCAGATTAATCACCACTTGTTTGGCGTGATCGACCTCACAAAACATGCAACCGACCCTGGTGGCGGCATGTACTGGCCGCTGATTGTAATGGCCGTGATCGCCGCGATTTTGCAATACTTCCAGTCTAAGATGCTGCTGCCACAACCAAAAGAAAAGCGCAAACTGCGTGACATGCTCAAAGAACAAGCGGCCGGCAAAGAAGTCGACCAAGCCGAAATGAGCGCTCAAATGACCGGCAAAATGGTCTGGCTCTTCCCAATCCTTACATTTATGGTAGCAATTTACCTCGAGGGTGCTTTAGTCCTTTACCTTCTTACCACTAACATTGTCGCTATCGTGCAGCAAAAAATGGTGCTCGAAAAAGATGAAACTGACCTCAAAAAGATAAGTGAAAAAACAAAAACGCGCGTCGAAAAAGCGGTCGAAGCCGAAGTTGTCGAATCGAAGACCAAGAAGGGTAGTACCAAAAAGAAGAGGAGATAACTGATGGACCGAGACGCATCAATTGATTTCGCTAAGAAATATCTTGAGGATTTGCTTTCGTTCTTTGGGCTTAACACTGATGTTGCGGCACGCTGCGAAGAAGACGTGATTGAATTAAGCGTGCCCTCCACGCACTTAAATGGATTTTTGATTGGTCAGCGCGGCGAAACACTACGCAGTTTGCAATTTTTGCTTTCGATGAGCCTAAAAGGTAAGGATGCCGAACTGACTCGTGTTAATATCGATGTCGCCCAGTATAAAAAACACCGCGCTGAACATGTCGCCGACCAGGTAAAAGAGTGGTGTGAAGAAGTGATGAACACCGGTGAAACGATGCACCTTAAGCCAATGAGTCCGGTTGATCGCCGCACCGCGCACCGTGTGGTGGCTGACTATCCACGTCTCACGAGCCACAGCGAAGGGGAGGGGAGAGACCGCCACCTCGTTATTGAAAGAGTCGCTGAATAATCTTGCAAAAATATATTTTTATATAAAAAATAAAAAAAGCAAATGCTGTGGAAAACTTTTAGCAAGGGGAGTGCTGAGGTTTTCACGGTCAGTAAAATACATCCGCGTTAGATATCTCAGCATATAAGATTTATAGCATTTTCTGCAACGATAGCTGGGTGTTGACGGTTATGCCTATGCCGGCCTTCCCTACCTCCATCCACTCGCCTTTTTACGCGTATTAGGGGTCAATCTGTTAGGCTGTGGTTGAGTGTCTGGATATAGATGGCGTGGGTCTGCTCTGCCATACGCCGCCAGGAATATTTTTTAACCTGGGATCGGCCATTCATGATAAGTTGTTTGCGGAGTTTTGCATCCGTCATAACATCGTTCATAGCACGCGTTATGTCGTCTATACTAAATGGATCAAAATAATGTGCCGCGTCACCAAACACCTCTGGGGAACACGTTGTGTTAGCGCTGACAACAGGTGCGCCTTGATACATGGCTTCTAGCGCAGGCAAACCAAAACCTTCGAGATACGACGGGCCAACATAGGCAATGGCCCGTTGATACAGCCACGCGGCTTCTTCGTCTGGTAGCCACCCGAGAAAGTCTACATTTTTGTAACCGTTTTGTTTGACCCAATCCATATCTGCTTTACGCAGATCGTCGATAGCCCCCACAATTAAGAGTTTTAGTTCTGGTTTTGTTCGTAATAATCGTTGATGAGCCTCAATCATCCGGCGGTTGTTCTTGTATGGTTCGGCACGACCTAAGTACATAAAATATGGTACGTCGGAATATTTTGGAGTAGGTTTTGTTTTTTTAAGATCATACACACCTTCGTATGTGACAGTCACCTTCTCGGGCGAAACGTGCGACCAACTAACAAGATCGTCCTTCGTAAATTGAGTGGGGGTGATAATGTGCCTGGTACGACGCGCAACAACCCACAGGAGCGCGGCAAAAATCTTCTTCTTAACGAATCGCTCCACCGCTCCCATGTCGTTATCGGTGATGCGCAGGAGGTTAAGGTCATGGACAGTTGTGATTGCCGGCTTGGTGTATAACAGGGGTTGTTGAGGCATATAAAAGTGTACGAGATCGGGTTTGAGGGCGCGTAAAAAGTGGTTGAACCCCAGCTGCTCATCAAAGGTATAGTGTTTATATGAACAGGTGACAACCGTAAAGTTAGGGTTTGTGGGGCGGTAATAATCGGCTTCTTCGGGCAGCACAATTACCTTGTATCGGTTAGTTGTGTCGATCGCCTCGAGGTGTGTGCAAAGCTCAAACACGTAGCGGCCGGTGCTCGATTTGATTTTGCGTGCGTCAATAACAATCGTTTTCATGACTTCCCTCTCAGGCGCCACCAAGCAGAGCGCAGGTGGCGGAGTTTGCGAGCGTTTGGTGGAAGGTCGTGAAGGAGTAAGGCGTTCACAGCAGCGGGAGTAATCTTACGGTTTTTTTGGATCGTGCGGCGTTGCCACAGTTTTTTTGGTAAAAGCGCCAGACTTATTAAAAACCCACGGAGCGCCCACAAGCCACGACCATCTATAATTGCCCGGCCAAAAAACATGATGTAGGCAAGCGTAAAACGGGGAATTATATGCCACCACAAACTGAGCGGAATATTTTTGACAATCACCCACGGTAGGTTTTTCATGGTTTGCAAAGTGGTAAAACCTTTAACACGATTACCTGTGCTGCTAATTTGGTGCAGCACAAAAGCGCGCGGTTCGAGCTTGATGGTCCACCCGGCAAGGCGAGTGCGCAGGCTCATGTCGGTGTCTTCGTAGTAGGCAAAAAAGTCTGGGTCATAGAGGCCGACGTCGCGCAGCGCAGCGCAGCGGAAAAGCGTTGCGCCACCGCTGGCACCAAAAATATCAGTGTCTTGGTCGTACTTTTTGCTAGTTGGCTCTCCCCTGCCGCGCGGGTATGGCAAACCCCAGATACTTAGCAGGTCGCCGGTGCTGTCCATAGTCTTACCATTTTCTGAGAGGATTTTACAGGTGACAGCAGCAATTTTTGGGTGACTCGCCAGACGTTCCCATAGATATTTCAGCCAGTTCTTATCGGCCACGGCATCGTTATTTAAAGAAGCAACCGCATCGTACTTGTGTTTAAGCGCATAGGCAAAACCGGCATTAACACCACCAGTAAAGCCAAGGTTTTTGGCATGTTCAATCAGGATAATTTTATTTTGTTTGGCGAGCGGCCGCAGGTAGTCGAGCGAGCCATCAACCGAACCGTTATCGATCACAATAATATCACCGACCATCGACTGTTGTTGCAAAGAGGCAATAGTGGCCGGGATCATATCCGCGCCGTCCCAGTTTGGGATAATAACCGCTATTTTTGGGTGGTGTGCCATGTGCCAAAGAGTTTAGTGACGCCAAAAATTGGGTCTTCGCCAAGCACGGTAAAGCGAAAACCGCGGTCGCGGACATCGAGTTCTGTGCCGGTTTTTTCGTCGAAGATACCGGCGGTGAGGTCGTAGTCGCCAGCGGCCAGGCTGAGTTCGTCGATGTGGAGCGATACACTTTTATCGTCAGAAGTAATACGTGTGCCGCGACTGTTCGGCCCGCCAATGCGCACGCCGGCTTGGTTAAAGAACGCGAGACCGGCGAGTAAGTCAGTTTTTTTAATGAGCGTACTTTTGAGGAAGATGGTGATTGTCGCTGGCTTGCTGGTAGCGAGCGGTTTGTTTTTTTCGCCTTTGTGGTTGGTGATTTCGACTTTAGTGACTTCGACGTCGCGCGAACCCCAGCGTTTGTTTTGGATGGTTTCTTTAAGTTCTTGCTCGCCCTTTTTAACGTTGAGCTGGTTGTATAGTCGTTCGGCTTCGTCTGGGTCGGTGATGGTGATTTGCTTACCTTTATCGATAATAAGTACGCGGTCGCAAAAACGTTTAACGGCGCTCATGTCGTGGGTAACAAAAATGATTGTGTTGCCGTTTTTTTTAAGATCATAAAAAGATTGGAAGCACTTTTTTTGGAAGGCCGAATCGCCCACGGCGAGCACTTCGTCGATCAGTAAAATACCACGGTGGGCGCGAATAGCAATCGAAAACGCCAAGCGAACTTGCATGCCACTGGAGTAGTTTTTAAGCTTTTGGTCGATAAACTCTTCGAGCTCAGCGAATTGCACAATGTCGTCGAACAATGTGTCGATCTCTGGCCGAGTGAGCCCCAAAATGATGCCGTTTAAATACACATTTTCGCGCCCGGTGAGTTCCATGTTAAAGCCAACGCCAAGCTCGATAAATGGCGACAGCCGGCCTTCCACTACTACCTCGCCTTTTGATGGTTGATAAATTTGCGCCAGAATCTTAAGTAACGTACTTTTGCCCGACCCGTTGCGGCCGATAATCCCGTAAAATTCACCTTGCTTGACCTCGAAATTAATATCTTTGAGCGCTTCGAATGTGGTAAAACGACGCGGGCTTAACAAATTAAAAACAGTTTGCTTTAAACTGTTGTGGCGTTCGTGCGGCACAATAAACGACTTGGTAACGTTTGTGACTTTAACAGCGATATCTTTAGACATTTTCGGCAAATCCTTTAGACGATGCGTTAAAAATCCAGATGCCAAGACCGAGCACGACAAACGGGATGGCGTACGGGATAAGAGCAAGCATACCGCTGAGCACATCTGAACTAGCAGTCACATGGATAGGGGTCAGCACGTTACGTGAGTCCTGTACAATCTGTACAATTGGGTTAACGGCCAACCAAGATTGGAAGGCGCTCGGCACTGCGCTGAGCACATACAAAATACCACTGGAGTAAAACAAAATTTGCAAGCAGACTTCCCAAATGTGCGAAATATCGCGGAACCGCACATATAGCGCCGATAAGATCAGCGATGCTCCGAGCGCCAATGCGTATAATTCGACGAGTAATAATATAAAGAGCGGCGCCGAAAGCGTCGGCCACTGCCCGCTAAACGCCATAAATACAAATACGGCAAGTAGGTTAAGGAGCAGGGTAATAAAGGCACTCAAACTGCTGGCGACCACGATAATCGCACGCGGGAAGTAGATTTTACGGATCAAATCGCCGCGATCGACGATGGATTTTAAGCCGCTGCTTGTAAAGTCCGAAAAGTAGCTCCACAACACAATACCCAAAAACAGCGAAGCTGGGTCGATGCTGGTATTGAGGAATTTTACGAACACCAAATACATAACCGCAAAACTGGCCAGCGGTTTAATAAGCGACCACAGATAGCTCATAACTGAGCCTTGGTACTTCAACTTAAAATCGGTGATTGCCAGCTCGCGGATAAGGTGAGCGGTTTCTTGCCAGGACCTGAGCATGTGGTTTGATTATACAAGAGATTACGAAAGGCAGCCATCCCTCCTCCTCAAAAAACTTTTGTCGTTTCCCGACTTACCTGTAGGCGCCTCTTGCGCCGGAGCGCAGGTTTTTTTGAGGAGGAGGGATGGCTGCCGCTACCCGCTTGCGCTTTTGCTATGATAGTATACTGACATGGCACAAACTCCAGATGCACTCTCGCTTGGACCAGATGGCTATTCCCGCTTTTTTGTCATCGTTGGTATTTTGGAACATTTGTATAAAAAGCGCACGCGGCCCGTCCGCATACTCGATATTGGCGGCTGCAGCCCGTACCTTGGCGAGCTGCTCGAAAAATCACCGCTAAAAACCGAACTGACCATCCTTGATATTCTCCCCCAACCCGCCGATGTTACGGCCAAATACATCCAAACCGACGCTACTAAAACTGATATGCCCGATGGCGCATTTGATGTTGTGGTAAGTACCGACACGCTCGAACATGTCACACCAAAGTTAAAAGATGATTTTGTCCGTGCCTGCTTGCGACTGGCAAAAGATGTGTGTATTATTGCCGCGCCATTCGAGACCCCGGGCGTGCACCACGCCGAAATAATGGTAAATGACTTTAATAAAAAGCTGTTCGGAGTTGGGCAAGATTGGTTGGAAGAGCATTTTGAGTTTAAAAAGCCTAACCTCGCAACAACAGAAGCGACCATTAAAAAAACCGGCGCGTCGTATGTACACTTTGGAACAAACAATATTTACAGTTGGCTTTTTAGTGCCCACCTTAACCTTATCGAAGCAAAGATTGGCATCGACGCCAAAAAGAGCCGCGCTATTAAACGCCATTACAATCGCCTGCTTGCGTTTAGCCCCGAACTCACCGATCCGAGTTACCGGCACTTTTTTGTGGTTTACAATAATAAGGAGCTTGGAAAACAAGCCGATGTGCCCGGCACTCTAACAGACACGCTCGAACCCGAGACGCTGCTTCGATATATGCATGACATGCTCGCCGCCGTGACTGACCGGCTGATTGAACTTAGCGATCATTCAAAAAGTGCTATTCAAAAAGGCGTGTATCAGGAACAACAAATCATTATCCAAAAAGCCAAAATTGAAGAATTAGAACGCGAGCTTAAAGACCTCGGCCCAGTTCGCCACCTTGGCAAGCTGCGCCACCCGCGCCGTGTGGCCCAAGCAATTAAACGACGCATAAAAAGGACACGCTAACATGCCAGATCACGACCACGCGCTCCACCGTTTAAAGGAGCAGAATAAACTTCTCGAATCTGAACTGAACATTATTAAAACGTCGAGGTCATACAAGCTTGCGCGGACGGCCGCGGTGGTAAAAAATAAGTTCCGCAAAGATCCGGGCGGCACGGTTAAAAAAGCAATTTCGTTGCTGTTGCGTAAGCCGGCAAAGTTGTTGCGCTTGGCAAAAGGCGGGAGTGCGCCGTCGGCGATCCAAGATGTGATACAAAATCGTGTCGCACAATATCACGCCTGGATTGTACTGAATGAACCGAACGAGGAGCAGCTGGAACAACAACGCAAAGCGGCTCAAAAATTCGCCAAAAAACCGCTCATTAGTATTATTACTCCAGTGTTTAATCCCCCGGCCGATGTACTCGAAGAATTACTCGAATCGGTGCTTGCCCAAACCTACCCATATTTTGAACTATGTATTGGCAACGTTGGTAAGGACGAAGCGGTTAAAAAGTTACTGGCGACCTACGCTGCTCAAGATAGTCGTATTAAGGTGTTTAGTTTTAGTACAAACTTGGGTATTGGTGGCGATTCTAATCGCGTACTCAAAAAGGTTAAGGGTGATTATATCGCCCTGCTCGACCATGATGACACTCTGGCACCCGACGCTTTGTACGAGAACGCTAAACTCATCAACGCCGAAACCCCCGATTTTATTTATTCCGACAAAGATATGATCGACGAACAGGGCGTGCGTTACGAACCGCTGTTTAAACCTGAATGGTCGCCCGAGGTCATGTTGAGCGCCAACTACCCGACCCACCTCAATGTCATGCGCACCAGCCTTGTGCGCGAAGTCGGCGGCTGGGACGGCGAAACAAACGGCGCCCAGGACTGGGATTTGTTCCTTAAAGTGACGCACATTAGCAAAAAAATTAGCCACATTCCAAAGATCTTGTACCATTGGCGGGTGATTGCGACATCGACTGCGCTTTCGATTGATACCAAACCGTATGCGCTCGCCGGTCAGCGCCGTGCGGTGCAAAAATATCTCGATCAAGAGGGGATTCTTGCCACCCCATATCATCGCAAGACCGAATTATTGCTCGATTGGAAGTCTGGAGCCATCGACCAAAAACCACTGGTCGCCGTGCATGGGCAGGATGTTGCAAGTGTTATGCGGGTGCTGGGCCGGTTACGGAGTACCTTGCCAAAAACAGCAATATTTTGCGTTGCATACCAGGGCGATCCTTCGCAAAGCGATATCAAACTGCTCCAACGCCAAGGAGCCAACAAAGTATTTGACTACAAATCCGGCGCGTTCGGGAAGGCACTCAACACGATGTTAGAAGCTTATCCAACCGCTCGTACCTTACTGTTTGCCGATTCGCGGCTCAAAATTCCGGGCAAATGGCAGTATGGTCAGATGGCCGGGTGGCTGTCGATCCGAGGTGTTGGCATAGTTGGCGGCAAAGTGATTGGCCGTGATGAGCTTATCCAAGATTGCGGCGGATTGGTGACACTTGACGGCCCAGTGGGGTTATTCCGTGGTTTCCCAGCGTACTACCAGGGGTATCTGGGTAATGTTGAGTGGATTCGCAACCTGCGCATTGTCTCCCGTCAACTGTTTGTCGCTAATACCGACGTACTGCGTCGTGTGCGTTTTGACACACGACTCCCCGATGACGCTGTTATTGCCGGTGCCATGATTCAGGCGAGTGCGCAGTCGCGGTTGGTTTTTTGCCCCAAGGCTGCGGTGTATAGCCGTAAAGACATCGGCGCCCTACCCAGGGAAGCGTTGGCTCCAATTTCGGCAAACCTCCTTGCAAAGACGCTTAAACAGCCAATTGATACGTTTAGTAATCCGAATGTTTTAGCACACGATCCGATGCAGCTGAATATCGAGCAGCCGGAATTGCCGTCTGTGTCTGCCGAGCTTGATGTGTACCAGCGGGACGCTTTGGTGTTGAGTCGCTTGTATGATTTGACCGCTGACGATATTACATACAACCGTGAGCTGGGCAAAAAACCAGTGGCACTCGACACGCCCAAAACGGTCGGTTGGTTTTTGCCAGGGTTTGATTCAATTTATGCTGGCCTCAATAATATTTTTAGTTTTGCGGAATTTTTGGCCAATCAAGGTGTTAAAACACACTTTTACATTATGCGCGGCGATCAAGGTGTGGCGCAGGAGCGAGAGTTGGTTACCCGTCAATATCCGGACTTAAAAGACGCCCAGTTCGTGTCAATTACATCGGAAGCGCCGCAGACGCCAGCGCTTGATATTGGGATATGCACCCAATGGGCGACCGCCTATCCACTGGCCAAACTTCGTAACGTTAAGCG
>DATLJN010000002.1:0-9716 GCA_035538835.1 Magnetospirillaceae bacterium
CGCTCACTCCACACCGCCGGGAGCCTCAGTCGCTCGAGGATCCAGTTCAGGATGGTGATGCGGGTTACTCCATGTTTGAGGTCAAGTTTCATGACACCGAGCTTGATCCCGTTGTTCGAGGTGCTGACCAGCTCAACTTTGCTGCAAAAACGTGCGAGCAGCTCTTCGAGCAAGCCAGGGAGTCTTTCCCAGGTGATCTGAGCGATTTCCTGAGCGTTGTCACCCTCGATTGCCAGAGCAGCCTCATCTGCCCCAGGCAGCGGCCACGTGTTACACATGACCGTCAGTTGGGGAGGGACGGTGTCTGTCCTGGCATTGACCAACAGACATCGTCTGCTGTCAGGGACCACATCACTGATGCGCGTCACGCCGTGTCTCCGTTTCTCTCAGGGGATAATGGCGTTGTGCGCTAGTAATCTACCATTTTTTGTGTATAATGTCAAGTAATGAATAAGCAAAGATTAGACCAAACTTTAGTTGTTCGCGGGCTGGTAGCAAGCCGCTCGCAGGCCGAAAGTTGGATCAAACTTGGCAAAGTAAAAGTTGCTGGTCGGATCATAACCAAACCCGGTTATTTTGTAGCGTCCGACAAAACCATTGACCTCATAGCCGACGAGCAATATGTGTCGCGGGCTGGGCTTAAATTAGCGTCGGTCGCCAAGACGCTTAATCTCGATTTTAAAGATAAAGTGGTACTGGATGTGGGGAGTAGCACCGGTGGTTTTACCGATTTTGCCCTGCGGCGCGGCGCGTCAAAAGTGATTGCCGTTGATGTGGGCACAAATCAGCTGCATCCGTCATTGTTGGATCATCCCCAGATTGAACTGCATGAACAAACTGATATTCGTAACCTCAAAAAGCTTTCTGTAACCCCTGATATCGTGGTCATTGACGTGAGCTTTATTAGCGTACATGATATTTTGCCGCATGTCGCAACACTATCGAACAAAAAGACCACTATCGTTGCGATGGTGAAGCCTCAGTTTGAGGCGGGTGCCAATGTTAAACATAAAGGTGTTATTAAAAACGACGCCATGCGCCGGGCTATTCTGCGTGATTTTGAAGCATGGGCAAAAAGTTTGTTCGTTATAACGGCCAAGGCCGACAGTGATATCGCCGGAGCAAAAGGCAACCGTGAGCGTTTTTATCTCTTGCGACCTCAGTCCTAAAGAGGAAACTGTGGTATAATCTCCTTGGCTCGCGCTAAAAGAATGGATCAACGACGCTCCATTTTTGAGCACGAGTTTCTTTCCATCAGTCCCAGAGGAGGGCACGCTGTGCGTGTTACGAAACGGGTGGCGCAGGGGCTCGCAGCTCTTGCCGCCACGGTAGCAACAGGTTTGCTCGTTTTGGGTCTCTCGACCGCGCCTGCCGCGGCCACGGGCGACCCCAACAGCGGCACGATCGACACATCAGTCACGTCGCTCGCCACTGCTCAGCCCCAGGCTGAGACCAAGGGTGACGAGTGCACCGGCGACAAGTGCAAGAAGATTCCGTGGTGTCCCCCGAACGGGCAACCGCCGGTCGGGATCACGGCGGACGCACCGATGGTGCTGCTCGGCGACGACAAGACTGACACGCCGACCTGCGTCAAGAAACCCAAGGTCGAGTACAAGTGCTGCGTCGCCGACGAGTCGGGCACGGCCAGCATCCACGTGGTGGTCACCAACTACAACCCATTCAAGATGCGGGTCAAGGTCGGACTCGACGACGGCACGCCGATCGTCAAGTGGGTCAATGGCAACGACAAGGCAACGTTCGTCTTCGCCAACGTGAACAATGGCGTTCACGAGATCCACGCTTCGGTGTGGGCCGGCGGAGACACCTGGTGCAAGTTCGTGGACAAGCGGATTACTGTCAAGTGCGCTCCGCCCAGCCCGAGCCAGTCCCCAAGCCCGTCACCGTCGGAAACTCAGACGGAATCGCCCGGCCCGAGCGCCAGCACCAACCCCGGCGACCAGCTGCCGCAGACCGGTTCGTCAATCCTGCCGCTCGCCGGTGGTGGCGCACTCGCGCTGGCTACGGGGATCGGCATGGTCTTCTTCGGCCGTCGCCGGCGTGATCTCGCCGCAATCGGCAGCGATGAGTCCTAATCCACTAACCGCCTGATGGGGAGGACCGGAGGCAGTACACGAAATTAAGTGTGCTGCCTCCGGGCGTAGAGAATGCTTAGAACAGGCTTGCTTGTTGCGGCCGGTGAGTGTTTGGGTTAAGTACGTCGCTTATGTTTACACGATATCCCGTAAAATTATTGACGCATAATCCATACTGTTGGTCGTTTTGTTCGGTGATGAGGGTGCTGCCGATCATACCTAAACAATGTCCTGATATTTTTTGTTCACCATTAAGGATAACCGGCTGGTTGATCGTGTGATCTGATAGGTAATACGAGTCGAGAGAAACCGGCTCGTTATCCTCGGGCTGCATATTACATTCAGTTGTAAGTCGTTGGCGTGCGGCGCAGAGCTCATTGGCTGCGGCCACCACATCATAGGTGAACCCAAGCAATTTATGCTTGGTTTTTATTTGCAATGTTTCGGCAATGCCGGGCAGCGCGGCGACTTTTGCCTCGTACTGACGGGCGATGGTGGCGCTGGGATATGTTTTTAGAATGAGTGCGCTGCGAGCGCCTTGGTCGAGTAATCGGCGCAGCCCGCGCTCGGCCCAACTTATCCCCACTTTAACCACACCCGGGGCAAAATGGGCGAGGTACAAAAAATGTGGCTCGGCATTGCGGGCCTGTTGTTGGGGCGACACGCTGGTTGCATGGTAAAATGCTGGGTTGAAGCCGGTTTTGTTTTGACAGTGTCGGCAGTGGTTAAACTGGGTAGGGAGCATGGCGCGGTCGGGGCAGGGGAAACTTTCGCTGGTGGCGAGATCATGCCAGCCAGTGCACGCGCGGGCAGAAGTGTCAAAGGCGAGGGTTATATTTTGGCCACGTGGCGAAAGGTACTCAAACTGTTCAGTGCCATCTTTATGCAGCGTCAAACTTGGCGCTAAATTGTGGTCATACCCGTAGTGGATAAATAAAAAATCGCTGTTCATTTTGTCATTATAACAGCGGGGTTATTGGGAGCGACGGTGTGGCCACACGGCCTGTTCCCAATTTTGGCATAACATCTATAAAGAAGGCTTGAATCAGTAGTCTTGATTTGCTACGATGGAGGACGTGCGTGAGTAATACACATGATATACGCACACTCATCACTCAGAGAATAGGAAGGTGTCCTCGTGACATCAACTCGCAAGGTCGTCGTAACGTTCGGGATGGCCGCGGCTGCTTTCGTCTTGTCCCTCGGGACCAGCGGAGCGATCCAGGCTGACGGCGACATGATCCAGAACCACGGCGCGGTCATCCTGGCCGGCTCGTCCCTCGCGACGCCGGCCGGCTACGGCACGGAGTGCATCAGCGATGGCGTCAAGGGCAACGCGACGCCCGCTGGCGGCTGCGGCAACGCCACGCCGGCCTACGACTACGATTACGACTACGACGCGACGCCGGCCCGCAAGACCGACGGTTCGTCCCTCGCGGCGACGCCGGTCTGATCGGCGTACCCTAACGCAGCACATTAGCTAGTATGCTGCGTTCTCCTGAGAGGTAAGACCCTGGGCGGCCACACCACGTGGCCGCCCAGGCCAGCTCAATGTTGTTATTATTTATGCTTGAGAACTACGGAAGGGTCTGCTATGATGCTCGTCGTGCGCGATTTAAAGCGCATGTGCGCAGATAGCCTTGCGCACTCGTTCAGACGCTCAGAAATGGAGGATGTGTGAATACACATCCCAGACGAAGAGCTGCAGCCTTCGTCGCGGCGTTGACTCTGGCGCTGCTCGGCGGGTCGATCATGGCCGGCCCCGCAGCGGCGGCTCCCGTGCCACAGCCGGACAGCGGAAAGGTGACGGTGCTTGAAGGGTTTGACCACTCGAAAGCATCTATCACTAGCCAGCTGCGCCGGTATCACGGCGACGAGTTTCCCACGGGAAACCAGTTCTGCACCCAGAGCTGGCACCCCGTGTGGTGCTTGCAGCCGCTGAGGGCGTACGCGTTTCTCGAAGAGGAGTGTGGAGAGTTCGGCAGCAATGTCGACATCTACATCTACAACCCCAACGGGCGTCAGGCCCCGCGGAACCTCTACGATATCAACGCAGCCACTGGTACCGGGTTCGGGGATGACAGCTTCGTGCCTTCGGGCTGGAGTCTGTTCCCGATCACGAACACCCCACCAGGAGTGCGCGACTACCTGGTGAGGTGGGATCCGCAGAACCTCAGCTTCATGCGACACTGGAACGGATCGATGTTCGTCCCAGTCGAGCAGGAGCGCCTGGTCCTGACGTGTCCGTCGCCTCCACCGCCTCCGCCGCCGGGTTCCTGACCCCGGCAAGCATCTCTGAACGGTAAATCCCTGGGCGGCCACACGCAAATCGTGGCCGCCCAGGCCATCCGCTTACTTTTGACCATTTGCTCTCGCGCACGAATTTTTCTTTGAAGAACCGAAGCCTGCGCATGTCTCACGTCGACGCCGATTTGGCAACGCGCTCCGCAAAATGGCCGGTCGCTAGACGTTAAATCTAAATTCCACCACGTCACCTTCGCGCATCACATAGTCTTTGCCTTCGGTGCGCATTTTGCCCGCGGCTTTGGCGGCGGCCTCGGAGCCGGCGGCGATTAAATCTTCGTAATTAACCACCTGCGCGGCAATAAAGCCACGCTCAAAATCGGTATGAATAACTCCGGCAGCTTGCGGCGCAGTGCTGCCTTTTTTGATAGTCCAAGCCCGGACTTCTTTTGGCCCGGCGGTAAGGTAACTTTGGAGGCCGAGCGTGCTATAGGCGGCCTTAATTAACTGGTCGAGCCCGGGTTCGGTTTGACCATATTCGGCGAGCATTTCACGAGCGTCTTCTTTGTCGAGTTCGCGCAGCTCTTCCTCTAACTTGGCGCAGATAAACACGCTGCGGGCGGGCGCAACTACACTAGCTAGCTTTTCTTTTGCGGTTACGTCAGCCAAGGTTGCCTCGGCAATGTTGAACACATAAATGACAGGTTTTGCGGTGAGCAAATGCAAGTCGCGGATGGGATCATCGTCCAAAGAGGGGAGTTTGTGGAGCGGCGTGCCTTGTTCTAAATGGCGCTTAAGAGTCTCTAGATAGTCGGCCACAGCCTGCATTTTGGGGTTGGACTTGGATTCTTTTTGGAGGCGGACTAAGCGGCCGTCGATGGTAGTTATGTCGGCTAAAATAAGTTCGGTGTTGATAATTTCAATGTCATCCACGGGCTCAATTTTATTGCCGACATGCAGCACGGTGTCGTCTTTAAAAGCTCGCACAACATGGCAGATCGCCGACGCCTCGCGGATGTTCGCCAAAAATTTATTGCCCAGGCCTTCGCCTTTGCTGGCACCGGCCACTAAGCCCGCTATATCAACAAACGTTACGGTTGCGGGCACGATTTTTTCGGTGTTGTGCATATCGCCCAGTGTATATAGGCGCGCGTCGGGCACCGGAACAATTCCCGTGTTTGGCTCGATTGTCGCAAATGGGTAATTAGCCGCCAAGATTTTGGCGTCGGTTAAGGCATTAAAAAGGGTTGATTTACCAACGTTAGGTAAGCCCACAATTCCGATTGATACACTCATAGAAGTATTATAACAGAGGTGAGTTGTTTCGGTAACCCTCAATAATCTTTTAGTAAATTGACAATCTAATTTGTGAGTTTATAGTTTATGTAGTAGGAACTGCAACATGTCCTACGGGCAAAGCACGTTACAATCCCTGAGCTAGTTTCTCGAGAGGAGAGACGTGGGAGCAGCATCGTGGAGGGTTCCTGTCGCTGGAGCGCAGAAAGTCGCAGCGATGGTTCGCCGAAGGGTGGATCGTCGGAGCAATGCTCTTCAGTGGCCTGGGAATTGCCTTCCAAAAACCGCTCATGCACGACTTCCCGGGTATCGCCGGCGACCCCGTTATGCTGGTTCTGACGATCATTTCGATCTATTCGATCGTCGGTACGATATTCAAACTGCTGGTCATTAAGTGGCTTGGCCCGTGGCTTGAACACCGCGTGGGCCTGAACCGCGAGGTGCGTTTGCGTGACATGTTCCGCAAGGGCATCCGGTCAACAGCCATTTTAGGCGGGACGCTGCAGGCGTTTCATGGCGTGCTGTTTGTGTCGTTGGTGGCCTACATTTCGCCCGCCGGCCTGGCAGCTGCACGTGCCTGCGTGGTAGTCCCGCTGGCGGTCGTTGAACTCGTGGCGGGCGTAATGACCGCAACCGGCAAGCTCTGGTATGTCCGCTTGGGCGCGGCACTGCTTTCGACCATCACAGGCGCAATGGTGGTGGTTGTTGCCGGCGGTACAAAAGGGTTGTTCGAGGAGTCGGGCATGGTACCGCTGATTCTGTTCTTCCTGCTTTTGACGATCGGCAACCTTGCACTAGCGATCGCCGAGAATCAGGAGCGGCTCGGCGTGCACCACAAGGTGGCGGCGGCACCAGTATACACGCTTGCGCGGTTCATAGCCTTTGGGCTGACGGGCGTTGTGTCGGCGGTGATATGGGGGATTGTCAACGGCCGCTTCGATATCATGTTGGCAGTGATCTACATGTGTTGGCACCGCTGGTACTTCATTGTGGGGATCGCGTTTTTCTGGGCACTCACCGACTTGTCGCGGATTTGCGTTAAGACCATTATGAGCGCTACCTACATGTTCGTGGTGATGTCATTTGCAATTTTCGTTGACCTCATGGTGCAGATTCCGCTTCACAACTGGTGGCCGGAGATCTACGACAACGTCCACACCGATCTGTACAGTGTACTTTGGGCAGTTGGGGGTTTCGCGCTGATGGTTGTCGGCAGGGTGCTATATCCGCCGCAGACCGAAACGCGGGACGCTACCCTCGAGCAAGACGTCGCTCCCGCATAGCTGCTTCGCCTTAAGAGGCATGGAAGGATTCGCGTCCTCCCGTGCCTCTTTTTCGTTTTTGTTCAGAGTCGTTAGCCTGGCTCCCGATGTGGGGAGCCAGGCATGCGGATTAGGTCGGCTCATCCAGATAGAGCTGTCTTCTCCGTCTGGGTGAGGTGAGGGTAGAAATTGCTGCGCGTACTTTGCGTTGGCGCGCCACCTCAAGGGCAACCAAGCCATGTGCCCGGGCCCAGCGCATAAGTGCCCGCCACGTTGACACAGAACCAGTCAGCCGTCGCTCGTGCATAAGCGCCACCAGGTACGCCCCTTTGTATCGAGGGTGATCGCCGTAAGCGTGCCGTTTGAGCGCTCGTCTTGCGTCAATCACTATGTGGGGAGCAATGCCCCGCATTCCAGCCCGCGCCGCGTGTACGGCGAGTATAACCTGAAAGTAGGCGATGTCGGCCACAAGGCACCGTTCTGGATCTGGGGTACCCGTAGCGTTTTCGCACACATGAATGGCCTGGTACACCATATTGATTGCTTTGTGGGGATCGGGTTCTTCCGATGACCAATCCACGTTGATGTAGGCGGCGATAACAAACTCACCAGCGGCCTCGGCGCGTTGATGAGCCATGCCGAAAACCTCGCTGGCTTTTTCTCGGCGACCCAAATGCCGTAGCGCAACAGCCTGTTGGCAGCCTGACACATAAGCCCATTTGAGATCGCTGCCCGAAACCAGGCCGAGTAACTTATTTGCTCTGTGCAACCCCTCTGCATACTGGCCGCTCACAATAGCGCGGTTAGCTTGCGTAAAGAGCTCCCGCTCTTTTTCTGTCCACATTATTCCTCGCTTAGGTAGATCCGTACCTTTGTTATACCACGGGACAATAGAAATTTATGCCCAGCGTATGCTATATTTAACATAAGCATGAATCAAGGGTGAAGCTGTTTCGGATGGCAAAGAAGTTCAAAATTACTAAGTCAAAAATACTTATCACCACTGGTGTTGTGGTGGTACTGCTGGCGACACTTGGCGTGGGTATTTTTTTGTGGTGGCAAAGCCGTAGTGTCACCCAGGTCGCCCCTAAACAGGTCGCCCAGAGTTTGGGAGCTAAGGGTGATTACAGTAAGGCTCAGGAAGTCGTTGGTACTGCATTAAAAGACTCCCGTATTTCTCAGCAGGATAAATATGATTTGTTTATGCAGCAAGGGTATCTCTACGAAGCTCAAAAAAACCCGGACGCCGCAATGGGCGCCTATCGCCAGGCTGAAACGGTTCAAGTGACCATGGATGTTACCTTTTCTATTGCCCGCCTGGCAGCCGACAAGGGCGACAAAGAGCTGGCCATATCCTATTACCAGAAGGCTCTCACTCTTATACCGAGCGACGATGCCATGAGAGACGAGTACAAGAAATATTTTGAAAGTGCGATTAGTGTTTTGCAGACCGGCCAACCAAATTATGAATAAGAAAAAGTTATTCGTATTGGTGTTAGCGATGGTGTTGGCCTTCACGACAGGCTGCAGCGATATAGTAGTTAAAGCTTTTCCGACACCATACCACGTCGGCTATTTTACTGGTAATACTGACGATCCTGGCACAGCAGTGCTACCAGCGTGGGGTGGTGACACATCAAACTGCTACGCTAATGGTTTAGCTCTGCCAACCTGGATTGAAAGCGCCGATCAGTTTATTAACTTTATCGTTTGTAAACTGAACCAACCTGATTCCCAAAGTCATGTGGGCGCCGCATTTATTATTTCGACGATGAGTGGAATGAAGAACATTAACCCTGGCCCGACCGAAATTAACGAGTTTGCTGCCAGAGTCCGCTATGCCGAGAGCCAGGGATGGATCAACTGGCACGCCCCTTTCGAATGTATCACCCCTAATACGTATTATCAAAACAATGGGTCTCCGGACGTGGCTGCATACAGCAGTTGTGGGACATCCAGCGAGATGATTACATTTAGTAGGGACGGGTCGCTTAGCAACAGGTACATCATTAAACGTTTATGTGCTAATCCATTAGGCGACATGGCTCCGATTCCCGCACCCTGGAATGCCGTTGGTAGCACCACCGTCACCGATAACACGCCTGATCCCGGCGACACGCCAACCAATATTACTACTCGACCTGGCGAAGTATTGCATTTTAACAATAGAATAACCAATAATGGTCCCGGTGTTAGCTATAACTGGTATGCGCTCTATGGCCAGCCTAACGCAACTGCCTTTACCGGGGAATATTTTAACAACACAACGCTTACTGGTCCGCCTGTTATGACGAGAACCGATCCAGGTGAGCTAAAGTTCGACTGGGGCGGCTCGCCGGGTGGAAGTGTTGGTGCTGACAACTTCTCGGTTCGCTGGACAAAAACAGAATATCTCCCGGCTGGTACCTATGGATTTAGCGTCGTAATGGACGACGGCGTACGTCTGTATGTAGACGGTAACCTTATCATTGATCATTGGGTCGACCAAGGCCCAACGTATTATTACAACACCGCTAATTTGGGAGATGGAAACCATACCATTAAGGTTGAATATTATGAACGGGGTGGCGGTGCCACGGCGTACATGTGGTACAACACGAGTGTGCAAGGCGGCATAGACGCAGGCAGTTTTACTCCCGGCCAAACCAAGAACTTCCTTCAAGACGTTCCGGTGCCGGCAAATGCTCCGCCAGATAGTAAGATTTGTCGCCGCATTTTGTGGGATTGGAAAAATTCTGCCGGTAGCGGTGATTTTGCTCCGTATGGCGGCTCATGGGGAATGGGGGCTGCGGCCTGTGCGACAGTAGTGATCCCATACAAG
>DATLJN010000003.1:0-4440 GCA_035538835.1 Magnetospirillaceae bacterium
AAAGTGCAAGCGCATAAGCCAGCTTGACTGTGAGGCCCACAAGCCAAGCAGATACGAAAGTAGGAGCTAGTGATCCGTCGTAAAAGTCTAATTTATTAGATGATGAACGTGGGATCGACGACGCAAACGGATAAAAGTTACCCCGGGGATAACAGGCTTATAGCGCCCAATAGTTCACATAGACGGCGCTGTTTGGCACCTCGATGTCGGCTCATCACATCCTGGAGGGGGAGCACCTTCCAAGGGTTCGGCTGTTCGCCGATTAAAGTGGTACGCGAGCTGGGTTCAGAACGTCGTGAGACAGTTCGGTTTATATCCGGTACGGACGTTAGGAAATTTGAGAAGATCTGCCCCTAGTACGAGAGGACCGGGGTGGACGAACCTCTGGTGTATCGGTTGTGCTACCAAGTGCAATGCCGAGTAGCTACGTTCGGAATAGATAAGCGCTGAAAGCATATTAAGCGCGAAACTAACTTCAAGATGAGATTTCCCTATAGCCCCCAGAAAGATTATCTGGTTGATAGGTGCAAGGTGGAAGTGCAGTAATGCATGGAGCTGAAGCATACTAATAGGGCGAATGACTTTTTATGTCCTTTTCTACCCCACGTTTATGCCTCGGCATAGACAGGGAAGATAAGGTAGGTTTGGCTAGTAGTTTGTGTGAATCAATCACATTTACGTCATTTCTTTTACAAGTTTGAATCAAAACACTGGCATCTATGGATGTCGAAACTAGTATTGGTTGAGCGTTGAGAGCGAGGCTTATCTGAGCACGCCACCTTGTAACCAATACAGCTTTCGGTGTCCATAGCGCTGGGGAAACACCTGTTCCCATTCCGAACACAGAAGTTAAGCCCAGCTGCGGCGATTATACTGCCTTTTGGTGGGAAACTAGCACGATGCCGTTTTTTATAGGACCCTCGGTTTACGCCGGGGGTTTTATATTTGTCGTGATATTTTACTAAAATTGTTGTACCATCTAAAACGCTTGTGTAAACGTTGACAAAAAGCATAAGTATTGCTAAAATGCTTGTATTCACATATCAAATGTGAGCTTAAGGGAGAATTTATATGCCAGGTACTAAAGAGGGCGGCCTTAAAGCTGCCAAAAAGAATATTCAGCGTCATGGTAAAGACTTTTACGCCCGCATTGGCGCCGTTGGTGGCCAACGTGGCACCACTGGTGGCTTTGCCGCTAACCGCGAGCTTGCTCGTATTGCCGGCCGTAAGGGTGGTATGATTAGCCGCCGCCGCAAATCAGTAGTTGTGATCAGCCCTGCAAAAACAAAAGCTAAGAAACAGTCCGAATTTGATCTAGCAGCCTAGTGCGCCTCAGCGCACAGAGCCGGGCCTCATTGGCCCGCCACAAACACCTACAGTTGATACAACGGTAGGTGTTTTGTGTTTGGAGGCCAGTTTGGCCACATGTGGGGCAAAGGCTGCGTTCAAACATCCATTCCCGGTAGGTGTCCAAGTGGTCTTGCATATACTCATCATCTATGCGCACCCCAAATCTGGGCGCTAAAACAGAGGTGGCATGTGCCCAAGCTTGGGTCTCGTGATTAAGGAGTTCAATGTCGAGGTTAAAAGTGGTATGCCCTAGCTCGGCGTGGGCAATCTCGTGGAGTAAGCTCCAGATG
The DNA here is from genome assembly GCA_035538835.1 of Magnetospirillaceae bacterium. Classification (GTDB taxonomy): domain Bacteria; phylum Patescibacteriota; class Saccharimonadia; order Saccharimonadales; family EFPC-124; genus EFPC-124. Next base: position 1,641 of record DATLJN010000003.1, read on the forward strand.
TCCTCATTATGTTTAGGCCGACGGTAATATACAGTATTGTCGTTAGGTGACCACCTAAAATCGTCACTCTGAATAAAGTGATATTTAGTAAAGCTGCCCAGCACTTGATCAAGCAGTTTGATGGGTTGCATGGTGATAACATCCGTACAAAACAGCCTCGTCGGCGCGTTTGGCGGCAAGGAGGGTTGGAACAGGAAGATAATCTGGTAAACGCCGGTGGAGTTTCTCGGCGAGGTAGCCTTGGAACATACCAAAGTAATGGCCGACGCCACCCCCGACCACAACTGTCTGAGGTAAAATCGTCGCAATTACGGGCATAAGACCTTGGGCGACATTTTCGGCGAGCCATTGCCATTCTTCTGCAGCGTGGAGATCCTGCGCTAGTTTGCCGTAGTGGGCAACAATTGCTTTTCCAGAGGCCAGATCCTCCCACTCTTTCCAGGTCGCGCCGTGTTTTAAAAGCATGTGGCCAGGTTCACATCTGTTAAGGCCAGATATAAGCTTACCGTCAACAATAATAGCTCCACCGATACCGGTACCAAGAGTGAGATAAAACCCAACACGAGGTAGTTGCGGTAGTGCATTAATTTCGCTGAGACCCGCCATTGCAGCATCATTTTCAAGATAAATGGGACAGGTGTAGGTGTTGCTAAGCATTTTTTTAAGGGGGATGTCGCGCCAGGGTAAGTTACCGCAATACAGCACTGTACTGCCATCTCCTGAAACTTGGCCAGGAAGCCCAATGGCCAGCGATGTAACATCTTTGAGATTCGTCATGTGTTGGTTAAATAACCGTATCCAGTCTGCGGCGATCGATGGCGTTTCAAACCTGAGGTGGTTAACTGGCTCACCGGCGTCATTAAACTGAGCAATAAGTGTTTTGGTGGCCCCCACGTCCACAGCGGTAATCATAGTACTTAGTGTACAACACGATAGATGGTTTGCGCGATATGATCTAAGCTTGTACACTACGAAATAGAGGTTTTTAGCGAGGGGAATGTATGTACAAAACAACAGATACGGACAGGAAACGTCCGATCATTCTCTACATCATTATTGCGATTGCGCTTGCTGCTGCGCTTGTTCTTGGCGTATGGTGGGCGAAAAATCGAGCCAATCAGTACGGGCAGCAGCCAATAACCGAGCCGGTAAGCCAACCACAAGGTGAGCCAGCCCCGGAAATCGCTTCTCAACCGCCTGCGCAATCGCCGGAACAACCTGCCCCAGCGGCATCTGTTCCATCTGCCCCAACTATGACTCAACCGGAGCCATCTTCTCCTGTTATTGTACCTGCAACGGGGCCGGAGCAGGTTTTACTCCCGATTACTTCGGTGAGCTTGTTCGTTTTTGCCGCCTTAAGTTATGTTCGTGCCCGTCGCCGCCTGCTCGCACAGGCAATTCGCTTTACTTTGTGACCTCGAGTACGGTACAATAAAGCTAATCTTTTAGCGCGTTTTTTGGCGCGCCGCGAGAAATACACGAAGGAAAGGTGTTTTAACACTTATGGCGCAAGCCAAAACTATTACTATGGACGAGCTCCTGGAGCAGGAGCAAATGACACAACTCGCCCCCGGCGAGGTGATTGAAGGGAAAGTGCTCTCTGTAAAGAAGCATGAATTGTGGATTGATCTAGGTCCGCACGGAGTCGGAATGGTGCCACGCCGCGAAATCGGCGGGATGCGCACTCTTAAAGAGGGGGACGACGTTACTGCCAGTATCGTCGATCCGGAAATCGAAGAAGGTTACGCACTCTTAAGCCTCCGCAAAGCGGCTAAAGACCGTGGCTGGGACGAAATTAAACGTATCTTTGACGATGGCGAAACGATTGAGGTCGTTGCTTACGATGCGAACCGGGGTGGTTTACTGATCGAACTCGAAGGCATCCGCGGCTTTATGCCTGTCAGTCAATTGAGCGCCGAACACTACCCACGCGTGGCTGGTGCCGACAAAGACGAAATTCTGCAGCGCCTAAACAGCTTGATTAACAAACCAATCAAAGTGCGTGTGCTGGATGCTGACCGTAAGGCCAACAAACTGATCTTCTCTGAAAAAGAGGCGATCAAAGAAGGTTTGGCCGAACGCTTTGAAAAACTCAAAGTGGGTGACACTGTTAAAGGTGTTGTTACAGGGGTCGTCGATTTTGGCGCCTTTGTGAATGTTGACGGCATCGAAGGGTTGATTCACATTAGCGAAATTAGTTGGGAGCGGGTCAGCGATCCATCAGATTACGTAAAAGTGGGCCAAACTGTTGAAGCCAAGATTATTTCTATCGAAAAAGACCGCCTGAGCCTCAGTCTCAAACAGCTCCAAGAAGATCCTTGGGCTAAAGAGGTACAGAACTTTAAGGTGGGCGATGATGTTGAAGGCACAGTTACCCGGATTACTCCGTTTGGCGCGTTTATTCAACTGAGTCCAGCGGTAGAAGCTCTCGTGCATGTAACCGAACTTGGTGACGGCGATGGCATTGACCCAGAGAAAATCTTTAAGCTCAACGAAAAGAAGACCTTTAAGATTCTCGAAATCCTCAAAGAAAACCGCAAGATTTCACTGAGCCTTAAGAAGTAAATATAAGTGGCTCCTGAGAGCCGCCAGAATAGGAGACAGGTCATGGCACAAAAAACACTGGTCATCCCAGGCATGATTACCGTCGGCGAACTGGCGGCTCAATTGGACCTGCCAGTTACAAAACTGATTGGTGAGCTATTTAAGAACGGTATTATGGCCACAGTTAACCAGCGAATCGATCTGGAAACTGCTCAGATTATCGTTGACGAGCTTGGCCTCGACGTCGAACTGAAAC
>DATLJN010000004.1:0-5800 GCA_035538835.1 Magnetospirillaceae bacterium
ACCTGAGCGAAATACATGGTGGGTGGAACATCTAAAACCATTATGGTTTCCTTGCAGTTTTAGCGTAATCGGTATAGGCTATAATTACAATAACATATGTGAGTGGAGGAACGCACATGATATATTTTGGGGACATTTTAGGTATCGGCACCCCCGAACTGTTGATTATCCTAGCCATTGTTCTGCTACTCTTTGGCGGCAAGAAGTTGCCAGAACTCTTTAAGAGTGCGGGCTCATCGGTCCGTGAACTGCGTAAGGGCTTAAATGGCACTGAGGATGAAAAAAAGGCTCGACCAAACACCGAAGCCAACAGTTAAGGTTGCACCCGGCGAGTTGCCGACCTTTCTCGAACACATACAAGAGCTGCGACGACGGTTATTTTGGGTTGTCGCAGTTATCTTTTTAGCTTCGGGTTTAGCCTACCCCTTCTTGGATACCATTTTGGGAGTGCTTACGGCACCGCTTGGTGGGCAGCAACTGTATTACCTCACCCCAATCGGGGGACTCAGTTTTAGTATAAAGATTTGTTTGTATGTAGGTATTTTGGTGGCCGTACCCTGTTTTATGTACCACTTATACCGCTATCTAGAACCGCTGATTGGCAGTAAAATGCGCCAATCGACCTTACTGTATTTAGGGGCGGCAACGGTGTTGGCCGTCACTGGTGTATTATTTGCTTATTTTGTAAGCTTGCCAGGTGCACTGCATTTTTTGACCGGCATGGAGCTAAAAAATATTCAAGCCATGCTTACCGTAGACTCGTACCTCGGTTTTGTGATGACATATTTAATTGGCGCAGCATTGTTATTCCAGATTCCACTTCTGTTACTTATCATTAACCGTTTTACGCCGCTTAAGCCGAGTAAACTTATGAAGATCCAGCGTTATGTTATTGTGGCGTCGTTTATTATTGCGGCCATCATTTCGCCGACGCCCGATATTATGAACCAACTACTCTTTGCCTTGCCGATTATTGCGATGTACGAAATTGGAGTCGTATTGGTGTGGTTGCAAAACCGAACACAAAAATCACATAAAGCGGAACCCGTGCAGTCCACTGTGATCGCCGAACAGCCCCACCCAAACATCCCCCTGACTCCTGCCCCAGTCACTCTAAAGCCACAGCCAGTAAAGACGATGGACGGTTTTGCCCCGCAGTCGACATTAGTAAAAAGAAGCGTCCGACCTGCAGCGCCATTACGCCCGCCCCCACGAGTTATGCAACGGCCCTCTTTGCAAACACGGAGCGTTGACGGCTTCGCGCCCTATCGTCGGCCCGAAACGCTTACGCCCTCTTGACATCCTGGCCAGCATGCCCGATTATACAGTTAACGTACAAAAATAAACAGCAATGAGTAAGAAATGAACAAGCAACTGAGTGACATCTTACAAAGGCGGATGGACCGCAAAGATTTTTTAAAGCATGTCGGCATGGGCATGGTTGTACTTACTGGACTTGCCGGTGTTATTAAAGTATTAAAACCGCAAGAGCAGGCTAAAAGTAGTAAGCAGGTTGCTAGTGGCTATGGTGCGTCAGTTTACGGCGGCGGCCAGATTCAATCCACAAAATCCTAGTAATACACACCCCCTACACATTTTTTGACGATCGTGCTATAGTTTAACGTACAAAAAGGGCCAGTCAGTGGAAAAAACATCGATATTTTCGAGACTTTTTAAACAATCGGCAGCATCGGGGACAAGTCCGACTCAGCATTTAGAGCGGCGCCCAGAGTTCGAGGCGGCCCTCCATGACTATAAACCAAGCCCTGACACGATCGCCACGCTTGCCCAAACTACCCTTGTTACCTTAACTGCGCCCAGTGCAACCGGGCGTAATTCTATTATTGACGAACTTATCAAAACCGGCCGTTACCATTTTATTATTTCTGATACAACCCGCCAGCCGCGCATGAATAAAGGTATTTGGGAGCAAAGCGGGCGTGAGTATTTCTTTCGTACCGAAGATGAAATACTCAACGAGCTAAACGAAGGTGCGTTTATCGAAGCCGAAATTATTCATAACCAGCAGGTGTCCGGTATTAGCGCGCGCGAAATCGAACGGGCACGGTCCGCACAAAAGATTGCTATAACAGATGTTGATATCGAGGGCGGGATTAATATTGCCCGTCTCAAACCTGACACCATAAGCATATGTATGTTGCCGCCCAGTTTTGAGGCGTGGATCGCTCGCATGCGTGGTCGTAGCGATTTTACTCCAACCGAATTGCATCGCCGACTGCAACAAGCGACAAAGATTTTCCGTATGGCGCTGAGCCATTCGCACTTTATTTTTGTAATAAACGACAACTTTCAGGCTGCTGTGCAAGCAGTTGACGATATTGCCCGCAAAGGTGTGCATCATGCCGAAGATGAGCTTAGCGCGCACCGTTTAGCAGAAGAGCTATACCACGATACCGTGCAATATTTGCATACCCACGCACCAGATATCTCGGTATCCTAGCACTCTTGACGCATGAGTGCTAGCCGCCGTATCATAAATCTAATATGACCGACCGCCAAGCGCAGATCCTCGCTGCCATTATTGAACAATACGCCGAAGTTGCCGCGCCGGTGGGGTCGGTGACGCTCGCAAAATTGTTTGGCGTTAGTTCGGCAACGATTCGTGCCGAAATGGTACGGCTCGAGGAAGCTGGTCTTATCCAACAACCTCATACCAGCGCCGGGCGTATCCCAACAGATAAGGGATATCGGTATTACGTTAATCAACTGCGTGATGCTACCGAAGAAACGCCGGCACCAATGGCCCGTTCGGCCCACGCTCTGCGTACTCGTGTGTCGCTGGCCGGTCGTGCAGATTTGGCCATCCGTTCTGCGACAGATATGCTGGTTGAATTAACAGGCAATGCTGGGCTTGCAACTATTGGCAACCAATTATATATGAGCGGCTTTTCGCGTCTTTTTACTCAACCCGAATTTATGCACGGCGGCCCAGTACACGAAGTCGCCCGGTTACTTGATAACATCGAACCCTGGCTGCATGAGGCTGTGCCGAACGAACCGCTTAATGTGTACATCGGCAGCGAAAACCCAATCGGCAAGAGTAGCGGTTGCAGTCTTGTTATTAGCCGGTTCAGGTCACCTTATTCTGATTTTAGCTATATCGGCGTCATTGGTCCGACACGCCAGAGTTACCGCGAAGTTATGCGGTTGGTCGCGCACGCCGGCCGAGTACTCGAAGAAGTATTGTAACTCGGGGCTGGCAGTGTTGACTGGCGAGTGCTAGCCGGCTATGCTGGGATTATGCTTAAAAAAGACCAGCCTGCAAAACTTGCCGAACTCACCGCCGACCTCCAGCGTCTGCAGGCTGATTTTGAGAACTACCGTAAACGAATCGATGTCGAAAAGCGCCAGGTACAACAGGCTGCTTCGGTTGCGACTATTGCAAAGTTATTACCTGTCATTGATACAATCGAGCGTGCTGTTGGCCACGCACCGGCCGAGCTTGCCGATAATGCTTGGGCACAAGGCGTTGTGTCGGTTGGTAAGAATCTCGATAAAGCTCTCGGCGAACTCGGTTTAACTCGCATTGCTGCCATGCCGGGTACTCATTTCGATCCTAACTTGCACGAAGCGGTTACAATGGACGAAGCCAAGGGTTCGCAGGAGGTGGTAGCCGAAGAATTACGTGCCGGGTATATGCTCGACGGCTACGTTATCCGGCCGAGTATGGTTAAGGTAACCCGCCAGTAGCATGGAACGGCCGCAACTACAGCCGCCTATAGGCTATGAAATCGCAAGCAAAACAATCCAGTTGCGCCAGGGTCGTACGGTAGATATACAATATTTTCAACGGATACAAGATCGTGTAGTTGATACACCGCTCACCGACCGAATTATCAATGATCCGGACTTTGTACAGTATCGGTCCGACGGAGCATCTGGGATAAGTCCCGAAGATATTTCATCTGGGGAGCGCATGGCCGTTTCTTTAATCGTGGCTTTTCGTCATCTTCTCGACGAAGCTGGTGACGGTGAGCTGCCTGACGATGATATGGCCAATATTTTTACCTACGCGCTCAACGAAGAAGTTGATGAGGCTGTTATCGATGCCGCATTCCAGCGGGCAGTGAATGATCCTGGAAATCTTGATTAATTGTTAATTTTATAGTATAGTTTCATCCCGTAGGAGAAATCTCACCCCCGTAAGGAGCAGAGGTGTTCATCCCTCACATCCCGGCTTCAACAGCTGAAGCGGTTGTTACCGGTGCTTATTTGGTGGCAGTTGGCGTGCAGTACGCGTGCGACGTTCTGCTTATCAAGCGAGCACGAAAGATGCCTGCCAAACAGGGCGGGGCGTCGGTACGTCGCAGTTGGCTTTTAGGCTTGCTGATGTATGCCCTTGGGGTTGTTGGCTTGGCGTTGTGCCTCGTGACCTTGTGCCATGTGGGTCGAGCCGCACGGTACCATAACTTCGTGATCGACACGTGGTTCGTGGTCTGGCAGCAGATTGTCGGCCTTATTGTCACCGCTGTGTTCGTCTTGCACGGACTCTGGCGGAGCCGACACCCCAAGGTGTCATTGTAAATTGGCGGGTGTGGATTTCTGGATTCCACCCGCCACCGGCTCCCTTTACTCTTTTACATTGTTGCTATACCATTAATTCGTCCACTGCACCAGCAATAAGCTCGAGGAGATGGTTCCATGAGCACCGACGACCCCTACAAACGTTTGGCGATCTACTGGGAACAGGAGGTCGCCAAAGGCGATAGCGGCGCGTATTGTGCAACGCCAGTGCGGTTTTATCCGCAACTGGCGCTAAGCAGGAGAGGCAACTTCCTGTGCACGGTGCTTACGCTGCCTCCAGCTCCGGACGTGCTGCCGGTCTTCCGAGACACCGCCACGATCCGTATGCTGGATGATAGGCCAGAGTGGTTCCAACTGGGTCTGCCCAACGGCCAGACCTATCGGATCAGTGATGGCCGGATATACTCCGACGACGACCTTGAGGCGATTGACGATTTCCTCGCCGATCGCGGACTATAAGATGTGTGGCTGCCTGGGTTCAATCCTGGCAGCCACAAAAGACCTTGTGAAACTGGCACTCTTGACTCATGAGTGCTAATTTTTTATGCTAAAAATACTTAGCAATCATTGTATGTGAGTGCTAAAATAGACATTAGAACACAACCTATTTCTAAAAGAGAGGATCTACAATGGGTAAAATTATTGGTATCGACCTCGGTACAACTAACAGCGCAATGGCCTATATGGTGGCAGGCAAACCAGAAGTTATTGCCAATGCAGAAGGCAACCGCACCACGCCAAGCGTGGTGGCAATCAACAAAAATGGTGAGCGACTGGTTGGGCAAGTTGCTCAGCGTCAGCGCGTCACTAATGCAAAGAACACAATTTATGGTGTTAAGCGCTTGATTGGCCGTAAATTTAGCAGTGACGAGGTTCAAAAAGACCTTGAGCTGATGCCGTATAAGATTATAAAAGCCGGCGACGGCGTAAAAGTCACTATGGGCGACAAAGACTACAGCCCCGAAGAAGTCAGCGCCATGATTTTAAGCAAGCTCAAAGCTGATGCCGAAGCTTTTTTGGGCGAAAAGGTGACCGAAGCGGTTATTACTGTGCCAGCCTACTTTGACGACTCTCAGCGTCAGGCAACCAAAGACGCTGGTAAAATTGCCGGCCTCGAGGTTAAACGCATTATTAACGAGCCGACAGCCGCTGCACTTGCCTACGGGCTGGAGAAAAAGAAAGAAGAAAAAATTGCCGTCTTCGACCTTGGTGGCGGTACTTTTGACGTGTCAATTCTTGAACTCGGTGACGGCGT
>DATLJN010000005.1:0-2302 GCA_035538835.1 Magnetospirillaceae bacterium
AACATCGGCGTGCGCGCCAGCGTCAGGTGCGACGGTTGTCACAGCATCGGCAGCGTGGTCAACGCCGTTGTGGGCCAGGTTAGTTAAAAAATCTAACACTCGTTACTCCTTAGTTGGTCGTAAAGACAATCAGCAGTACGAAGGCCAAAACGGCGTCGACCAAACCGGCCATAATAAAGGCGGCTGAGAGTACTTTGCCTTGGACTTCTGGGTTGCGGCCGATAGCTTTAACAGCCGAAGCGCCAATCAAACCAACACCTAAGGCTGGCCCGATCGCGCCAACTGCGATTGTCAAACCCTTGATCAAGTTAGGATCTACTTCCATAATATTTCTCCTTTTTACTTCTTATTACCGTCCGCAGCTGATTGTAGCTGGGGTTGGGTTTCATTAAAATCTTCGTGCTCCGGCGACTCGTCGTTGTGAGCCGTTGCGATACTGAGGTAAACCGTGGTCAACATAACAAATAGGTAAGCCTGGATGGCGCTAAAGAAAATCTCCATGAGATACACAGGAACAGTGGCAGCCCAGCCAAAGTTGCCGGCAAGTTCACCAATCACGTGCAACAGTACTTCGCCGGCGTAAATCACCCCAAAAAGTCGCATGCTCAGCGTAAGAATGCGGATAAATTCGCCCATGACTTCGATGAGGCCGATAAACATGTTCATGGGGTTCCAGGGCTTGTTGGTAAAGTAATGACGCAAGTGGCCCATAATACCGAGCTCTTTTATGGCGTAAAACTGCACGGTACCAATTGTTAAGACGGCCAAGGCCAAGGTTGCGTTGAGGTCGGTCGTAAAGGCGCGGAGCAGCGGGATTTCGCCCTCGGGCGTCGTGGTGACAACCGTACCAACGCCAGGGATAAGGCCTGAAAGGTTAGCGATAATAATAAAAGTGAATAGCGTCAGCAAAAGCGGCAAATGTTTACGCGCCTGCTTAGGGTTAGAGAAGTTCTCCCTAGCAATGTTGAATAAAAAATCCACAAGCGATTCAATTGCAAACGCAAATTTAGACTTTGGCTTAACGGTACTGCGCTTGGCGGCCGCCATAAATAACGCGATCACCGCAATACCTGTAATAACGCCAAATAACATAGCGTTAGTAACAGGGAAAGACCCGATATGAAAGACAGGTTCAGCAGCTAAAGGCACCCCGGCACTGGCGATAAGCTTAAACATGTACCACCTTTGGCACATACTGAGCAATAACCGGGCTAAACCTTCGTTTCTTCATTAATGCCTGCAGTATACCAGGCCGATCTGTTTTACTCAACCCTCACAAAGGTTGCTTTTTATAGAGCAAGATTATACGATATGTAAACTATTTAGCCCTAACATACGCTAAATAAGTTGCAACAAGTTGACCCCCCGATTCGAGTGAGGTTATCACAATGTCAGATGCTCAAGCCACCAAAACGCTCGCTGAGCAGCTCGCTGTTGAGGTCATCGAGGATCTTCTGGGTCCCGACCTGCCCGACGACAAACGATGCGCGATCGTGGTCTATGGCCCGGATGAAGACGAGCTAATGCTTACGCTGCGACGCGACGGTGACGGGTTCGAGGTCGTCATCAAGAGCACCGTGACCCGCCGGACGTTCAACATCACCCTTCGCAACAATCTGTTGCGGCGTCTTAAAGGGAACGCGCAGATCATCGGCGCGCACGTTGCGGTCGGCGATATCACCGATAAAGACCGCGATAACACCGACACTGTTTTGGTCGCATAACCATCGTGGGCGGGGCGGCGAACACACTCGCCCCGCCCAAAGGAACACTTGTTGCATCCGTTTCTATAACTACTCGCGTTATACTGATGAGTCCGCAGGACGAAAACGGAATTGATATAATAATTTTGTACACACCGCACGAGGTGGTACCGCACCAGGCAGACCAAAGAGAGGAAAGTGCGTGAAACTCAAGAGGATGTGGTTCATGGCGGCCGGCACGGGTGCTGCGCTAGCTGGACTGGCGGGAACGAGTTTGTTCCTGAATACCAAGAAGCTCAACAAGGCAACCGCCGAGGTCATAAGCCAGCTCTCACAGACGCTCAACACCTATACGTCCATGCTGAGGCTGCTTGCAGACGAAGACGTGCCTGCTGAGGTTGTCGCAAAGCTTTTCCCCAAACTCGGCCCAGCCATTCGGGTTGGCGCCACGCCGTGGGATCTGTCAGCCGCGAGTAGCGTTGAGACGCCTAGGTTGCTCGTCGTGTTTGTGAATGGCCCGGTAGAACTGCTCGTTGCCCTGCAAAAAAGTCTGATGGTCTGCAACCTGCCGGTCGTTGACTTCGGCTACATGGAGGGCG
>DATLJN010000006.1:0-1862 GCA_035538835.1 Magnetospirillaceae bacterium
GGGCAGTGTGTCGGCACTTGTTGAATTAACTTACCGGCTTGGATTTTACGGCATTGCGAACACCCAAGGTCTTCTTGATATGTACAAACACCGTTTTGGCGGCCGCGGCGTACTACTCAAATCGGTGGTGGATATGCAAAAATGGCACCCTCGTGATGACCGCGACTACACTCCACAAAAACCGTATAAAGTCTTTTTTTACGCCCGGCCAAATATGCCACGAAATGCATTTGAACTGGGGATCGCAGGCTTACTAAAGCTTAAAGAGCAGCTTGGTGCGGATGTGCAAATCATGACTGCCGGCGCCAACTGGGACGATGAGGCACTCGGGGTACGTGGGCAGATTATTAACTTACAACAAATTCCCTACGACGAGGTCCCTGCGTATTACCGCACCATTGACGCCGGTTTGATGTTCATGTTTAGTGGCCATCCTGGCGTTACTGCGTCAGAGCTTATGGCGAGCGGCTGCCCAGTTGTGGTTAACGAATACGATGACAGTACCTGGCACGAGCTATATCAAGACGGCAAAACGTGTTTAGTGACATTACCAACAGCATCAGAAATCGCCCGCAACTTGCGTCGCTGCCTAGAAGATCAGGCGCTCCGCAAAACGCTCATAGAAGGTGGTTTGGCAAAAGCTAAGACCTTTTATAAAGGCTACGAGGCCTCGCAAAAAACAGCATTTAAGGCGATACAAAAGGGGTAATAAGATGGGCGAGGCGAGATTTACCCTTCCTCTCTGTCACCTCTGTAGAATAAGTCGCGGCACACATTTTTTGGCCAAAGATGGCTTTGATTATTACCGCTGCCGAAATTGCGACGGGTTGTTTGTCTGGCCACTTAAAACCCAAAAGTTTTATTTAAACACCGACACGTATTTAAGTAACCCCAACCAATATGCCGGCATGATCGACCCTTACGGCCAGCGTTGGATGATTGAACAATTTGAACGGCTATATCATCACACGACGGGCCACGAGCACAAGGGGACGTTTTTTGAGGTTGGCGCTGGTGCCGGGTATTTAACGCTGTTTGCTCTCGCCCGTGGCTGGGAGGCGTACGGGATCGAAACTAGCAAACCAGCTGTCGATTTTGCCCGCAATTATTTACGCGTGCCGGTTGACCACTCGATTATAGAAACCTATAAAGCCGACAAAAAGTTTGACGCAATGGCAATGGTCGAGGTTTTGGAACACTTTTTGGACCCGGCCGAGGCGATTAACTCACTGCGCCGGCTTGCTAAAAAAACGACATTTTTATTTGGCACTACTCCCAACACCGACAGCGAACATTGGCGTAAAAGCAAACAAGACATCTACGTGCCCGACGATCATATATTTTTATTTAACGAGTACACCTTGCGGCATTTAGCCGAAAAGGTGGGGATTAAAAACGTGACAGTTGAGTTATTTGGCTCTGGCGACAAGCATGATTCAAATCTTATGTATGCTGGGGTGATAGAGGGGGCGTAAACCGCGCATCCCCGAGAGACCTATGTCTCCTTCTGGGTACGCTCCGTCAGGAGACATAGGTCTCTCGGGGATGTCGCACTTTTAGCTATTGTATATTCGCCCCATTCGGCAGCCAATTCGCAACCGCCTGACTCACGTTTGTGATGGGTGTTGCGCTATATGGTTGCAAGGCTGTGGTATTGAGAATCCAGCGTTTTTGGCCGTTTTCGACCCAATACACTTTGCCGCTCGGGTCGCGGATGAGTCTGGTGACCGAACTTTTTTCGCGGTTTATGTTGTTGGCGATGCTCTGTGACAGTACCTCTACGCGGTTGCTGGTCGCAAAGTTGCCGGCGGTGTCGCCGTTCGGGAAGCTGTAAAAACTACCGTCAGCTTCGACGAGTTTAA
>DATLJN010000007.1:0-14365 GCA_035538835.1 Magnetospirillaceae bacterium
GATGGTAATAGTGTTGGGCTGCAAGAGTACAACTGGCCTGACACTAACGGCTTCGACGGGGCATACCACACAAGAAGCGTCAACAAAACCGCACCCTCCGGTTACATCCACTTCAAAGACCTAACCGGAAGTGGAGATGGAGGCTCTAGCACCAACCCGCTCGCCGACGGCAAGTTCGTGAGCTACCACGGTGCGGTTTACAAGATCGCTGGTGGCGCGCCGTTGTACGTTTCGGGGCAGGATGCACCGTATCTACCCGAGTGGGCAACCGCTACGGCGGTTTCCGACACACAATGGGCTTCGCTGCGCCTCTTCCCGGCAGACGGGACATACCTAAGTGACGTTCAGACGGGAGCGGTATACGTTACCGCCGGGGGAACCCCGATGTACATTTCGGGTGAGGACGCACCGTTTTTACTGAACTGGGCAAATGCCATGCGCGTCCCGCACTGGGATTTTGTGAGCTGGCAGCATCTACGGAACTATCCGGCGGATGGTCACTACGTCAGCGACGTTCAAACCGGCGCAGTCTACAACACCGCGGGTGGAGCTCCCTTCTACATCTCGGGTCAGGACGCAGCAACATTGCCACACTGGCAGTACGCAACACGGATTCCCCACTGGGAATTCGTACATCACCAACATCTTCGTACCATCCCTGCGGACGGTGCCTATATTAGTGATGTCCAAACAGGAGCGGTGTACGTGACCCTGGGCGGTGCACCAATGTATATATCGGGGTCAGACGCGCCATTCCTGCCGAACTGGGCCGGTGCAACCCGGGTGTCGCACTGGGAATTCGAGAATTGGTCACATCTCCGGCAGTACCCGGCCGACGGGTATTACCTGCGGGATATCCAAAATGGGGCTGTGTACGTTACGGCTGGCGGAGCGCCATTATACGTGTCGGCCGAGCATACCGCCTGGCTACCGCAATGGCAATACGCATCACCGGTCCCACACGGGGAGCTACAAAACTGGGCGCACCTTCGACAACTACCAGCAGACAATACCTACGTCAGAGGTGTGATGAGCGAAAAAGTATTCCAAGTAATTGGCGGAACTGCTCACCACATCACCACCAATCCGTTGCCCGTTGCAACCACTGTTGATGACTGGGCGATCGTAAACCAGCTTGGCGGCACACTATAAGTACACGTGCTAAAAAGCGCAACCCCGGACCGCATTGTCGGTCCGGGGTTATTCAGCCTGAAGGCACGGAGACCCAACTTCCATGAGCCATAAACAGTGATTACTCCAGAGTAGTAGGTTTTTCAGTCTTCCCCTGCAACTTCTTCGCAATATCCCCAACCCGCGGCGCTAAATCTTTACGGGCGACTACAATTCCATTTGGCGTGTTAACAACTACCACATTATCCAGGCCAATCACGGCAAGTGGCTTCTCTTCGTCGTTGCGTACAAGCGAATTTTGCACGCCGTCTAACATTACATGGCCGCCCTGCACGGCATTGCCGTCTTTGTCGGCATCGTTTTCGCGTGTCATATATAGGTCTTGGAACGAGCCAACATCCATCCAGTCAAAGGTGGCGGGGACGACCAAAAAGTTATCAACGTGATCGCTCAGCGCAAAATCAATGGTATCTGTTTTAAGCGAGAGGTAGATCTTATTAAAATCGTCCACATCTTTTGCCTTGTTGAGCTGCTCATAATTGTCTTTCATGAATGGACTGTGTTCATCAATTGTTGCCTCAAATGTGTCATGTGAGCCAACAAAGTAGCTACAGTTCCAGAGGTAGTGACCGCTTTTAACGTATTCCTGCGCTGCGTCAAGTGCCGGCTTTTCTTTAAACCGCGCAACGTTATATACCATATCTTCGTCCGCAACTAAATCGGCTTTTTGGATATACCCAAACCCGGTCGATGGATAAGTCGGTTCAACGCCAACTAAACAGATTCGTTTGTAGCCTTGTGTTGCCTTGGCAGCAATCCGGAACGACTGCGCAAATCCGTCAACATCACGCACGAAATGGTCCGCCGCAATAAACGCTATTGGTTCGTCGTGGGAATGATACTGCTCCACCCGGTGTAACCCAGCCAATACGCAGTTTGCGGTACCACGGCGTGCCGGTTCAATAATAAGTGTCTGGTGAGTTAATGTTGGTAATTGTTTGCGGACATGATCGGCGTGACTAACTTCGGTAATAACATACACTGTTTCGGCGACGCTTTTTGCGCGCCGATAAGCATTTTGCAGCAGGGATTCATCACCTTCCAGCTTCAGCAAATGTTTCGGATAATCGGGGGTCGAAAGCGGCCACAAACGCGTACCTGAACCGCCGGCAATAATTACTACTATCATGCAACAATTATGCCACAAATTACCAAAAGTCGCGTTGCTACTATATGATAAACAATATGAACGAAATCACACGTATACCTCTGCAAGCTAAGTACAAAAGGGATAACGGAGTGTTTGTGCTTGATGCCAATATGCCTTTACCGGATTCGTTCACTCTTAACGAGCGGTCACTGGTGCACATTCCCGCTGGCGCAATTGCTGGCAACCATCGTCACCCTCGGCAGGAGGCGTTTATTTGTTTCCAGGAAGGTGTCGAGCTGCACTGGATTGATTCCGCTGGTGAAAAACACTCGCAGGCTATGCATCCCACAAATGGCGAAGGTTTTTTGTTTGTTATTTCGCCAATGGTTCCCCACGCAATCGCCAATAAAACCGCAGGTGCGGCAATGGTTATGGAGTACGCCGACGGGCCAGCACTGGCCGTCGAGCAAATACCGGTGGTCGAAACGTTGTAGTTTCGGCCTGATAATTTGATAATCGGCCAACCAGTTATACAATATGAGGGTATGAAACACATGCTTATTACAGGTGGCGCCGGATTTATCGGCTCCAACTTCGCACACTACACTGTTAAGAACCATCCGGAATATCACGTAACAGTCATCGACAAACTAACCTACGCCGGCAACAAAGACAATCTAAAAACAATTGCCGACAAGGTTGATTTTGTTCAAGGAGACATTTGCGACGCAAAACTTATGGATGATCTCATGTCCAAAAACGACGTCGTCGTTCACTTTGCCGCCGAAAGTCATAACGATAATTCCTTGCACGATCCCTGGCCTTTTATGCAAACCAATTTTATTGGTACGTACACCATCTTGGAGGCGGTTCGCAAGCACGGCAAACGCATGCATCACATTAGTACCGACGAAGTCTTTGGTGATCTCGCCCTCGATGCTGCCGAAAAGTTCCACGAAGAATATCCTTATAACCCATCAAGTCCGTATTCTGCGAGCAAAGCCAGCTCCGACCACCTAGTGCGCGCCTGGGTGCGTTCGTTTGGCGTTAAGGCCACCATTAGTAATTGCGCCAACAACTACGGCCCATACCAACACGTCGAAAAGCTCATCCCGCGTCAAATTACCGAAGTGCTTGAAGGCCGCAAGCCCAAACTATATGGTAAGGGCGAAAACGTCCGCGAATGGACCCACGTTGACGACCACAACTCAGCCGTCCACGCCATACTCGATAAAGGTGCGATCGGTGACACATATTTGATTGGTACCGGCGACGAGCGCAACAACAAATATATCGTCGAAACAATTTTAGAACTGATGGGTAAGCCCAAAGACGATTACGAACACGTCAACGACCGGCCAGGCCACGACCTCCGTTATTCTAACGATTCCACCAAACTTCGCACCGAGCTTAGCTGGGAGCCAACCATGTATCCAACCCTCCGCGAAGGTCTTAAAGCCACCATTGATTGGTATACCAAAAATGAATGGTGGTGGAAGCCACAAAAACACGCTACCGAGGCTAAATACAAAGAGTTGGGCCGCTAGCATGGCCGTTCCGACAACCATTGTAACCGGACACCCAACCGACATCCCCGGGCTTATCTGGTTTGATGTCACCAGTGTTGGCGACGAGCGCGGCTACTTCCAAGAAAAATACCAGCGCGCCAAATTGATCCCCGCCGGCCTGCCCGACAACTTTGTGGTTGTTCAAACCAGTATTGCGTACAATAAAGATAAGGGAGTGATCCGCGGCTTTCACGCCGAACCGTGGGACAAGTACATATCTGTGGTGACCGGCACGATTTTTGTCGCCTACGTCGATTTGCGCAAAGGTGACACATTCGGCAAAGTCGTCACGCTCGAAGTCGATAAAGACAAAGCCGTGTTTATCCCAAAAGGCGTCGGCAACAGCTACCAAACCACCAGCCAGGATGTGCACTACATTTACAGCGTCAATCAACACTGGTCAGAAGAAGTCTACAAAACTGCTACGTTCGTCAACCTGGCTGATCCTAAAATTGGCGTTACTTGGCCGGTTGCTCTTGGCAGCTCAACTATGTCCGACCGTGACCGCAACCACCCCAACCTCGACGGCATTAAACCGATGGAGTTTTAAAAACATATGGACACCTCACGTTTTTTGATTGTCGGCGCAAACGGGCAACTTGGCCGCGCCTTACAGTCAAAGTACCCCAAAGCCATCGCCGCTGACCGTAGCGTGCTTGATATTACCAACACCGAATCTGTTGAAAAGTTTAATTGGTCAAAAATTGACGTCATATTAAACGCTGCCGCCTATAACAAAGTCGACATCGCCGAAACGCCCGAGGGCCGCCGCGACGCATGGGCCGCTAATGCCACGGCGCCCGCACATCTTGCACGCATCGCCACCGCCAAAAACCTGACGCTTCTCCATGTATCAACCGACTACGTATACGACGGTACTCAGCCAAACGCCCACAGCGAGGATGCGCCGCTTGCGCCGCTGAGCGGTTATGCCTCCAGTAAAGCCGCCGGTGATATTGCCGCTCAGGTAACACCTAATCACTACGTGCTGCGAACATCGTGGGTTATTGGTGATGGCCCAAACTTTGTGCGTACTATGATCGGCCTAGCCGAAAAAAACATTTCGCCGACCGTTGTTGCCGACCAAATCGGGCGGCTCACGTTTACCGACACACTTGTGGAAGCGATCGACTTGCTTATCACTAAAAAGGCGCCGGTTGGCGTGTACAACGTGTCGAACGGTGGCGAGCCAGGTTCGTGGGCAGAGGTAACGCGCGCTATATTCAAAGCCCTCGGCCGCGAAGATCTCACTGTTACCGATACGACAACCGAAGCGTATTTTGCAAGCAAACCAGGAGTTGCTCCACGGCCGCTCAATAGTGTGTTTGATCTGAGTAAAATCACCGCCGCAGGTTTATCGCCGCGCGACTGGCGCGAAACATTAGTTAATTACGTAAAACAGCAATAGGAGACGACCATGAAGGGAATTATCTTAGCTGGTGGGTCGGGGTCACGTTTGTACCCCATTACAAAAGGCATCAGTAAGCAGCTTATGCCAATTTACGACAAGCCGATGGTGTATTATCCGCTAGCTACGCTGATGATGGCTGGAATTAAAGAGATTCTCATTATCACCACGCCCGACGATCAAGCACAGTTCCAACGTCTTCTTGGTGATGGAACGCAGCTCGGCTGCCAATTTGAATATGCTATTCAACCCCAACCAAACGGCCTGGCCGAAGCCTTTATTATTGGCGAAAAATTCATCGGCAATGATAAAGTAGCGCTTGTCTTAGGTGATAATATTTTTTACGGCCACGGCTTTGGACAATCACTCAAACAATGTGTCGATCCAGATGGCGGCGTGGTATTTGCCTACCCAGTTGCAGATCCCGAACGGTACGGTGTTGTTGAGTTTGATACCAACAAAAAAGCGGTATCAATCCAAGAAAAACCAACCAAACCAAAATCAAACTACGCAGTTGTGGGACTGTATTTCTACGATAATGACGTCGTAGACATCGCCAAAAATATCAAACCGAGCGACCGTGGCGAGCTCGAAATTACCACCGTCAACGAAGAATATCTTAAGCGCGGCAAACTCAAAGTGCAAACTATGGACCGCGGCACTGCCTGGCTGGATACCGGCACCTTTGCCAGCATGAATGACGCGTCGCAATTTGTGGAAGTTATCGAAAAACGCACCGGCCTTAAAATTGGCTGTATCGAAGAAATCGCATACGAACAAGGCTGGATCAGCGACGAAGAACTCGCAAAACAAGCCGAGCCGCTCAAAAAATCAGGGTACGGCGAATATTTACTGCGACTTATTTCCCGCTAGGACCAGCTTGGGGTATACTACCGGTAATGACAAGCGAGGGTAAATTAAAAGCGCGCGTACGCACCGTGCTTAAAGGGCGCACCGATCGCACTATTGTGCAGTTTATTCGTTATGGCATGGTAGCCGTGGTTGCTTTGGCATTCGACTTTGGTACGTATGCGTTTTTGGTACGCATTGCCGATGTCCACCCAGTTGTGGCAGCGACCATTGGTTTTACGCTTGGTCTGTTTGTCAACTACCTGCTCAGTATTCTATGGGTCTTTAACCAGCGTACACGTTCCAAACGTATCGAAATGATGACCTTTATGGTGATCGGTTTGATTGGTCTGGGCCTCACCGACATCTTAATTTGGCTGATGGCTATTGAGTGGCATGTAGATGACCTGCTCGCCAAGCTCGTTGCCACCGGCATTGTGTTCTTTTGGAACTTTGGCGCCCGCAAAATACTGTTATTTAAGGTAAAACCGCATGTCGCAAAAACAGAAACCGACGAGCCTCAGTAAACAATTATTTGCAGCGTGGCGCGACCTACCGCATAGCTCGCCACAGCGTTGGTTTACGGTAGTTGCTCTTATGTTTGGTGGTATTTTCGCCTGCACATCTCCCGCTTATACAATCCCGGACGAACTCGCACATACTGCGCACGCCTGGCACATTGCAAAAGGCGAGGCGATTGCCATGCACTTTGGTAATACAAGCGGCACGGATCTACCGACCAGTTTTCGTGAACTCGGCAAAACGATGAGTAACCCCAGCATTTCGGTTACTAACATGATGCGCCTCCCGCTTAATTCCGCCCAAACAGCTCCGGAAGGTTTCCCAAATCTGGCGCCGTACAGTCCGCTGGTATATGTGCCCCAGGCGATCGGCTTGCAGATAGGCGAAACGTTCAATATGTCAGTATATTTTACATTTACTCTCGGTCGGCTTATGAATCTTGTTGCTTATGTTGCGCTTTTTTACTGGGCGATTCGTTTGCTGCCGTTTGGTAAATGGGTAGCTGCTGTAATTGGTTTGCTGCCAATGCACCTGCTGCTGGCTGGCAGTATGTCGGCGGATCCGGTATCTATTGGTATGGCCGCGCTTGCAGTGGGTGTGGTGTTGTATGTGCGCGACCGTGCCACCCGTATAAATCGGTATGAATACATCGCATTACTTGGTTTTATTGGCGCGCTGTCACTTACCAAGCTACCATTCCCCCTCCTAATTACACTGTTCCTACTGCTGCCGGTATCAGTGCTTGGCGGCACCGTTAAACAACGATGGAAACTACTCGGCGGCATGGCGGCAGTCGGGTTAGTAATCGGCGCTGGCTGGCTGCTAGCGGCAAAAAGCGGCATGGCTCCGTATGGTCCTGTTGATGCAATTGTTGACCCGGCGGCCCAAGTGGCACATGTCATTCACCATCCGCTTGGTTTTCTTAAGGCGGCGTTCATCACCTTAGTATCACCGGTCAGTGACTTCTTTATGCGCAATTATGTTATATCTGCCGGACCGGTCATAGCCTGGCTGCCAATGTGGGCAACGTATGTTTACACGGTGTTTTTGGCGCTCAGTATTGTTGGTATTCGCACGTCCAGCAAGGCGGTGCTAAGCCGAGCGCAAAAACAATTGGTAGTGGCGCTTGTCGTTTGTATTATCATTGCCATTTTATTGCTACTCTACATTTCGTGGACGCCGGTTGGTGCGCGAACCGTCGACGGTATGCAATCACGATATTTCACCCCGTTCTTGATTCTACTCATTCCGCTCGCCGCCGGGTTGGCGACAAAACTAACAACGAGTAGCAGGCTACTGAGCGAAGCCTGGCTCAGGTACCTGCCCGTCGCTTTTTTGGTAGCTAGCGTCATCGCAGAATTTTATTATTTCTACCACGTAAGAATACAGGTACCATTTTAAGACTATGCAACAAAAATCTCGACCATTCTTCGCCCTTTCGCCAGAACGCTGGTTTTTGATTATAGCCCTGGTATTTGGCGCACTCTTCGCCTTCATCACTCCACCCTTCCGTGTGCCCGACGAATATGGCCACATGGCCCGCGCCTACGGCATTTCCGAAGGCCACTTCCTGGCCACTAAACAAGATGATAAGAGTGGCAGTGAAGTGCCGCTGAGTATTTCGATTATTGGTATGAAGACCGCCGACTTTTCTCTTAGTGACATCCCCAACCTCGCCACAATCCCCTTGGCACCTAACATTGTTACTTTTGCCGAACATCCTAATATGGCGCTGTACAGCCCGGTTGTGTACGCACCACAGGCGGTCGGGTTTGCCGTAGCACGCGCCCTTAATGTACCGGCCATAATCAGCTTGTATGTGGCGCGTTTGTTTAATGTGATTGCATATTCCCTGTTGGTCTATGTGGCAATCCGCCTTTTGCCAATAGGGAAGTGGGTGGGAGCCATTGTTGGGCTACTACCAATGCATATTATGCTAGCCGGCAGCTTATCGGCGGACCCAGTAACTATTGGCCTTATCGCCGTGTTAGTTGCAGCGGTGTTGTGGCTGCGATCGCTGAGTCGCGCGGTACAACCAATCGAATACGCGTGGCTGCTTATCCTCACGGCAGCAATCGCTTTGGGCAAGTTACCTTACCCGCTACTGCTTTTATTGTTCCTGTTCGTACCAGTTAGAGTGTTTGGTGGGACTCGAGCGCGGTGGTGGTTGCATATGGGTGGTTTGGCGGTTGCTGGGCTTATAGCTGGTGGCGGCTGGCTGCTCTTAGCCAAGGCAACATTGGTCGCCTACGGACCAGCTGGCGTTAATCTAGCCGACCAACTTCACCTGGTTCTTACTCATCCGCTTGGATTTGCCAAAGCTGCCTTTATGACCTTTTTTACGCCCACGAGCGATGGCTTTATGAGCCAAATCGTACTCGCAATTGGCTACCTCGAAACGCAACTTCCCTTGTGGCTCACCTATTTGTATGGCATATTCTTGGCATTTGCCGTGTTCCCGCTGCGCGTTGAGGGTAACATGCCACTGAGCCGTTTGCAAAAAATACTAACCGCCGCGCTGGTCGCAGCTGTGGTTGGGAGCATGGTTCTCTTGCTATATCTATCTTGGACACCTGTCGGTAAGCCAATTGTCGAGGGTATGCAAGCACGCTACCTCACACCATTCCTCTTTTTGCTTATCCCACTTTTAGCCATGCGTAGTAGCAAGGCAAACGCCAACGCGGGAACGTTATCAACCACCTGGTATCAATATGTTCCGGTACTATTTTTGACTGCCGGACTCGCTATGAGCGCGTACTTTTTTTACCACGCATAGCATCACGTAGAAGTGTTGGCGCAAGTATGTTAGCCGCGGCAATTGCGTAGTTTTGGCCACGGTCTTCGGGGTAGATTTGCGCCATGTTGGCCATAAAAACATGGGGCAGTTCGGTTTGGTGCGCGGGAATGTGTTTAGCAAAATCACGGGTGACAATTGGCTGAGTAAATGGCGCCTTGGCAAAGTGCCACTCTTTGATCCAGCTTTTTTTAAAATCGGGGTTGAGCTTTTTAAGATAGGGGATGTACTTTTTGAGCAATTCTTCTGGTTCTGAGGTGTAGCGCCAATCATCGCGGGGCACGTAATTACCGACATATACAACAGTTTTACCACCGTATGCATCCTTATCAATCATTTGCGTATGCTCGACAACCGCCAAAAACGGGAAGGATGGATCATTAATATTAAGCCAATAATTAGGGATAAGCTGGTGGTCGAGCTCGAGTGTAAAGCACGTTGCGCCCAGATGCTCATGACCCGATTTTTTAGTTGACAGGCCGGCCATCGTGCGAAAAAACGGCTCGGCAACGGTTGCTAGCACCGTGTCGGCTTTGAGCATTTTTTTGTCGTCGCATACAATCTCGACGCCTTTTTTGGTAGAAGAAATCTTACTCACGCCTTTGCCAAGCATGAGTGCGCCCCCCGCTGCCTGTACTTTGTCGGCCAGCACATCATAGATCTGCTGGAATCCGCCGTCCATGTAACCAAGTTTAAAGGTACGGTTATGAATCCGCGCCCACAGCCAGGCCATTGAGATGTCTTTGGCACGGTCGCCAAATTTACCGACAATCAGCGGCTCCCAAATGACTTCGGTGACTCGCTTGCCCGCCCAACGGCGCATCCAATCCAGCGCGAACTGCTTTTCGAGCGGCCGCCAGTTGTTCGTTGCTTTTAAGTATGCGCTGCTCGCAGCAAAACGCAGGCGATCCAATAGACCAAGGGGCGGAAAGCTTAGCATACTGCGCGGCGTGCTAAAATCGTAAATTTGACCGTCAAAATAGATGCCGTTGTTAGCGGGGTAAAAACGGAGTTTGTCACTAAGGCCAAGTTCGTGTATAAGGTCGATGACCGCTTTGTCGGTTTCAAAAATGTGGTGATAAAACAGCTCGAGCGGTGTGCCGCCTACTTGTAAACTTCCGGCTAAACCCCCGAGTTTTTGGGATTGCTCCACCACCGTTACATCCACACCTTGCTGCAATAAACGCCACGCCGCGGTAAGGCCCGTTGCACCGGCGCCGATAATCACGATGTGAGGTTTTTTGCTATTTGGCATCGCCAAACTCCTCGGCCACAATGTATGTTGGGCGGCGGCGGACTTCGTCATATGTCCGGCCCAAATACTCGGCTACAACACCGAGAGCTATAAGCTGCAAACTCCCGACAAAAAACACGGCAATAATAACCGCACCCCAGCCAGGTATTGCTAATTGTGGCCAAAACAACCAGCTAAGAAATGCGTGTAGGCCAACCATCGCGCTCAGCAAAGCGCCGACCACCCCAATAGGCGCTAGCAAACGAAGCGGACTATCCGAAAATCCAAAAATACCATCTTTCGCCAGTTGTACCAATTTTTTAAAACTGTAACTCGTCTTGCCGTCGTCGAACCGAGGGTCACGGTCGAACTCTACAGCGGTTTGCTTAAAGCCGGCGTACGCCACGAGGCCGCGTAAAAACCGATGATATTCCTTCATGCTGCGGATCACATCTGCCACTTTTTTGTCGATAAGTCTAAAATCACCGACATTACGCGGAATATCCACCGACGACATCTTGGCGAGCGCCCCATAATACATATCGCTCAGCATCCGCCTAAACCAAGGATAATCCTTACGCGGCCGGCGTTGAGCATACACAACGTCGTAGCCGTTTTGCCATTGCTCGATTAATTCTGGACACACCTGTGGTGGATCCTGCAAGTCAGCGTCCATCAGGATAATTGCGTCGCCTGTGGCGTAATCTATACCGGCGGTCACTGCGGCTTGGTGTCCAAAGTTACGTGATAGGCTCAGAACCCGAACATGGCTCGGATCCTTTGCCGTGATCTTTTTTAACACCTCAATTGAATTGTCTGGGCTACCATCGACAACAAAGATCATTGTGTAGTCTAGCCCCTTCACATCTTTGTTCATAACCGCAGTAAGGCGGGAGTGTAACTCTTGCAGGCTGGATTCGTTCTTATAAACCGGGAGAATAAAGCTAATTGTTTTCGGCATACAAACTAGGTTGGATACTTAAAAGGCTGTGCATCGCGGGAAGATTAGCGTGGAGGTCGTTGCGCGTGACCGGTGTGACATCTGGGCGGGTTTGTTTTGCCAAGTCGTAGACGGTTTTTACCCCAGTGCCAACATACACAATATTATTTTCGCAGGGGAGGTCAACGCTTTTATCTACTAACGGAGCAATTTTCTCAACCACATCGGCCAGGGTGAGCATATCAGTACAGGCTTTGTCGTATTCAAAGGGATTAAACCGAAACGAAGTGCGGATGATTTTGTAGTTGGTATGCTGGGTTATTTCTTTTTCGGCCTGGATTTTGGTGAGGACGTAAAAATTATGTGGCTCTAGCACGCTTTCGGTAGAAATAAATATAATCGGGCATGCGGCGCTTCTTACAAGGTTACGCGTCCCTAAAACATTTACTTTGTAGCACGCGGCAGCGGCAGTCGCGTCCTTTTCGGGCAAACTCGTGTTTGTGTAAGCTGCAGCATGCACTATAAGGTCGGGCTTGTGTTTTGCGAGGTACTTTTTTATAGAAGCTTCGTCAGTGATATCCATATCATGGTGCGATGGAGCAAGATATTTGCGCAGCTTTAACAGTTCCTGTCCGAGCTGGCCACTACCGCCTGTTAATAAGATCTTCATTATCTGATTGCTCCTCACTTAATATAAAACCCAACCAGGTTAGTCCCTACAACGAGCACTGATTGCAATAATACCACCGCCATCACACACAGGCCACCGAACAGCCAACCCTTGGCTATATTCTGTCGTTTCGCGGCTTTTAGTTGTGACAATGCAAATGCTACGACAGCCACAAACACAGCGATGGTCGAAAACAAATATCTGCCCTGGAATTGGAAGTCATAAATAAAGGCGTTGGCCGTAATAAGGCAGATCATCAGTACCACCAACCCCACTGCTATGCCTAGCGCCTGGCGTACTTTGCGATTACCAAACGCCCACAGCGCCGTAAGCCCTGCCACAGCGGCCAGTTTTAGCAACGTGTAATAGCTTTCGCCAAGGCGAACATACATGTAGCCAAATCGGGCAAAAAACGACTCGAACAGGGTGTTTAATGCGTCAAATCTAAAGAGTAACAAATACGATTGCGGGTCGAGGAACGACCACCGAACACCCGGCGCGTGATATTTGCTCATTTCTAGCAGCGTAAAATTCATGCCCATCAAATCGTGATACAGCAACCAGTTACGCAAAAACCACGGACCAGCAAGCAACAGGGCGGCCACGGCCATCCAGCCGCCATCTTTTATAAGCGGTCGCCAATCTTTTGTGTGGAACCATCTGGCAACAAGCAGCACCGCCGGCACTAACGCCAGCACGAAGTAATTGTATTTTGACAAAAACAGCAGCCCGAACGACAGATAAAACCACCACCGTAATTTTGTTTGCCCAAACTTTATATAGGCGAGCGACGTGTACACAAGCAGAGTCGATAGCGCAAGCGAATGGATGTCGTCGCTGACGTAGCTTGAGATAAAAATCACTTGGGGGATAAACGCAGCAATCGCCGTTAGCCCAACCGCCCACCGATAACTAATAAACAGCCGCGAGATGAGGTACACGCCGGTTATATACACCAGTCCCCACAGCGTTGAAGCCAGCCTAGCGCCATTAAGCGAACTAAGTCCAACAGCATTACCAATCTTAGCCGTCATTGCACTCAAAACATAGCTGAAAGCTGGCGTAAACTGATACGAATACAAGCACGTCGCCTGCCCAAAAGGGTTATCACGACATGTGCTTAAACTATCTATATCATCTTGGCCAGACACGGGCAAACGGTGGTGATCTAAGATAAATTCGACGTTTTTGCCGTAATGTTGGCCTTCGTCGGGCGCGCCCAAGCTGTTCGGCACATAGGGAGTAAATTTAACAGACAGCACGCTCAGTGCCGCAAAAATTATATATACCGCAAACAGTAATTTATGCGTTTTTACAAACTGCCCGACACGCCTCACCGATGGTAGTTTTTGCCCAAAAGAAAATCGTTTGTTTAAGAAATACTGACCAATAACAACCGGCGGCAGCGATAATAATTTAACGATCAGCGGATCCACCGCAAAAATATCAGCGAGCAGCAGCACGATCAGTGCGCTCGCCACAATGCCGGCAATCCCAATGCCATAAAACGCAAAAAACCGGCGCCATAGACCGTCTTTTTTCTTAAAATTGTAGGCAGCGTTCCACAAAAAATTATTTGTAATACCAAAAGAGGTCGAAATAATGGTCGCAACTGCCGGGTTAATGTGCAATAAATATACCAAAAGGGCAAACAGCAAGATGTCGATGACAATGCCACTGACCCCTATAGCAGCGTAGGTAAAAAACACCCGTCGGCGTTTTGTGTAATCGCGCAACCACCTGGCTAGCCTCGAATTAAGTAACATACCCCTCCATATTATTATTCCCCAAGTCACTTACACGTATTACTATACCACCCCAAGCAAAGCAGTAACGACGTCAATTTTACTGCGGTTTAAGCATAACCGTTTATTGAAAGGAGTTGTAATTTCTGGTATGATAGTAATTGTTAATTGTCACTATAACCATGAAACTCCCACACCGTAAACCAAGTCGTAAAAAACCCTTATTTATAACAATCGCTATACTTGCTGTCGCACTCGGTGGCGTCGTGTTTTGGCAGCTTCAACCACGCGATATGACCCTAACAAACGTAAACATGCCCACTTCGACGCCCACCAACACCGTTGACTACGGCC
>DATLJN010000008.1:0-2083 GCA_035538835.1 Magnetospirillaceae bacterium
ACCTCTGGATGCTTAGAGAAAGCAGCCGAAAGACTGCTACCGCCCTCGACGCTGGCGATAATATCGTTGGTAATCGAAATGAGCCGCTTGCTCTGAGTCTGCTCACTTAAGGTATGTAAGCTCTGCGACAACGGCAACCCGGCGTTAATAAGCGTTGCCAGCTGACGAGTAAAAATAATGCGGTCTTTAGCCGACACCCGGTTAGTGATCTTGCTAATAACATTGCTTTTTTTAGTTTGCTCGATCAGCTCGAGTGGCATAATCCCCTGTGCCATCAATAGTTTGGCGGCCGAGCGCTCGGATTCGGCCTGAACAGTCGATTTAACAATCTTGTTGGTCGTAGTATCGCGGGCTGTATATTCAAACGTTAGCATTGGTTAGCCCCGCATCATCCTTTCAAATTCGGTCAGATCGACCGCGTAGTTGCGGGCTTCGTCGTAACTAATTGTGCCACCTTGCACCATGCCAACCAGGTTTTTGTCCATAGATTGCATACCAATATCGCCGCCGGTTTGGATAACGGCGTCGAGCTGGTGTGCCTTGCCTTCGCGGATGATGTTGCGCACAGCCGGAGTGGCGATCAAAATTTCGGCAGCCGCTAGTCGGCCACCACCGATAGCTGGCACGAGGCGCTGTGAACATATGGCCTGCAAAATATTCGCCAGCTGACTGCGAATCTGGGGCTGCTGGTGCGGTGGGAACACATCAATCATACGGTCGATTGACTGCGAGGCACTGTTGGTGTGCAGCGTAGCAAATACCAAGTGACCGGTTTCGGCGATGGTAATGGCCGCACTAATTGTTTCGAGGTCGCGCATCTCACCAATCAACACAACATCGGGGTCTTGGCGCAAACTCGAACGCAGCGCGGCACTAAAACTGTAGGTGTCGTAGTGGACTTCGCGCTGGACAATCAGCGATTTTTTGGACTTGTGCGTAAATTCGATAGGGTCTTCGATGGTGATAATATGGTGTGATTTTTCGTCGTTGATTTGGTCGATGAGCGCCGCAAGGGTTGTTGATTTACCTGATCCCGTTGGGCCAGTTACAAGCACCAAGCCGCGTGGATAATTGGCAAACCCATTCACAATATTCGGCAAGCCGAGTTCGGCAATGCTTTTAATTTCGTTGGGAATCAAGCGCAGCGCCGCAGCCAAATTGCCGCGTTCGTGAAAGGCGTTAACACGGAAACGCCCCAAATCGCCAAAGGCAAAACTAAAGTCAAATTCTTTGTCTTTTACCAAGATTTGGCGTTGTTCGTCATCGAGAATCGCAAAAATCAGGCTTTCGACCTGCTCTTCGTCGAGCATTTCGTAGCCAGGAATACCATTTAAATGGCCGTCAATACGAAGCATGGGCGGCATCGCCACTTGTAAATGAAGGTCAGAGGCGCGTTTTTTAATCACCTCTTCTAGTAAAATTTCGATCCGTAAATTCTGAGCCATCTCCACCCTTCTTTTAGGCCATGTTCGCAGCGACGCGGTTGACTTCTTCTAATGTCGTGAGGCCGGTTAGCGCTTTGAGGTAGCCATCTTCGCGCATGGTAATCATCCCCTGCCCGATTGCTTTCCTCTGGATATCACCACTGGTTGCCCGCCGTACAATCAAGTTTTGGATGTCTTCGGTGACTTCCATAACTTCGTAGAGCCCAACCCGCCCCTTGTACCCACCGGGAGTCTGCGGCGTGTCTTTGCCTCTTACCAAAGTATAAGCTTTTTGGCCTGCCAGCGGCAAGTCTTTGTAGCCGAGGTCGCTAGAAATCTTGTGAACATCGCTGCGGGTTTTGGGCAATAAATGACCGATTGTTTCGTGTATGCTCTGCGTTTCGAGTTCGTTGGATTTATATGTTTCGCGCTCTTCGGCAATGCGCCGCACCAAACGCTGGCCGATGATCACATTGACTGTACTGGCGATTAAGAATGGCTCGATACCCATGTCGAGCAAACGCGGCAAAATACCCGCGGCACTATTGGTGTGGAGCGTACTAAACACCAAGTGGCCGGTCAGCGCGGCCTGCACCGCCAAATCGGCCGTTTCTTTGTCGCGGATTTCCCCGACCATCACGACGTCTGGGTCTTGACGA
>DATLJN010000009.1:0-4177 GCA_035538835.1 Magnetospirillaceae bacterium
ACTCGTTTACATATCCGCACGAATACCAACCTTAATTATTCTGTTATGAAACGATATAATCCATCAGACATCGAACCAAAATGGCAAAAAATTTGGGCCGAGCAGCGTACTTACGAAGCCCATAATGATAGCAAAAAACCAAAATATTACGCCTTAACGTTTTTTCCCTACCCAAGTGGCGCTGGGCTACACATCGGCCATATGCGCCCGTTTACCACAACCGATGTCGCCGCCCGCTTTAAGCGCATGCAAGGGTACGAAGTTCTTAATCCAATGGGCTGGGACAGCTTTGGGTTGCCAGCCGAAAATTATGCCATAAAAACTGGCACAGCGCCGCAAGTAATCACCAAGCAAAACACCGATAACTTTCGCGCGCAGGCTAAACATTTAGGTTTTTCGTTCGATTGGAGCCGAGAGCTTGATTCATCGCAGCCCGACTATTACAAATGGACTCAGTGGTTCTTTTTACTTCTACATAAACGTGGCCTTGCCTACCGCAAGGAAAGCATGCAGTTTTGGTGCGAAACCGACAAAACAGTGCTGGCAAACGAGCAAGTCGAAGCTGGGCGCTGCTGGCGCTGCGGTAATGAAGTCACCAAGAAATCACTCAAACAGTGGTTCTTTAAAATTACCGATTACGCTGATCGCCTCGAGGCTGATTTAGAAGATTTAGACTGGCCCCACGGCATTAAAATGATGCAGCGTAATTGGATTGGCCGCAAAAAAGGCATCAACATAACGTATCGGATTACTAATACCGCAGAGCGGCAAGAGGTGGTGTGTTTTACGACACACCCTGATACTAACTACGGCGCCACGTTTGTAGTCATTGCGCCAGAGCATCCGCTCGCACAGGCGGTAGCCGAAGGTAAGATTGTTCCCGCAAAAGGCGAATCGTACACTAAAGAGGTAGCTGATTACATTAAAAAAACCGCGGCTAAGACCGAAATCCAGCGCCAAGAAGAAGGCCGCAAAAAAACTGGCGCTTTTACTGGTCTGTATGCAAAAAATTCGCTCACCGATTACGACATGCCCATTTGGGTGTCCGATTTTGTGTTGCCTGGCTTTGGGACTGGTGCGGTGGTTGGTGTGCCTGGCCACGATACACGCGATCACCAGTTTGCCAAAGAGTTCGACATACCTATTATTGAGGTTATCGAGCCGGTACTGGGCGAACCACTGCCAAACGCGGAATTTCGCCGCAGCGTTATCGCAATCGTGCGCAACCCTAAAACAAATGAGTTTTTGAGTATCAACTGGGGTCCAAAATTGGGCGGTAACTTGTTTGTTGGCGGTGGTCGGGAGAGTGACGAATCGCTCGAGACCACAGCTCTGCGTGAAATCGCCGAAGAAACCGGTTACAAAAACCTCAAACTTATTGCCAAAACCGGCGCCATGCATGCTCATTATTTTGCGTATAGCAAAAATGTCGCCCGTGAGATAGAGGTGAACGGGCTATTGTTTGACCTTGTTGATGACAAAAAAGTAGAGCGCAAACTGGAAGCCGACGAACACGGAAAGTTTAAAGTTGAGTGGTTACCTGCTAGTGCAATCGAAAATAAAATTACCGATTTGTCACATGCTGCCGCTTATAATCAGCTGGTAAAAGGTGAGTGTTACACTGGCGAAGGCGTCATGATTAATTCTGGCCCATACAACGGTATGAGTAGCAGTATTGTGCGCGAAAAAATTGCTGAAGATTTAGTAGCGCAGGGCCACGCCACTTGGCAGACGAGCTATAAACTGCGCGACTGGCTGATCAGTCGCCAGCGCTACTGGGGTGCGCCGATTCCTATGATTCATTGCTCTAAGGACGGCATCGTGCCCGTGCCCGAAGACCAGTTACCTGTGGTGCTGCCAGAGATGGAACATTTCCAACCAACCGGCGATGGCCGTTCGCCGCTGGCTAATAACGCCGATTGGGTACATGTTGACTGCCCTAAGTGTGGCGGCCCGGCCGAACGTGAAACCGACACAATGGATGGTTTTGCCTGCTCTAGTTGGTATGCGCTGCGTTTTACTGATTCGCACAATGCCGCGGAGCCGTTTAGCAAAAAACTCGTTGAACATTGGGCGCCTGTTGATTTGTATGTAGGTGGTGCCGAACATGCTGTCATGCATTTGCTGTATGCCCGTATGTGGACCAAAGTGATGTTCGACGCTGGGCTGATCAGCTTTAGCGAACCGTTCAAGACACTCCGCAACCAAGGTATGTTACTCGCCGAAGACGGCACGAAATTTAGCAAAAGCAAAGGTAATGGTGTTGATCCCGAGGATATTATTAAGAATGGGTACGGCGCCGATGCGCTTCGCACCATCATTTTATTCCTTGCGCCGTTCGACCAAAAAACTCCGTGGAGTTCCGAAGGACTTGGCGGTGTATATCGGTTTTTGAACCGTGTGTGGAGTTTGGCCCAAGAGGTCGCGGTTGTGCCGCGAACATCCGGTGAACACCCACAAATCCAGCGTGCCGTGCATAAGACTGTTAAGAAAGTCTCCGAGGACATGCACAGATTTGGCTATAATACTGCCATCGCGGCCCTTATGGAGCTGACAAACGATCTATATAAGCTACGTGAGTCAGCCCCTATAACCAAATATTCCGTTAGTTGGCACACCGCTATGCAAACCATGAGCCAGATGCTCGCACCATTTGCGCCTCATTTAGCCGAGGAGCTATGGGCGCAGTTTGGTGGTACAAGTTCGGTGCACCTTAGTGAATGGCCATCGTGGGACGACGCGCTGGTCGCCGATAC
This sequence comes from Magnetospirillaceae bacterium, assembly GCA_035538835.1. GTDB lineage: Bacteria > Patescibacteriota > Saccharimonadia > Saccharimonadales > EFPC-124 > EFPC-124. The sequence goes on from DATLJN010000009.1 coordinate 2,757, forward strand.
TTCTGTAACTGTTGTCGTGCAGGTGAACGGTAAAGTCCGGGTTAAACTAATTGTTGCGGCAAATGCTGCGCCCGAAGCCGTGCAAGCCGAGGCACTGGCGCACGAACGCGTGCACGAATTTACCAAAGGCACCAAACCAAAACGGGTGATTGTCGTGCCGGGCAAGCTCGTTAATATTGTCGTGTAAAGCAAAAAAGTGGTCCTGGCTGTATTGGTGGCGTCATATATGGTAAAACAAAAGAGATCCAGCAACGCTTGGGAGGCATTTTGTACGACTATGACACGCCGTTGTCGCCAGACCCCGCTGAAGACTGGCGGCTGCGAAAAGAACAAGACGGCTATAAACCCTACCGTGACTTTGGCCCCTCGACCACACCCATTCCACTGCGCAAAGACACCTTCGCGCAGCTCGAAGGAGTGACGGTGTGGATCGGTCCCAGAAGACACTATGCGGTACGTCTTGTCGGTAATCAATACCACGCCGACGGCGTGCACTTATGTGAGTATCGGAGCGAAATGCTCTACGGCGGATGGTTCCGATTCCGTAGAGCGGCGCAAAAGTGGGGGTATACGCTGCCGTTCTGGTGGTGGCAGTCGTGGCCAGGACAACCTGCATCCGAATGAGTTGGACGTCCGGGTTGTGAGGGCCCGGACGTCCTTAGTGCTTGCTGGATCATCACTTTTGCTTTATAATTAACGCCAAGTTACTACAGAACAAACCATAAGGAGGTTTCCTTTATATGGGTAAACCAAAGAAACAGACTTCACCTCGCAAGACTGGCCTGCGCCAGAGTCACTTGCGCCTTGACCTCGCTCGTCGTGTAAACGGCATGCTTTCCAATGCTGGCCAAAAGGTAAAAGCCTTTACGACTCGCCGCGAATCTGGCAAAAAGGTCAAAGTCGCTGCCAGCACAAAAGCGAAGTAGTTTCGCACGATTAAACGTAATCTTTAACAAACTTCAAAAAATATGGCATCAAATCGTCACCTTGGTCGCATAATTGCTCTGCAAACGCTGTATGAGTTTGAATTCCGCCTGGCGTCGGCCGATGAAACGGCTGATATTGATGAAATTCTGGGGCGTAACTTAGAGCGCTACGAAGAAACCATCGATGATAAAGCCTTTGTTGCCGAGCTTGTGCACGGTGTCGAAAAAGACAAAGACAAGCTTGATGCCATAATCCAACCAATTGCACCCGAGTGGCCACTCGCTCAAATTGCCCGCATCGACCTGGCCGTGCTTCGCATTGCCTTGTTTGAACTGACATCGCTCGCCGATAAAGTTCCGCCCAAAGTGGCAATTAACGAGGCAGTTGAGCTAGCAAAAGCGTTTGGTTCGGATAATTCCTCGAAGTTTATCAACGGCGTGCTTGGTACTGCGTACCGCACGCTGATCGAAGGACAAGCCGATGGTGATGCAAGT
>DATLJN010000010.1:0-6342 GCA_035538835.1 Magnetospirillaceae bacterium
TGTTTATTAGCTCGCCGCTACCTGATGAGATCGGCCTGGCGCTTATGGGTGTTGCGCGCTACAACCGACTGACAATACTCGCAATTTGCTTTGCGCTCAATTTTGTTGGCGCATATATTGTTATAACTGCAGCCAGGGCGCTGCTATAAAGGGGGGTCGGTGAAAACGCAAACTGCTATATTGGCCGCTGGATGTTTTTGGGGCGTGCAAGCCTATTTTGATGAGGTTCCTGGCGTTGTTAAAACAACAGTCGGCTATACCGGCGGCCATCTTGCCAACCCCACATACGAACAAGTGTGTATGCACAGTACTGGCCACGCCGAAGCGACTGCTATAGATTTTGACCCGAGCGTTATAACCTACCGCGATGTTCTGCGCCAGTTTTTTAGGATGCATGACCCAACTCAAGTTGGCGGTCAGGGCCCAGATATGGGCGACAATTACCGTTCGGCCATCTTTTACCTAACTGACGAACAAAAAAAGACCGCCGAGGCTGTGCGTGCCGAAGTTCAGCCGCGTTTTAAAAAGCCAATCGTTACCGAAGTAACCAAGGCCAGCGAATTTTACCCTGCCGAAGCTTATCATCAAAAATTTTTCCAAAAGACAGGTGTCGGCGCTTGCCATATACCTTACGCACCACTGGAGGCACATGGGCAAGGCGACTGAGAATTCGCCCGAATATTACCCCTGGTCACATCCTGATATGCTGCCCCACGCTCTTGCGTCGGCTGGTTGGGGTACCCGCTACCCAGCCATCCGTTACGAGCTTGGTGAGTCTGATAATTTTATCCCACAAGAAGTTATTAAACAAACGCTGTCGCAAGAACGCTTTGCGGTGGTTATTTGGCAAGGCACGCGGGTAAGTTTTATAGATCTCATGCATGTGCCCGAACGAACATTTACAAGTGAAGAAGATCCGGGCCGGGCCGAAACTGAATGGGCGAATATTAAAAGATATTCTTTGACTCCAGACGGCCCGATATTTATAACAATCGACGAAAATCTCGACCCGCGTGCAATAATGCCTTCGATATACGCACTTTTGGCGACACCTATGGGTGTGGCGCCCGACGCGCAGCTACTTGTCGATGCTTCGCGGCCAATAAATCGCGTGCTTATAGAATTTCCGGCATACCGCGAGGACCGCAAGTTACCGCTCAGTACTACCATTGGCGTGCTCGGCGGCGTCGCAACTCAAGAATATATCAATACAATCTACGGCTTGCCTAAGGTATAATACCCAGTATGTTAGACATCCGATATATCCGCGAGCACGCCGCCGAGGTTGAAAAAAAGGCCAAACAAAAGGGCTACGATGTTGATATATCGGCGTTATTAAAGCTCGATGATTCCCGCCGGGAACAGCAAACCAAGGCTGATGAACTACGCCAAAAACGCAACGCAGTGGCTGGTGAGGTAAAAAAGGGCAAGCCGAGTATCGAACAGATCGAAGAAGGCAAGCGGCTCAAAACCGAACTTGCTGAGTTGGAAGATCATCTGCGGATTGTCAACAACGAGTTTGTGGCGGCACTCAAAAAAGTGCCGAACATGCCACTAAACTATGTACCCGTGGGCGACAGCGAAGATAAAAATGTCGTCGAAAAAACTGTTGGTAAACCGCGGACATTTGATTTTGAGCCGAAAAATCACGCCGAACTCGAAGAACAGCGCGGTTGGCTCGACAAAGAGCGCGCCGCAAAAGTTGCCGGCAGCCGGTTTGCGTATATAAAAGGTGATTTAGTGCGTTTACAGTTTGCCTTAACGCAGTGGGTGATGGACGTTTTGACGAGCGAAAAAACGCTGCAGAAAATTATTGACGATGCCGGATTAAAAGTCAGTGCCAAACCCTTTGTGCCTATTGTCCCGCCGGCCGTGGTTAAAACCGAACCTTACGAAGCTACCGCGCGCCTCAACCGCGAAGAAGTCACCTACAAAATCGAGCAGGATGATTTATGGCTCAATGCCAGCGCCGAACACAGCTTGGCGCCGATGTACTGGAACGAAATCCTACCAGAGTCCGACTTGCCGATCCGTTATTTGGGCTACAGCACGTCTTTCCGGCGCGAAGCCGGCACATACGGCAAAGACATGGAAGGCACATTCCGTTTGCACCAGTTCGATAAGCTGGAGATGGAAAGTTTTAGCACACCCGAAACTGGCCTGCAAGAACATACGTTTATGGTAGCGATTCAGGAACACTTGATGCAACAGTTAGGAATTCCATACCAATTGTTACAAAAATGTACGTTCGATATTGGCGGCCCTAACGCCGCGGGTGTTGATATTAACGCTTGGTTGCCTGGCCAAAATAAGTACCGCGAAACACACACTGCTGACTATATGACCGACTATCAAGCTCGCCGCTTAAGCACCCGCGTTCGCCGCGCCGATGGCCGGGTAGAGCTACTGCACACTAACGACGCCACCGCCTTTGCCATGAGCCGCGCGCCAATCGCTATCATCGAAAATTACCAAAATCAAGATGGTACTGTTACCGTGCCCGAAGTATTGCGCCCATACCTTGGCGGCCGAGAAATCCTTTAGGGTTTATAGTCAATCGCGGCAAGCAGTTGGTCGACCGATTGTTGCACGGTAAATTTTTTAGCCGCAGCAACCCGCTCCGCATCCGAAAGCCGGCCAAGCTTGGTGGCCTTCAATATTCCTTCGGCTAGTGTAACCGGGTTGTCAGGCTCGACGAGAATCAACCCGCCGCAATCTGTTTCTGGTAACCCGCCGTTGTCCGAGGCCACAACTCGACAGCCGACGTTTTGCGCCTCTACAGAGATCATCCCAAATGTCTCGCGCCATGTACGCATCGACGACGGCACAACCACAACGTCTTGGATGGCTAAAAGCTTTGCCATCGCTTGAGGTGTGGTAGCTGGCGCTACAACCTTGAGCATAGGGTGGGCCTCAACTAATTTTTTAATGACTGCACCCTGAGGTGAGTGTGCCGCCGCACTAACAACGGTAAAAATAAAGCGTGGATCGTCGAAAAGGTGGGGGTTATGGAGCGCGGCCATAAACGTGTAGATCCCCTTGTCAACATTAAGGCGGTTGGCAAATAGGACACGGAGTTTACCATCGTTTTGGGGGAGTGGGAGCTGTTGCCCAAAAGCCTCGTCGGCAAATGGGTATACGACAGGAACGCTTTTAGGTGGGAGCTTTAAAAAACGTTCCCATTCACCTGCCGCGAACAAGCTGTTAGCGATGAGCTTGCGGCCAATTAATGCCTGGCGGTATGTTTCGGCCCGTTCTTTGTATAACCAAATAGGCAAGTGCATCATAAAATACGCGGGATAGGCGACAAGTGAAGGCGGCGGGTCCGTTGCAAAAATAACCGTGCCAGGCAAAGTCGCAGCGTCGGCTGGTGAGTTGAGGGCGGTAAAAGGGATATCGGGAAAATCAAGCCGGCCATCTTGTTCGCCAAAACCTATGGTAGCGATTTGTGATGGAATATTCCTGTGTTGCAGCTCACGTATAACTCCCGCAGTAAATGTCTCGGTGCCGCCGACTCCCGCCAAAAACGGCGCTTCGGAATACCATACAAAAGAAATCATACTCCTCAGTATAACAGGTGTCAGATAGGCGCGGCGGGATGCTATAATAAAGATACATAAAAGGGAAACAAAAGGTACACATGATTGCCAAAATCGATACCTCCGGTATCAACCTTAACCTTGGTGACGACATCAAGAAGTATATCGATCGCAAAATTGGCCGCCTCGATAGATTTATGCCGCGTCACGCCCGCAAAAGTGCCCACGCCGAAGCAAAGCTACGTGAAACTAATAACCGTCTTGGTAACAAATACGAATGTGAAGTGATCCTGCATGTGCCCGGCGGTACGATTCAGGCAAAAGAAGCAACACTGAACATGTTTGCGGCAGTAGACATTGTTGAGGCTAAGCTCAAAAACCAGCTTGTTAAGTACAAAGAAGCGCACATCGCGCATTTACACGAGCGTCACCCTGGTGTCTTGGGGCGACTGCGTGTTCATTTTTTGAAGTAAATAATTACAGGTGAGATGGGCGTGGCCCCGGAGATCCGGGGCCGACGCACGTTTTTTGTCTCATTTAGAGACGACTTCGGCTCGGGCGTTATGCCACGGGCTTGGGTTAACGCACCACGAGACGGCTTTGTCGTTGGCGTGGAGCCAGATGCCGGCGAGCAGCATGTCGATGCCGTCGTTGTTGTCGGACGCCAACTGCCGCATCGATTCGACCAGCTTTTGGGCGCTGAGCTTTGGCTGTGCGGCAACGATATAGCCGCCGACGCAGGACATTGTCTCGAGTTCTCGGTTGCTTGCGAACCGCATCTGCGCTGCGCTTGCGGCGAGTACAAACCACCGGAGTTCTGGCTCTAGCTCGTAGAGCCGATTACCGCTCCCAGCAGTGATGACCAGTTGATGCGGCTTGCACTCGACCATGTCGGAGCTTGTTCCGAGCATGATACTGCGGATCCGGCCTCGTTCATCGAGACAGGTTTCGGTTTGGCCGTTCGCCAGACTCAACAACTCAAAATTGGTTGCGAGGGCACAGCGGATGGCGTTCATAGTGTCAAACAGGTTAGACCCGTCGGCAAACACCAGGTTTGCACCGCTGTTTTTGTGTGCACCGCAGCCGACAACTGGCGTCGTGCTTCGGGGATCATCGGCGGCATTTGCTGACCGTCCGGGTTCGTAAGCCATCACCAGGCCACCAACCACAACGGCTGCGCACAGTGCTGCCGCGACCATTGAGCCTGGAGTCCATCCAAGGGCTCGCAGTCGTGACGGCCGACGATGCGATCGGGGCTGTTGGTAGGTTGCTACCTCCACGTGTGCCTTCTTCCCAGAGAGGTTGTATATCTACGATGTGCAGCTTATTTATACCATAAATTACGGATATAGGCACGGCTGCGTGACAGGATTATTGTCATTCCCTATTTTTATTATTTGCGCATCCCACTATAATCGCAAAGCGTCCAATCGAAAGAAGGTGAGAGATGTTTGTACTGCCACCCCATGTGTTTGGGAAGGACAGAACACACGAGCAGGTCCATCTGGCCTGCGTCCGGACGATCCGGGCAATGGGCGTTGCTCTCGTTGCTGCAAGTGGCCCCAGCATGCAGACAAGCGCGCCCGAAACCGTTTCTTTTCTGGCCGCAGACGGTTATACTTTAGAGGTAGATTTTTATACTTTTTCTAATCCGACCGGAGCATACCGATGAAACAATTTCTTACCAAGATCTTTGGCGACCCACAAGCTAAAATTATCCGTCGCATGCGCAAAAAAGTGCGCCAAGTAAACGCACTCGAAGATCGCTATAAAAAAATGAAAGACCCGGTGCTGCAAAAGCAGACTGCCGAGCTAAAAAAACTGGTAGAAAAAGGCAAATCGCTCGATGATATCCTACCCGAAGCCTTTGCATTAGTACGCGAAGCGTCCGGCCGTAAATTAGGCATGCGCCATTTTGATGTGCAGCTCATTGGTGGCATGGCTTTGCACGAAGGTAACGTCGCCGAAATGAAAACCGGTGAAGGCAAAACCTTGGTTGCCACATTGCCGACATATCTTAACGCGCTTACCGGCCGGGGTGTCCACGTCGTTACTGTTAACGATTATTTGGCCCAGCGCGACGCCGGCTGGATGGGGCCAGTATATGACTTTTTAGGCTTGAGTGTGGGCGTGATTATCGCCGACAAGTCATTTGTATATGATCCAAAGTTTGACAACAAAGAACATGACGACCAGCGTATCCGCAGGCTCAAGCCCGCAACCCGCAAAGAAGCCTACGAAGCCGACGTCACTTACGGCACTAACAACGAGTTTGGCTTTGATTATTTGCGCGACAACATGGTTAACCAACCCGATCTACTACGCCAGCGCGAGCTAAACTTTGCGATTGTCGACGAAGTGGACAGCATTTTGATTGACGAAGCGCGCACGCCACTCATTATTAGTGCCCCAGCAAGCGATGGCGGCCAAAACTATGCTACGTTTGCGGCGATTGCTAAAAAGCTCGTTCCCGAGGATTATACGTTAGACGAAAAACGCAAAGCGGTAAGCCTCACCGACGACGGCACCGAAAAAGTAGAAAAACTCCTTGGTATTGGCAATTTTTATGCCCCCGAAAACGTCCGTGCCGTGTATCACATGGAACAAGCCTTGCGTGCCCAAACTCTGTTTAAGCGCGACAAAGACTACGTGGTGAGTACCAAAAAAGAGGTGATTATCGTTGACGAATTTACCGGTCGTTTAATGCACGGCCGCCGCTACAACGAAGGTTTGCACCAGGCAATCGAAGCCAAGGAAGGTGTGCCTGTCTTGCAAGAAAGCATGACGCTCGCAACTATCTCGT
>DATLJN010000011.1:0-4013 GCA_035538835.1 Magnetospirillaceae bacterium
TTAATAGCTGGGCGAGCAACTCGTTCTTAAAAGATTTTGAGGGATTTACGCTGCTGGTTGTTGACGCGCCCGGCGTACTGTTTGTGGTGGCGCTGATTATGGCGATTGCGTTTGTGGCGGGAACATTCCCGGCCATCAAGGCGTCGCGGTTGGATCCGATTGAAGCGCTGCGGAGTGAATAAGACGTTGATCACAAAAGTGTGTCAGTTCGTTTAGGTTTACTTGTAAGAATTGTACAATATGATATAATTTCTTTCGTTCCACCCTCACTACAAAGAGAGGCAAGATGGACGAAGCGAATCAACCCTCGGACTTGTTTCCGGAGCTCGACGCGCCCGAGGCGTCAGAGGAGTTTGTCAGCCCTGACGACGTATCGATAACCCTGTATAACTTGCTGGATCTCCATAACCTCAGGGCGCATAACGCGCTGCGGCTCCTCTCCCGAGAAGAACTGGAGGGCTTGTGCGGAATCGGTAACAAGCTTGCCGATCTCCTCCAGAGGCACTGCGCCTATATGTCGATCACTCTGCGGGACGGATCGTTCCAGGCCCGAGCGACGCTGTTGTACAAACATGTTTACAACGTCCCTGTATCTGTTGTGCTTTCCATCGTTTTCTCTAAGAAGGAATGCAACAAAAACAGATACCGCGACATCCGCGACGCAGTGTTACAGACGGGCGCGAGTAACGTCGGCGAGCTTTTGGAAGTGCTGGCGCGGGCGCCGCAGATTGCCGGCATAACAGAGCCGGAGCGCGCGAGGCTCCGCAACTGGCTCTGCACCTCGGTCTTCTGGTAAATCTTGTTTGTGGGATTCCCGGCGCCGTCTTTAAGGCGGTGTCGGGGTTTCCTAGGAATTTTTTAAAATGTCATATACGACACTCGATGCAGTAAAAATGCGTGGGTGTCGTTTTGGGTTGTGCCGGATACGCTCCGGCAAGCGCCGCCAAGAATTGCTAGCGGATTTAGTGCAACTTGTCGAGCATCGCTTAAGCCTTATCCAACTGCTATCTTGAGCGTATTGCCGCAATAAGTCTCTGCGGTCCAAACGGTTGGGCTGATGACATCTTGGCCCCATGCGGCCCCACATGCGTCGATTTCGACGATGCGCCCGCTTGATCCGGCGGCTATTGCCACGGTGTTGCCAGTTGGTGTAACCTGCGTCCATCCAGGCGATATGTTATCGTTCGCCCAGACTTCGCCGAGCATATTTAACACGACCAGACGCGAGCCGCCCACGGCAATTGCTTTTGCGTTGCCACACGGGGCCATTTGGGTCCAGCCAGAGGTGAAGCTGTCACTTGCCCAGACTGAGTCGCAGTTGTTGATTGTCATCATCCTGCCGCTCGCGCCGACTGCGATAGCTTTTGTATCGCCGCATGGGCCCATTTGGTGCATTGGCCCGGTCATCCCATCGCGGCCATAAGCTGCGCCGCAGCCGTTAATGATAACGATCCGATTGCCGCCAGCGGCGATGGCCCGGGTATCGTTGCAGTAAGTGATGCGTGTCCAGCCTTCTGGCGAAATATTGTCGTTTGCCCAGGCAGCACCGCAGGCGTCAATCGTGACGATTCGGCCGGTAGAACTGACCGCCACCGCCCGGCTGTTGTTGGTTGGCGTGATCTGCGTCCAACCCACCGATGCCAGGCCGTCTTTGGCCCAGACTTCGTTGGCTGTATTCAGCACAGCAACCCGGTTTCCGCCAACGGCCATTTCCTTGGCGTTGCCCGCATCGGTCTGACGCGTCCAACCGTTCTGACCCAGGTTATCGTTCGCCCACGCAGCATACGCGGCGTCGATGGTGACAATGCGTGAAAGGGGTGGAGCAGGTGGGGCCGCAGGAAGAAGCGGCAAAAGCGGCAGATTGCTCGGCAGTGTTGGTAGCAGTGCAATGTTCGGTGGCGGGGCAGGAGCCCAATCGCCGAATCTGACAACTCTGCTTCCGTCGAGGGGGAGTTGGTCGACGCCCATAGCTAATTCTTGGTATTTATAAGCGTCGAGCCAGTAGGGAAAGATGCACCATGCATCACCAAATTGACCGAAGATTTTACCCCAAGCGCATACCGCTATCTGGCCTGCGTCTTTTGCCCAATAGCTTGGAACCCAAGCCACCCACACTCCCGCACCACTGTTTTGGTCCATGAGCGTAGGCCAAGCGATCGTAACTGTGTAGTTAAAATTGGCCTGCAGCAGACTGGTTGGAATCTTTGTGACTCCTGGCGTACTGTCAGAGATGTCGTTGGCGGCTACATCGTGAATTGCGCTAGGCAGATTATGTGGCCCGACGACGTAGCCGTCCCATTGTGGGAGTATCCATTTACCAACAATGTGGAAGTCAATCTCCACATATTCGGCCAAGCATCGCAGGTTAGCCAACTGGGTGTCGGTAAGGCGGAAGCTAAATGTCGCTGACTCTAGTCGTGGGTCGGAATGAGTGGCGATTGCGCCTGTCGTTGGCGCTGTCGCTGATCCGCACTCAGAAGCTATTGCGGGCGTCCCTGTCGGGGAGACAAGTAGTGCTCCCGCGAGCGCGGTCGCCACAAAAACTCGCAGCGTGTGGTGTTGTCCTTTGGCCATTCTCTCGACCTTTCATATCGAAGAGATGTGAAGGTTCGCTCAAACCTACGTTGTTTAGGTGAGCCTCGGAAGTATAGGAGGGGTTGCCTACGTTGTCAATTCTTGGGAGGTTGTAGGATTCTGCAAATATGAAATGTGTCTGGATTATGACGTGCGAGGCCAAAAAGAGTATGGTAACTTACGGTTGCTAGGAAACGATCGCCCGCCTCTGGCTCCGTTAAGCTCCTAAACTCACCGTTGCATTTTTGACTGTTTGGATCACCTTGCTTTATATCTTCAACGCTAATCCTGAAAGCGCCGGAAATAGTAACGTAATTAAGGCCGCTATAAGCCTGCCAGGCATTTTTAACCGCATAATCGGCCACTTCTTTTTTAATTCCGCTATAGCGCGAACTCACATCTGGCCACGCTAGAGGCAACACAAACGCAAAAATCAAAAAAGTAAATAGAATACCTAGAGTCACATGTGTTTGTAGTAGTTTTTTACTCTGCTCAGTCATTGTGGTGTGATTATAGCACGAGCTGCCCATCGGGTTTGTGGCCTGCACTCTTTGAATCGTAGTAATTTTTCTCTAACCCCTCCATCATCCAACGACTCTTTGCTATACTAACCCCACATGGAGCGCACCAACCCAACGCACTATGTATTCGTCACCGGAGGCGTCATTTCCGGACTCGGCAAAGGCATTACTGCGGCGTCACTCGGCGCCGTTTTTCGTGCCCGCGGCCTGAACGTATCAATGCAAAAGCTGGACGTTTACCTAAACGTAGACGCTGGCACCATGAACCCCGCCCAACACGGCGAGGTTTTTGTAACAAAAGACGGCGCCGAAACCGACCTCGACTTAGGACACTACGAGCGGTTTTTAGACACCGAATTTACGCAAAAAAGCTCAACCATGAGCGGCAAACTATATCTTAAGACAATAGAAGAAGAGCGCCACGGCAGATTCCTGGGCGAAGACGTGCAACTTGTACCACACTTTACCAGCATTATCCAAGAAGATATTGTCGCCAGCGGGGAAGGCAGCGACATCCACATTACCGAAATCGGCGGGACGGTGGGAGATATTGAAAGCACGGCGTTTCTTGAAGCGATACGCGAAATGAGTCTAAAAATGCCGGGCCGCGTAGCGTTTGCGCACGTGGTGTATATGCCGTTCCTCGGCACCACAAAAGAATACAAATCCAAACCAGTGCAGAACGCAATGCGTGATATGCGCAGCATTGGCATTATGCCAGATTTGACGTTAGTGCGGTCAGAGGGCGCGCCGCCGCAATCCCAACTGGATAAAATCAGCCTGTTCGCTGGTGTTGCCCAGGAATCGGTGATTAACTTGCCAAACGCTCACACGGTCTACGAAGTACCGCTCACACTAGAGTCGCATCACGCTGGTGATATAATTTTGCGCAAGTTTGGCATGAAGACCAAAAAAGCC
>DATLJN010000012.1:0-5743 GCA_035538835.1 Magnetospirillaceae bacterium
ATGTATACTGCCAGCCGCATAATCCGTTCGATATCACGCAGGCGCACGCTATTTACTGTGTCGCGCCGGCAGCCTCGCCGGGTAGCGATGTGGCCAGCGCGCCATTCGGCACCATTGTTCTCCCCGGCGAGCATTTCAAGACAGAGGTAGGAAATGCGCCCGGGGACCACAAGCAAGGCGTGTCGGTGATGATGGCGTATTTTTACACGCTTCACATTCGGCAGCTGCTTCGTCAGGCTGGTTTGATATCGGCGCTGTGGGGCGAAGCCAGCAAGACGCAGTGGTGTCTGACCGGCGTGAGCCTGCGGGCACTTGGAGTGGTGTATCTGCCCTCAGTCGCACCCGCCTCGCTCACCCCTGAGTCGCTCTTGCCACTCAATTTGACACATGTGTTCAGCGGTCAGGATGTCGATGACCTGCATGGCAAGTGGGTGCTCGAAGGCTTCATTCACGGTTCGCTGAATCGCTGTTTTGTGTAGGTACTACGTTTAGGCGTCGCGCGGGGGGGCTTACTACTCCCCGCGCGCCGTAACAATAGGTATTTTGCATTTTAGTGTAAAAACTGCTACAATAAGCTTATGTTAAAAATACCCCAAGTGGGGTACGATACAAACATCTATGGGTAGAAAACGTCGTTCCAGCAAAAAAATGAACACCGCTAAGCATGCGTTGCCAGAGGGTTTTTGGCAGCAGGCGACGGCACTTATTCTTATTGTGCTGGCGATTTTAATGTTGCTGGCCATGATTGGCACCGGCGGTCCGCTGCTCGCCAGCCTCCACAGCGCGCTTAAGTGGTTAGTTGGCTGGAGTTTGTTTGTGCTGCCAGTGGTAACGGTGTACATGGCCGTTGCGATATTTAAGGCCGAAAATAATCGGCTACCAATCATTGTTATCCTCGCCGCCTTATTGTTTGTCGCCGAAACTGCCGGATTTATTCAGTTATTTAGTGATAACCCCCAGGTTGCTAGCCCGAACGGTGGGGGATTTGTCGGTTTTGGGGTGGCTACGGGAATGCTTATGTTACTCGACGTTAAAACTTCTGCGTTGGTACTGGCGGTGCTCGGGCTTATCACTAGTTTGTTCGTGTTAAAATTATCGCCGCTCACTGTTGCTAGCTGGCTCATTAATGTGTTCAAACGCGAGGTGACCACCGAAGAACACAACCGCGAGGTGGCCGAAAAGGCGGCGCTGCTCGATAAAAAATCTGGGCTTATTGGCGAGCTTAAGTTAAATGAAGGCGTCCCGACTATGAACAGTCGTGGCTCATTTAAAAACAGCATGGAAAAGGCGCCCAGTGGTGAACAAACCGCGCTCACCAGCCAAACCGACCCCGATTGGCAACCACCGAGCCTTGATCTGCTTGAGAAAAAACAATCCCCAGCCGATGCTGGTGATGTAAAACACAATGCGCAGGTTATCCACGATACTTTGGGCGAATTTAATATCGACGTCGACATGGAAGGTGCCAATATTGGGCCAAAGGTGACCCAGTACACCTTAAAACCGCCGGCTGGCGTTAAGCTTACACGTATCACCGCGCTCGAGACGAACATTGCGCTTAACTTGGCCGCTCAGGCAATCCGTATCGAAGCGCCAATTCCCGGCCAGCGTGCCGTGGGTATCGAGGTACCAAACCGCAAAGCGGCCGATGTACGATTGTACGGCATTTTGGACTCACCCCAGTGGCAGCAAGCGGGGAGTGGCCTGAGTTTTGCGATTGGCCGCGATATCGCCGGCGACCCGGTGATTGGCGTGCTTGATAAAATGCCCCACCTCTTGATCGCCGGTGCCACTGGCTCTGGTAAATCGGTCATGATTAACACGCTGCTGTGTAGTTTGTTGTATCGCAATAGCCCAGCTGATCTTAAATTAATTTTAGTTGACCCAAAACAGGTCGAATTGACACCATATAACGATATTCCACATTTGCTCACCCCTGTTATTGTTGAACCCGAAAAGTGCATTAGTGCACTTAAATGGGCGGTCAACGAAATGGAGCGGCGTTACAGTTTGCTCGCTGAAGAAAAGGTGCGCAACATCGCCGGCTATAACGACCTCAAACAAGACGAGCGCATGCCGTTTATCGTGATTGTCATCGACGAACTTGCCGACCTCATGATGATGGCCGCCCGCGACGTTGAAGCGCTGATTGTTCGCCTGGCGCAAAAGGCTCGCGCGGTGGGGATTCATTTGGTGCTTGCAACGCAACGTCCGTCGGTGGATGTCATCACTGGATTAATTAAAGCCAACGTGCCGGCGCGCATTGCCTTTACGGTGGCTAGCCAAGTAGATAGCCGCACTATTTTGGACCAAATGGGTGCCGAAAAGCTGCTTGGCAAAGGTGACATGCTGTTGCAAACCCCCGAAATGAATAAACCACGTCGTATACAAGGTGCTTTTGTGGATGACCCTGAGGTGGTGAAGATTGGTGACCACCTGCGTATGCAACGCCCACCCCAGTACGACCCCGAAATTATCGCGCAACCAGTCCAGCTTAGCGGCAAAGGTAGTGTCGTTATGGATTACGACGGCGGTGGCGACGATGATATGTACAAAGATGCCGTGCGCTGCGTTATTGAAAGCGGCAAGGCGAGTGCCAGTTTGTTGCAACGCCGTTTACGCGTTGGTTATGCCCGCGCTGCTCGGCTTATCGAAACGATGGAAGAACAGGGGATTATTGGGCCGGCCGATGGTGCGCGTCCCCGCGATGTATTGGTGAGTAGCCTCGACGATGTTGTTGGTGGTGCAGGCGATCCGCAATAGGTTGATTTTAATTGTATAATATGTTATTATAATGATACTCGTTTTGTAAATCTAGCGTGGAGACGCTCGCAGACTTTCAACCCCTGATTTGAGGAGACTCTCGTGTCCCAGATGAACTGGAACGGTCGCCGCGTGACGGCCGCCATTCTTCTGTTCCTGACGGTGATCATTGTGGCTGTGTACGTCGGTATCAACATCGGCCGTGACTACAACCCGGCTTCCAACGTCACCAACAACTACAACACCACCATCGGCGCCGCATCGCTCCCGAACAACGCAGCTGTCACGCCGGCCAACGAAGTCCAGCGTGTCATGCTCGGCCAGTTCCGCCTGGCGACCAATGCCGAGGCGGCGCTGTTGCAGGACCTTCCGGATTTCAAGAATGACCCGGCCTACCAGCACATCTACGTCGCCAACCAGGCCGAGATCATCTTGGCCCCGATCAAGACCGCGATGGTGCTGATCCTGGTCGAAGGCCAGCGATGGGTGAGCGGCCCGCAGAGCATGGTCACCATCCTGCGCGCGCCGGCGCTCACCAAAGCTGGCATCGGCCTCATGGCTGTGCCGTTCTCGGACCCGCTTTGCGACGCTGAGCGGTTCGGAATCCTCAAGGGCGACTGCCTGGACTCCAAGCTCCAGAAGCCTGGCTCGTGGAACGAGATGATCCGGAACACGCGGTATCCCACCGAAGGCGAACTGCAGACGTGGCTCGGCGACAAGTACCACAAGGGTCAGACCAAGTCGTACCTGGTTGCGCTGCGCGACCTGTGGATCGCTCCGCAGTACACGTTTGACGGCGCTGAGGGCTACAACGGTGTCATTGCCATCTTTGTGCCCCAGGGCGTCAGCCTGCTCGGCGGCCAGCTGGGATACATGGACGTCGTCCCGGTGGGTGGCACTCAGTACAGCACCATCGTGCTGGACACCATGTGCTTCATGAACCATATCTCCAACGCCACCTTCGCGCCCGTGAACTTTGCGCCGGCGCCCGAGACAAAACGAGTTGAGCGGTGCAAGCGCTAGGTAACCCCTAGCCATTAGCCGCCTATAACCCCGCATTACTCCTGTGATCCAGGTAGTAAGCGGGGTTTTCTCGTTTTATGGATAAAAAATAGCCCCCACGAAGGCGCTTAATAGTATTTTTGCAAAGCTGTTCGCAATATAGTATAATCACCACTGTTAACAACTAACCTGCGCATAAAAAGGCGCATCCGTGAACCGGATTCCACAGGGAGGAACTATGAAGCGCGACTACGAATTGGTCGTTTTGCTCCACCCAGATCTCGAAATCGATCTGGAAAAGCCGCTTGGTAAAGTCCGCAAGATTATTGCCGACAACCAGGGCGACATTACAAAAGAAGAAAACTGGGGCAAGCGCAAGTTGGCCTACAGTATTAAAAAAGAAGACTTTGCCATGTATGTGTACATGGAAGTTGCTCTGCCTGCCGAAACGGTTAAAAAATTGCAAAGCACTTTGAACATTACCGACGAGGTGTTACGCTACCTGCTAACAGCGGTTGATCCTAAGGCCATCGCTGCGAAGCTCGAGGCCGAAGAAGCCGAAAAAGAAAAGGCCGAAAAGCTAAACGAAAAAGAAGAAGAGTAGTAGGGTAGAAGTAAAGGAGCGGGTATGAGCAAAAGTATTAATCAAGTGATTCTAATGGGTAACCTCACGCGCGATCCAGAACTGCGTACCACCCCTGGTGGACAGAGCGTTTGTAGTTTTAGCCTCGCGGTGAATCGTTCATGGCAGGGCCAGGATGGGCAAACACAGGAAGCTGTTGATTATTTTGACGTCACTGCCTGGGGTAAACTGGGCGAGCTTGTTAATCAATATATGGCCAAAGGCCGTAAATGTTTGGTGCAAGGGCGCTTAAGCCAGCGCAGCTGGGAAAAAGACGGCCAAAAGCACAGCAAGGTAGAAGTTGTTGCCAGCGATGTGACCTTCCTTGACGGTGGTGGCCAAGGCGGCGAACGTAGTAGCGCAGGTACTTCCGCGCCGCGCAAAAGTGCGCCCGCTAAAAACAGCGAACCCGCTGTCGAAGACATCGACGACAAACCGATCGACCTGAGCGAAATCCCATTCTAATAGGAGTTTTTGAGACATGATGAAGCGATTTAAAAGCGAAGTTAAATACTTCGACTACAAAGACGTTAAACAGTTACAGCGCTTTGTAAACGTATATGGCCAGATTGAACCGCGCAGCAAAACAGGCTTGAGCCAAAAGCAGCAAAGCCAGCTCGCTATTGCTATTAAGCGCGCACGCCACCTAGCACTGTTACCGTTTGTTGCAAATAACTAACAGTTTTGTAGATATTGGTAAAACCCCGTCATTCCAGGCGGGGTTTTACTTTTCTACAACAACTCTTGGGGTGGTGTGGGCTTTAAAAGTGAGGGAACGTTGGTTAGAATTCCAGCACACTAACCATAAACAGCTTTTGTAGGAGAACGCGCGAATGCGCCTTGCTTTGTGATGCCCAGACTTCCAATACCAGGTGGTGATAATAATTTGTGGGGTGATATCCTCAACGCCTATTTGCTGCGCGAGCATAGCGGCGATGGTACGCATAATGTTCGGGCGCTGCTCGAGACGCCGGTAAGTATTGGGCAGGTCATTGTGTCAGATCCGGGTGCAATCAAGGGGTTACGATGGCAACCGCTCGCAAAAGGTGATGTTGGTTTGGCGGATGTTGATAATACGTCCGATAACAGCAAGCCAATAAGCGTGGCGCAGCAGGCAGCGCTGGATACCAAACAGAATAGGGCAGGGGCGATTTTTACTATTGCCGTACCGGCAGTCGATCCTACTGTGAGCGCCGTTATTGCGTGGCGATCGCCGTTTGCCGCTCAACTAACAGGGATACGCGCATATCGGGTCGGTGGAACAGGCGCTACAATAAACGCTCGTAAAAATGGTACAGCCAATCATTTGGTGGTCGATTTGTCGGTATCGGCTGTGGGCGCGTGGATCAGTGGCGG
>DATLJN010000013.1:0-9935 GCA_035538835.1 Magnetospirillaceae bacterium
TGACCCCGGTACCGGCATTTTGGGTTTTGGGGTGATCGAATCTGGCCGCCGCCCAACTCTCGTTGACGCAGGGGTCATTCGCACCAAACCGCACCAGCCCGAACCCGAACGTTTGGCGATTATTTTTGACGGCTTAAACGAGATTGTCGCGGCCGCCCGTCCGGACATCGTATCAGTCGAAAAACTATTCTTTGCCCGCAATGTCACAACTGCGATGAGCGTTGCTCAAGCCCGCGGTGTGGTGCTTTTAGTGGCTCAGCGCCACAGTCTGCCCATCTTTGAATACACGCCAATGCAAATAAAATTATCTGTCACGGGCTACGGCAAAGCCGATAAAAAACAAATGCAAGAAATGGTCCGCATACTGCTAAATTTAAAAGAAGTGCCCAAGCCCGATGACGCCGCCGACGCTTTAGCGGCCGCCCTAACGCATGGCGCAACAGCGAGTATCTAGTGGCTATGCAACCAAGCCACACCTTCGTCGCGGTCGCCAAAAAACTGCACGCGCTGGCCAACGCCCACTAATTTAACCAACCAATTTCCAATTAACCGTGCGGTCACATTTGATGCGGTTATAACGGCCAGCGCATCAAAATCGCTGGCGAGCATATCGTGCGCCATATCGCGCACCTTTGGTTCGTGGCCGGTGATGCCACTGATATCCGCGAGTAATAAGGCTTTTTTATGTTTCGCGCGCCGCTCGCGGATAAGTGCGTCTATTTGTGCTTGGTATTGCACAATACTTTTTGTGGTTTGATACCCGGTTTGTACTAGTTCAATCACGCCATCGGGTAGTTCACGCATGGTATTTTGTGCCGGTGTTTTTTCGTTATCCATGATTTTATTATACTCCGTCGCCGGGCGGCTGTTAATTTTACAAACATTGGCAGCACCAGGGGCTGTTATAGTAGGGACATGATTGCCCATGTTGCCGGCCAAGTGGTAGAAAAAACTGACAACGCGCTCATTATTGACGTGGGTGGTGTTGGCTACGAAGTGCAAGTGGCCGCCGGCGATTTTACCGCGGCGCACCTAGGCGAACCAGTAAAGCTATATACTTATGACCATTGGCGCGAAAACGCCCACGACTTATTTGGTTTCTCGGGCCTCCCGGCAAAACGATTATTTGAACTGCTCATTTCGGTTTCCGGCGTCGGGCCTAAAATGGGACTCGCACTATTAAGCCTTGGCGATGCCGAAGCTTTGCGCGGCGCAATTGCCCGCAGCGATGCAACATTTATCCAGCGAGCGAATGGGGTGGGCAAGCGACTTGCCGAGCGGATTGTGGTTGACCTTAAAGATAAAGTCGGCGCCGCGGGTATCAATCTTCATCCGGTTGCAGCGGGCGACGATGCGTTGAGCGCTCTTCTTGCACTCGGTTATAATTTACAACAGGCGAACGAATCACTGGCTGGAGTCGACACGAATCTGAGCGTCGAAGCGCGCATTAAACTCGCCTTAAAACAGATGGCATGATTGAACGTATTATTAACACCACTGTTGATGATTCCGCCGACGAGCAACAGCTTGAACTCAGCTTACGACCCAAAGATTTTGCCGGCTATATTGGCCAAGAGCGACTTAAGACCAACTTGCGCTTGGCGATTGCTGCGACTAAAAAGCGCGGCGAACCGCTCGACCACGTGTTATTATTTGGTCCGCCTGGACTTGGCAAAACCACGATGGCCACAGTTATCGCCAACGAAATGGGCGCTAATATTCGCGTTACCAGCGGGCCGGCCGTGGAGCGCGCCGGCGATCTTGCCAGTCTGCTGACCAACTTGGCCGACGGTGACATTTTATTTATCGACGAGATTCACCGCCTCAATCATACCGTCGAAGAAGTATTATATAGCGCGATGGAAGATTTTAAGCTCGATATTATGCTCGGTAAAGGTCCGAGCGCCCGCAGCTTACGACTTGATTTGCCAAAATTTACTCTTATTGGCGCCACGACCCGCACCGGTAATTTGGCAGCGCCGCTACGCGATCGGTTTGGTATGGTACATCGCTTGGAGTTCTACGCGCCCGATGAAATTACGCGGATTCTCCAGCGCTCAGCGGATATTTTAGGGGTTACTATACATGCACCCGCTGCCACCGAACTAGCCCGACGGTCGCGCTTGACGCCGCGAATTGCCAATCGCCTACTAAAACGGGTGCGCGATTTTGCTGATGTAAATGGTGACGGGATTATCGACACCATAATTATGCACGGCGCATTAAAGCTGCTCGAAATCGACGAGCTGGGCCTCGACCCAGCCGACCGCAACCTGCTTACGGCACTCACTAACAACTTTGGCGGTGGTCCAGTCGGTGTTGAGTCGCTCGCGGCAATCACCGGCGATGAACGCGCTACCATCGAAGATTTTTACGAGCCGTATCTTATGCAGATTGGATTGCTCGAACGCACGCCGCGCGGCCGCAAAGCGACACCCAAGGCTTACCAACACCTTGGCAAGCCCGTAGTTGATTTAGAGGCGAAGATACTCTAAACTATAAATTAAGCAACATTATTTAGGTAGCCGCAAATGTCTCATCACACAGGTCCCAATGCCGTCTTCCGTAAACGTCAAAACCGCACGGTGCGGTCGCAAGTGACGCCCGAGGAACAAGAACTACACGAAAAAGCTAAGCTGGAATATCCATTACTCTCGTTATCGCCCGGTGAATACGTACTCGAAACCGTCCGCCGCCACCCGATTGGGCTGATCGGTATTTGGACGATTACTGGATTTTTAGTATTGCTTATCTTGGCGCTCGTGCCTTTTTATGCGGTCAATATCGCTGGTATTGCCGATTTTTTGAACGTGTCAGTTAAAAACCTGCCATCTGCGGCGGTTATTGCTACTCCAGCCCTCATTTTGGTCGGCTTCTTTTTGCTCGGCGGCGCGATTGCGACATATGTATATCAGCAAAACCGTTTTTATATCACCACCGAAAGTATTATCCAGTTTGTGCAATACTCGCTGTTTAACAGCAAACAACAAGTGGTGAACCTCATCAATGTCGAAGACGCGAGCGCCGATCAAACCGGCATTTTGCAACAGGTGTTAAACTACGGCACCTTACGGCTTTCAACCCAGGGCGAAGAAACAATTTATCATTTTAGGTTTGTCGCTAACCCAAACCGAGTTGTGCACAATATTAACGACGCAACCGAAATCGCTATTCAGCGCCTCGAAGGTTCGGTATTGCCACCTACCGAACTGGCCGGTTAGCTACTGCCCGTTACGGCTGGTTTTAACAAAGTCGGCTTCGTTTTCGAGGTTGGCCGTTAGGGTGTAGCTGCGGCATTTACCGTCGACACAATCTTTGGGCGTATAGGTGTAGTCGCTGCCCTGGGCGTCAAAAGCCTTGCCATTTGGATCTTTAAGCATGGCTGGATCAACACCACGTAATTGGTCGGCGGCGAGATGCTCGGGATAGACACCACCGTTTGTGGGGTAGTAAATATCCTCCAACGTGTAATAGATGCTGTTTATAGCAGTTTTGCGGACATTATCACGGTTAGCAATTTCGAGGTCGCGTTTTTGGACGAAAAAAAACGTTCCAGCAATCACTAAAAAGACAACGGCAACAATAAGCTCGAGTACGGTAAAACCCTGGTTACGCTTCATGGAATCTCCTTTTGACTTATTTTACTACAATTTTTGCTTGCATGCGCACCCCAAGCGCACATAAGCTACATTTGTTATACTATAAAGATAACAAAGCTTGGGGGAAATATGGCTGATACGACAAAAAAGACAGACAAGACTGATAACGCCACACCTGCTAACGAGGGCAAATTAAAGGCACTTGGCCTAGCGATGGAGCAGATCGAAAAGCAGTTTGGCACTGGCGCAATTATGCGTTTGGGCGATCAAAAGCGCGCTGACGTTGAGTTTATTCCGGCGGGTGCACTAAGCGTCGATTTGGCTCTGGGCGGCGGGTATCCCAAAGGTCGTATTATAGAGGTGTACGGCCCAGAAAGCTCGGGTAAAACGACGCTGACACTACACGCAATTGCCGAGGTGCAAAAAATGGGCGGCACTGCGGCGTTTATTGACGCCGAACACGCGCTTGACCCGGCCTATGCCCGTAAATTGGGCGTTGATACTAATAACTTGTTAATCAGCCAACCAGATAACGGTGAGCAAGCGCTCGAAATTGTAGATTCGTTGGTGCGCAGTAATGCAGTTGATTTGATTGTGGTGGACTCGGTTGCGGCACTCACGCCACAGGCCGAAATCGAAGGCGATATGGGTGACAGCCACATGGGCTTACAGGCGCGACTAATGAGTCAGGCACTGCGTAAATTGACCGGCATCATTAATAAGAGCAAAGCTACCGTAATGTTTATTAACCAGATCCGCATGAAGATTGGCGTGATGTTTGGGAATCCCGAAACAACCACTGGTGGTAATGCGCTTAAGTTTTATGCCAGCGTGCGGCTTGATATTCGCCGCACTGGCCAAATTAAAGTCGGCGAAGAAGTAGTAGGCAACCGCACCAAAATTAAAGTGGTTAAAAACAAGATTGCACCGCCATTCCGCCAGGCAGAATTCGACATTATGTACAACCAGGGTATTTCGACCGAAGGCGATGTGCTCGACCTGGCGGTGACACACGGAATTGTCGATAAAGCTGGTGCGTGGTTTTCGTACAAAGATGCCAAAGTGGGTCAAGGCCGCGAAGCGTCCAAAGCCTACCTTAAAGAGAATCCAAAAGTACTGGCCGAAATCGATAAGGCGGTCCGGGCGAAGGTGGCCGCAGATCAGGCGGTGTAGTGAAACGACTCATTTGCCTACCGGAAGACAAGTTTGTCGAAATTACCATTGCATGACTATCACTGGTATTAAAGTTCAAGTTAAAAATCCAGACCGCGTATCGGTGTATGTTGATGGGAAATACGCTTTGTCGCTTAGTTACTCACAAGTTTTAGACCAAAAAATACGAATCGGGCTAGAAGTAGACGAATCGCATCTCGAGACACTCAAACACGCGAGCGATTTTGGCAAAGCCTACGAACAGGCCCTGATGTTTGTGATGCTCCGGCCTCGCAGTACCCGCGAAGTACAGGATTACGCACGACGTAAAAAATGGACCCCCGAAGATACACAGGCGATTATCGAAAAGCTGATCGCAAAACAACACCTCGACGATCACACCTTTACTCGTTCTTGGGTTGGCAGCCGTGCACTTGGCAAAAAAACAAGTGCACGCAAGTTGCGGATGGAGCTTAAGCAAAAGGGTGTTACTGACGATATTATTAAAGAAGTTTTTGCTACCTCGCACTACGATGAACTCGATGCGCTGCGCGAACTTATTACCAAAAAACGCAAACTTGCGCGGTACGGAGACGAACAAAAACTTATACGGTATCTCGCCGGGCAAGGCTTTGGTTTTGATGATATTAAAAATGCACTTAACCATTAGCATATTTGGCCGCAATTTCGTACAATATAACCGATGATACCCATCAGTGACGTGCGAAAGGTGAGCGGGGGAGTCGCAAAGACCAAAGTGACGTCTGCCAAACCAAAAGGGCAGAGTGTTTTTGGTGATGCGTCACCGGCGGCTGCGATGGTTAGCGCTTTGTTAGCTGATGCGGTTGCAGCCGGTGCGTCGGCCGTTCATATCGAACCACATTCCGTTGCTGCGAGCATTCGTTACCGCATAGATGGGCTACTCCACGAAGGTAAACCTGTGCCGGCTGACGCACTCAAAAACCTGACAAAACGTTTTAAACAGCTCGCTAACCTTGATGTTTCTGAATCACGTTTGCCACAAGATGGCCGTTTTGACGCGACATTTGCGAAACGCCCCTATATCGTTCGGGTAAGCGTATTGCCTGTGACCGATGGGGAAAAAATTGTGGCGCATATCGCCGAACAAACAGGTGTCGGGCACGATCTCGAAAAACTGGGGTATTGGGGCCAGACTTTACAAGTTATGCGAGAGGCAACTGATACGGCTCGTGGTCTTGTGCTTGTTGGCGGCCCCGCTGGCACGGGCAAAACGTCGACGTTATATGGGTTACTTAGTTTGGCAGCTAAACCGTCTCTTAGCATAGCGACGGTCGAGGATGTGATCGAACATCGACTTACTGGCGTTACTCAGACAGTTGTGCACTCCAAAACCAACAACGCCACGTTTGCCAATACCCTACGTGCTGTTCTGCGCCAAGATCCAAATGTCGTTATGGTTAGCGATATTCATGAACCCGATACCGCTAGCCAAGCGCTACATGCAGCATTAGGCGGCCATTTGGTGTTGGCTGGGTTGCAATCGCGCGACCTTGCGGCATCGCTTGCGCATCTGGCGGCCATGCATGTTGAGCCATATGTTATTGCGACAGCTATACGTGCCTTAGCAAACCAAAGGTTAGTGCGTCGGCTGTGCCCCAATTGTCGGCAAAGTTATACGCCTTCGGCCAGTGAGTTTGATGCCTTATGTAAAGCGGCTGGCCTCCCGGTAGGTGGCGTACGAGCACATCTTACGAATCTACAGTCCATTGCTGCTGCTGACTTACAGGTTGCGCCGGCCACGCTTGCCGGCAGTAAAGTGACGTTATGGCGCGCAAACGAAAAGGGCTGTGAGCAATGTGGCAGCCGCGGTTATAAAGGCCGAATAGTCATCGTCGAGGCAATGGCCGTAAGCCCAGCTATTCAGCGACTGCTTATGAGCAATGCGCACGGCGGGGCCTTGTATACGCAGGCAATGCAAGATGGCATGGTGCCGCTCCCTCTGGATGGGCTGGTAAAAGTGGTCTTGGGTCTCACGAGCGTCGAAGAAGTATTGCAGGCGCTGCAAAAATAATTAGCTTTCTTCGTCCGGAGCTTGGCTACCTTTAGTGAATATCCCTCTTATTTTTTGCCAGACTTTGACGATAGATTGCCGATACTCGTATATACCATACCCGATGACGCATAAACAGAGTGGAATGAGGACCCAATATGGTGGTTCCTGCGCCTTGGGACTCGCGGCGATTGTTTCTGCCGGGGGAGACGGAGATATTTTTGGAACACTTGGTGGTTTAACAGTTTTTGGCTTTGCGGTTGCTGGCGCTTTAACGGTTACTAGCTTCTTTTTAGGTGTTGCTATAGGTTTGGGGGGAGGTGGTTGCGGGAGTAATAGTACATTGAGTATCCCGGGCGTGGGCATGAGCGTCCATTGCCACAAGTCTTGATAATTAATCCACGATTGGCCCTCCTTAGCGGTACCGTAATCTGGAACCTCCGCGACAATATTCCCTGCTGGATCAATAAGGCGCACACCGCTGCCGCTATTAGCAAGGCTCAGTTTGGAGACGGCGGAGGGTATTACTAAATAGCGCTGTGGTCCCAGCGGCGTGTCGCCCAAGGTGTAATGGTAGCGGAAGCCGCTGCCAGTTTGTAATTGGTAGCCCGCCAAGGTAACGGTAACGTCGTTTGGATTATATAGTTCGATAAATTCGTCATTTGAATCTTGCTGGGGTGTCTCTGGATCTGGTAACACTTCGGTTATAAGCAAGGGTAAGTACGTGACGGGTGGTTCAACTGTCTCTTCGACTGGCGGGTCTTCAACCGGTGAGTCTCCTGGCGGAAGTGTAGGGACATTGCAGCCGGTTGCAAAGGGGAGGGGATTAGTATCGGCCTGGCCAGGATTTGGATTGCCGCACGCCGCAATGAAATCGGTAACATTGTTACCCGTATCTTGTGGCTCGCCCTGAAGTGATATAACCCGTTTTAGACTTTTACCCGCCGCTGGCGCTGCTGCGGCCGCAGTCTCAAAGTCGGCAGCAGTGCCGTACCCGACAAAATCGTGGATTACCGGCGCCAGGCCAGGTTGCACAAGGCGAATTTGCCCGCCAGTACCACTAAAACCACCGCTCATGGGGAAAGCATCAGCGATGTTTGCAATCGTATGAACGAGCACGATACGCACATGCGGGTCAATTACCACCCGACACTCGCCTGGGCTGCCAGCAGGACAGGCGAGTGTGGCCTTAGTGCTCGAGCCCGGCCATGCTTGGCCCGATGTTCCACTCGCGGCACGATATTGTAATTGCCAACCGGTAACATCGACAGGATCATCGCTTGGATTGTACAGTTCTACAAATTCTTCTGTGGCATCGCCTGCCCCAGCGGTTTGAATTTCTGTAATAAGTATATGCACCGGTGAAATAGGCGGTTCCTGGGCATTAACAGGTGCCGCAGGAATGCCACAAATAATCGCCGCAACGAGCGTGTAGTAGATCGCTTTTTTCATAACGTTTGGCAGTATGCATAAGGTTGCCCGGCGACGCAAGTATAAAGTTTTCCACAAACCACGGTGGTATACTAAAAAGTATGCTTCTCCAGAAAGAACGGTTGGAACATGCGCAAATTATGAGCTTGCAAACGGGTGCGCTCATTGCCGAGACGAGCGCATCGATTATTGATCCCCGCGAACTTAAGGTCGTTGGTTTTTACTGTACTGGCCCTCGACTCGATATAAATCCGGCTATTCTTTTAAGCGACGACATCCGCGAGATTGGCAGCATCGGCATTATTGTCGATAGCGCGGACGTGTTTATGTTGCCCGAAGATCTTGTGCGTCTCAAGGATGTGTTATCCTATGGCTTCCGCCTCGAAGACAAGCATGTTATAGATGATTCCGGCCATAAATTAGGTAAGGTTTCGAGTTATACTCTCGACAGCGATAGTCTATTTATTATAAAGTTGCAGGTGCATCCTGGTATGTGGCGATCTTTAGGGACGACTGAGCTTATTATTGATCGTTCGCAGATTGTCCAAGTTACCGACCACGAGGTACTTGTAAAAAGTACTCGTAAAAAGCAAACTGAGCAGGCGGCCCCGCCTGTGTTAGAAAATCCATTTAGAAATTCGCCTGCCGAAGGCGCCCCCACAAGCCATGCCGAAAGATAATCCCCAATTCCAATTTACGTGTAAAACCGTTCTTGATACACAAAATTTAGCCGCGGCCATCGGCCGGATTATTAAAGGCGGTGACGTTATCGAGTTCACGAGTGACCTTGGCGGTGGCAAAACGGCGTTCGTAAAAGGCCTCGCGCTGGGTATGGGCGTGACTGACGTTGTGCAAAGTCCAACGTTTATGTTGAGCATATTGCACAAAGCCGATCGCGGTCTCGAACTGCATCATTTTGATTTTTATCGCCTTCACGAAGCCGGCATTATGAGCGCTGAACTAGCCGAATCATTGCAGCAAATCAATGCTGTCACAGCTGTTGAGTGGGGGGATATTGTGCACGATGTATTACCGCCCTACCGAATGAGTGTCAACATTACCGTCCCTACCGAAGAAACGCGCGTTATTAGTTTTAGCAATGCACCGCAGCATATTGCTAAAGCGTTGTATGATTATCAACAAAATAAGCATATCGCCTAACCCGCCATGATTTTAACTCTCCGCACCGATAGCCCAGACCCCGAAATTGGTTTATATGATGGTGAGCTTCAGCTGAGCTATTACACCTGGCATGCCGACCGACGACTTGCCAAAGATATGCTACGAGTTATCCGCGACGAGCTCTATGTGCAGGAAGCTGATTGGCCAGATATTACGGGGATTGTGATTTTCCAGGGGCCAGGCTCGTTTACCGGACTGCGTATTGGCATAACTGTTGCAAATGCTATTGCTTATGGGCAGGATGTTCCGATTATCGCCGCAAAAGGCGATGATTGGCTAGCGAAAGGCCTGACTCGATTACGCTCTGGCGAAAACGACCAACTTGCCCTCCCGCACTATGGCAGCGAAGCGCACATTACTTTGCCCAAAAAATAATTTCGGCATGATTTGACGTAATAAATGCCACGGCCGTACAATGGGGTTAGGTTTTTCTTAAACGACGATTAACCACCGACCGAATTCAATAACTTTTTATACTTGTTTTCAGATATCGCCCGGCACGAGTACCGTGGCAATAACGACTGTTCCAGCCGGGTGAC
>DATLJN010000014.1:0-3919 GCA_035538835.1 Magnetospirillaceae bacterium
TTTGTAGTTAACCAAAAAAAAGGCGTATCAGCTGCTGCAAAAGCTGAAAAGCTGTTAAGCAATGCCGAGCGCAAAGCCAAAAACATTGAGCTCGAAGCCAAGGACAAAGCGCTCAAAATTACCGACGAAGCCAACAAAGAAGAGCAGAAACGCCGCCGCGATTTACATGCCGTCGAAAATCGCTTGGCCGAACGCGAAACAACACTCGATAAAAAACTCGAAGATCTCGACCGTCGTAGCGAAAAGTTACGCCGCGAAGAAGGTGAAGTCGAGGGTCTTAAAAACGACATCCGCGATATTCGTGCCAAGCAACTTGATAAGCTCGAAAAAGTAGCCGGCCTGACAAAAAAAGAAGCCGCCGAAAAGTTGATGACCATGACCGAGCGTGATGTCTCTAAAGACTTGCTCGGACTTGTGAGCAAACTCCAAAACGACGCCGTTAAAGATGCCGAAGAACGCGCCCAAACCATTTTAGTGAGTGCAATGGAACGGATGGCGAGCGAAGTCACCAGTGAAAAAACGGTCACGGCTGTTAAGCTCACTGATGACGAAATGAAAGGTCGGATTATCGGCAAAGAAGGTCGCAATATCCAGGCAATTCAGCGCGAAACCGGCGTTGATATTTTGGTAGATGATACGCCGGGTATGGTGATTTTAAGCAGTTTCGATCCAATCCGTCGCCAAGTCGCGCGCATCGCGCTTGAGATGCTCATGAAGGACGGACGTATCCACCCGGCACGCATCGAAGAAGTTGTTGCGAAAGCCCAAAAACAAATCGACAAAGAAATCGAGCAAGCCGGCGAAGACGCTGTGCGCGAAGTTGGCGTGGTTGGCCTGGTGCCAAAAGAAATGCAGCGCTTGCTTGGTGAACTGAAGTTCCGTACAAGTTATGGGCAAAACGTGCTTAAACATTCAACCGAAATGGCGCATATCGCCGCACTCATCGCCGAAGAAATCGGCGTTGATACGCGCACGGTTAAAGTTGCCGCATTATTGCACGACGTTGGCAAAGCGCTCACTCACAAAATTGAAGGCAAACACCACCACATTAGCGCCGAAATGGCCCGCAAATATGGCATGCCCGATAACGTTGTACATGCCATCGAGGCGCATCACGACGACATCGAAGCGACAACTCCCGAAGCGCTTATTGTTCGTGTCGTTGACGCCTTAAGCGCGGCCCGGCCTGGTGCCCGCAACATCTCGGCCGAGAACTTTGCCGAGCGCATGCGCGAGCTCGAAAACATTGCGCTTACATTTGACGGCATCGAAAAGGCCTACGCCATTAGTGCCGGCCGTGAAGTGCGCGTTATGGTCAAGCCGGAACGTATCGATGACCTGAGCGCTCTCAAACTGGCCCGCGACATTGCAACTAAAATCGAAAGTACCATGCAGTACCCAGGTACAATCAAGGTAAATGTCATCCGCGAGACGCGTGCTATCGAATTTGCAAAATAACACGCAGGCCGATAGACAATTATACGTTGCATACGCGTATAATTTTGACTCATACATTAAACCTGACATAATTAGATTATGACAGCACTCACTGACCGAGACATACGGATGATCCAAGACATCCATCTGGCGGTGACAAATATGAGCACCGTCCTTAATGATACGCGGAATATGGTGCGTGATATTCGCAGCGCCACGAGTAATTCTGGACAAACGAACGGCATGCTCACCGCTATAAATGATGTGCGTAATTCGGTAAATGTTATAAAAACTGACGCCTCGCATTTAAACGAGGTCTTTACCAATCTTGTCACTGCTAATAGTAACTTTGCGGCATTGCAACAGTTTTTGATGCGGATTGAATCGAATACACAAGGAGCGAACGGCGTCGTTAACCATATCGAACAAATCCGCAACGACGTCGCAAGCCTACAGCAGGTGCTCGTAAACCTCGAGCAATTCATGAACGATGTCAGTATATATGTGCAAGATATGCAAAAGCAGCTCGGGAACTTGCACGAAAGCCATCAACAACTATTACAGCAAGGCAAACAGGCGTCGTGACCGTACTTAAAGTTTTGTATCTCGGCGATATTATGGGCAGTCCCGGCAGGGAAGTTATTACGTTTAGACTCCCTGGCTTACGCCATAAACTCAAAGCAGATATTGTCATTGCTCAAGCCGAAAACGTCAGTCATGGCAAAAGTATGACACCCGCACACATGCGTGAGTTGCAAAGAGCTGGGGTAGATTTTTTTACCGGTGGCAACCATACCATTGAACGCCCAAGTTTGCTCGGCCTGCTTGCTGACCCCTTTGAGCCGGTTACGGCACCAATGAATCAGCCGGGCGTTGAACCCGATTGGGGTGTTAAAATCTTACCGACTGCGCAAGGGGATGTGTTAGTGATGAGCGTGCTCGGCACAACGTTCCCGGAACTCGCGGCGCCAATCGGTAATCCATTACGGGCAATGGATGCCGCGCTACGGGCAGTTGATGGCCAAAAGTTTATTGCTAAAATTGTAAACTTCCACGGCGATTACTCAAGCGAAAAACGTGTCGCCGGGTTTTATCTAGATGGCCGCGTTAGTGCTGTGGTGGGTGACCATTGGCACGTACCAACGGCCGACGCGATGGTGTTGCCTGGTGGTACCGCCCACATTACCGACGTCGGTATGTGCGGTACGCTTTTGACATCGCTCGGCGTGAGCAAAGAACTTATTATCGCCAGGTGGCGCGATGGCGTAAAAAACAAAAACGACATTGCCCTGCATGGACCATATCAACTTAATGGCGTACTTATTGAAGTAGACACTAAAACTGGTTTGGCGCGTAAGATTACGCCGGTCAACGAAATACTTGAGAAACTGGGGTGATTGGGGTATAATTAGCCTGTTCGTCGGGGCGTGGCGCAGTTGGTAGCGCGCCTGGTTTGGGACCAGGAGGCCGAAGGTTCGAGTCCTTTCGCCCCGACCATATGTGTATTAAAAATATGCTCTTAGGGGCATATTTTTTGTTCTGAGAATTATTTTGTTACGCTACATCATTCATTTTTGATGACTAACTTCACACGGAGCGAGTTTCATTATATGTAGATTATATGACAACATTTTTTCAATCTGTATATTTTATCGCACCCCAATATACACATTACTTAAGTATATTAACTAATTTAGTTAAGTTAATTATAGTTATTCGTTAGCTGAACCCTAAAAACAGCCCGGGGAGGCGTAGGGTTCATGCATCGTTAGGTCCGTTCTCTTGAAGGAGCAGTATGCTCGAGAAAAACCTGTCCCAGTCCACGCGCCGCGGATGGCGCCGAATCGGAATCGTGGCCGCCAGTGTGGTGGCGGCCCTCGGTCTTGGCGCAACTGCCGCGATCGCACTCACAACGTCGCACAGCGCGACACGGTTCACTCAGATTCAGGTTCGTACAGGCGACACCGCCTGGACCGGCGCGACAACCGCGTGGACAGACGTCCCGGGCGCGGCGACGACCTTCTCGGTCCCCACGGGCCAGTCGCGGATGTTCGACGCGACCTTCTCGGCCGAATCGCACTGTGCCAGCTCTGGATGGTGCTCGGCTCGGGTGGTCATCGTCACTCCGTCGGGTTCCGTGGTCGAGCTACGGCCGACGGTGGGCACCGACTTCGCGTTCGACTCGCCCAGCGATCTCTGGGAAGGCCACTCCATGAACCGGACGTCCTACTACTGGGGCGCCGGAACGTACACCGTAAAGGTCCAAGCGGCACTCGTGGCTGGCGCAACCAGCTTCCGGCTCGACGACTGGAACTTCGGCGTCAGGGCATACGCGTCCTGATCCGCCTCCCCATCTGTGCCGTCCGCCCCATTGCCAGGGCGGACGGCACGCCCCTCACATACTATCTTGATCTGCTATGATGGTTGTAACATGGACCAAACATACCCTCCAGAATCTGTCGGCAGTATTATGTCGACCGCC
>DATLJN010000015.1:0-2224 GCA_035538835.1 Magnetospirillaceae bacterium
GGCAACGGTTTGCACCCCTATTGACAACCCAATATACACAACAAATGCAATGAGCACCTTAGCCACCATAACGAATGTTGGCTTAGCGAGGCCGATATCCCGCAGATTTTTGCCATACACCGCGAGCGCTGCGGCGATAATTCCAACCGAGAGCACCATAACTGTTGTCGTAACGACAGCGACTTTTAGGTTAGCACCCAACGGAATCATGGGCATAAACGCCTGCGCCACAGGGTGCACTAAAAACATTGGAGCGTACAACGCCAAGGCTGCCACAAGTATGCTTGCGATCACTCCCCACTCTTTACTTGGTTGTCGCCACCAGCGGTTGTGTGGCTTAGAAGAATCGTTTGACATCGAGGAGCGTTATAAGCAGCATCAGGCCAAGCAGAGCTATCATACCGGCCGCCTGGATAGATTCTTCGCGGTCTTTAGTGAGCGGCCTTTTTAGGGCGCGGAACAAAAGTGTTACAAACAAGCGACCACCATCGAGCGCTGGAATAGGCAGGATGTTCATAACCGCGAGCGTGAGTGAAATGACGCCGATCAAAAATAAGACCGGTACAAAACCATCCTGGGCACTCGTACTTAAAATACTGAATATGCCAATCGGTCCGGTCACCGACGCGCCCGCCTCGCTAAAACGTGCGGTGAACAAGTTGGCAATGGCACCACCGAGCCCCTTGAGTGTTTCCCACGTAAACTGAACGGTTGTTCCCACGCCCACAATCGGTGCCGACCAGGTAGCTCGGCGGCTCGACTGGTCATAAGGGCCCACACCCACTAAACCTTTGTTTTCGGTATTGGCGGTATTAAGCGTGAGTTGCGTTTCTTTAATGAGGTCTTTGTGACGATACGTGAGTGTTTGTGTTTGGCCGGCAAACTGCGATGTCACCGCCTTAAACTGCTCGGCACCCGTGATATCTTGCCCGGCAAACGCGACAAGCTCATCGCCAGGTTGCAGACCAGCCTTAGCAGCCGGGCTGTCGGCAACCACCGTACCGATGCGTACGGCTTTTGACGCAAGCGTTGTATCTTCGGCTACGTTAAATTGGTTAGGCAAAAGTTGCGGCATGCCCACTAAAGCGATAATAGTAAAAATAACCACGGCCGTCAGCCAATTTATCACCACTCCAGCGAGTAAAATTTTTGTTTTTGCCCACAGACTCGCACCACCGTAGGCGCCTTTACCTGTAGCCGCATCGTGTTCGCCCTTTAGTTTGACAAAACCACCAAGAGGCAACCAGTTTAAGCTGAGCAGCACACCGCTTTTAAGTTTTTTTGCCCAGGCTCGCGGCGGGAATCCAATCCCAAACTCCTCAACGACTACTCCATTACGCTTAGCGATGATGGCATGGCCGAGTTCATGCAGCACAACCAAACCAACAAAAAGCAATAAGCCAACAACAAGCAGTATGATATCCATGT
The DNA here is from genome assembly GCA_035538835.1 of Magnetospirillaceae bacterium. Classification (GTDB taxonomy): domain Bacteria; phylum Patescibacteriota; class Saccharimonadia; order Saccharimonadales; family EFPC-124; genus EFPC-124. The sequence continues at coordinate 1,429 of DATLJN010000015.1, forward strand.
TTAACTTCCCCCAAATCTTCGGTTACGATGACTATACTCTTTGATAATATCGTCAACGTCGCTGGGTCGCATATCCGGCCAAAGCTTGTCGATAAAATAAAACTCGCTATACGCCACACGCCACAACATAAAATTACTGATACGTTCTTCGCCGCTGGTGCGCACAACCAAATCTATGTCGGGAATTTGTGGTTCGTACAACCGTTCGCGCAAGGAATCTTCGGTGATCTCGGTAAGACCATCGGCAATGCAGGCGTTAGCCGCGTCAATAATTTCACGCTGGCCGCCATAATTAAAGCACACTGCTACCGTTGTGCGAGTAAAATGTTTACTCTTTTCTTCGACATCTTCCATCGCCTTGAGCAGCTTTGGCGGAATGCCCTCGCGGGCGCCTAAAATACGCACGTTGATTTCGTTTTTAATAAGTTCGGCAATATCGGTTTTAAAAATGCGCAGCGCCAGGCTCATAAGCCCATCAACTTCTTCGCTGGGGCGCTTCCAGTTCTCTGTAGAAAACGCGTAGATCGACACAAAACGCACACCGCAGTCGGCGGCTTTTAAAATAACATCTTTAAGCGCATGATAGCCGGCCAAATGGCCTTCGTAGGTTGGTAAGCCGTGCTTTTTTGCCCAGCGCCGATTGCCGTCAAGGATAAACCCAAGGTGATTCGGAGTAGATAGTGCAGATTGGTCTTGGTTCATGCTTAGTTATTATAGCGCGGAGTGCCGTGGCCTCAAAAATATATTTGAGGCCAACGGCGCGGTTCATCTGTTTTTTCTCTGTCTTTGCATGGGT
>DATLJN010000016.1:0-3868 GCA_035538835.1 Magnetospirillaceae bacterium
TCGCCCGGATTGACAAAAATGGTACCGCGAGCTTCGGCCATTTCAAGTGCATAAGGAGTTGTAACACCTTGTTCGTAAGCAATTAACACACCATTACGTAACTGTTGGAGTGGCGCGCCAAGCGGCTGGTAGCCAGTCATAAGACTGTTCATCACAACCGTACCCTTAGTTTGAGTGATCAACACATTGCGCAACCCTAATAATGCGCGGGTTGGCAGCTCGTACACTAACTTCGTAACCCCTTTGCTGCTTGATGCAAACTGTTCTTTTAAGGTGGCGCGGCGGGCGCCAAGTTCCATTTGCACTGCGCCAACATGTTCGGCAGGGACTTCGATACTCAAATCTTCGAGCGGTTCCATTATTTTGCCATCTTGCTCGACCGTAACGACCTGCGGGCGACCGACTTCAAATTCGTAGCCTTCACGCCGCATGGTTTCAATCAACACACTCAGGTGAAGTTCGCCGCGGCCGCTGACCAAAAAGCCAATACCGTTTTCTTCGACGCGTAAACCAACGTTGGTTTCGAGTTCTTTTTGCAAACGCTCGCTAATTTGGCGGCCAGTACTAAAATCACCTTCCAGGCCTTTAAACGGGCTGGTGTTTGGCCCAAGATACACTTTAAGTGTTGGCGCCTCGACTTCGATGGTTGGCAAAGCAACAGGGTTAACCGCATCGGCAATCGTCTCACCAATTTGCGCATCGCCAATACCAGTGAGCTGTACAATATCGCCGGCCACGCCGCCAGCAACTTCAAATTTACTAACGCCGTGACTCATAAATACAAGTTCGACTTTGGCTTTGGTGAACGTACCGTCTTTTTTACAAAGCATCACCTGATCGCCAGCCTTGACCTTACCACAGGTGATGCGACCGATTGCGTACTTACCCTTGTAATTGTCCCAAGCAAGGGCAGTTACCAGCATTTGGAACGGTTTGCCTGCATCGACTTGCGGGGCGGGGATGTCGCTAATAATTGCGTCAAAAATGACGTCGAGGTTAGCATCTTCGTCGGGGTTTGCAGGGGGTTGTTTCCAGGCTTTGCCAGCGCGGCCAATAGCGTAATAAACAGGGTAGTGGAGCTGGTCTTCGTGAACGGCAAGCTCCAAAAATAGATCAGCCAGCTCATCTTCGACTTCGCCGAGACGGTTGCCCGGTTTGTCGATCTTATTAATGATAACAATGGGTTTAAGGCCAGCCGCAAGAGCCTTACCAAGCACAAATTTAGTCTGGGGCATAGGGCCTTCTTGGGCGTCAACAATAAGTAAGCAGCCGTCGGCCATGTTAAGCGTGCGTTCGACTTCGCCACTAAAATCGGCGTGGCCCGGGGTGTCGATGATATTTACGCGGTAGTCGCCATGTTGCACAGCGGTAACTTTAGCGGTAATAGTAATACCTCGTTCACGTTCTTGGTCACCACTGTCCATGATAAGTTCTTGGGACATTTCGGCCTGGTTGTCACGAAACGTTTTAGATTGCTTAAGCAATCCATCAACTAGGGTAGTTTTACCGTGGTCAACGTGGGCAATAATCGCAATATTGCGGATTTTAGTTTGGTCTTGCATGCATGGCCTTTAAGTTTAAATAATGCGCCTTCTTCGGCGCTTTTGTAACAGTATAGCATATTCGATGGAGATTGCAATTATGTAATGTTTTTTATAATACGCAAGCAACATTTCCGCTTATCAAAGCGTATTCTTAATATGCAGGATTGCAATATTACATATTTTATGATATAATTTATTTAGATCGTCGATCCTGAAAGGATGACACCCATGTCAACTACCCCTCGCCTCATCAAAGTCGTCATTCGGGACGACGAAGAGGTCGACAGAGTTACGATCAAACCGACGGAGATCGGATGTTCAGTCCAGATCGACTGGTGGAACAGTGACCCGGATCAGCTGATCCAAAGTCTCACTAACCACGACATCACGACCACACCCGAGGAAGACGACTGGGGAGGGCGCGTCGAGTTTACGCTCGACTGCTCCGCCATCGAAGGCGCCGCGCGAATGCTTGCCATTTGCGAAAGCGTCGAAGGCGACGACTGGGAGCTCAACTCTCCCACGTACTCCTACCAGACTGTCCGCGGCGACATCGTGGACATCGGTGCCGGCGACATAGACGCGAACCGCGTGGTCATCCACGTAAACCGCGATCCACACAATAACAGTCGGAACTTCTGGAAGGCGTACAGCCAGCGCATACTCAACAACCATGTGCTGACAAGCGCAGGCGTCGAGGTGTTCGACACCCACGACTCCGGCCTCGCCGTCACCTTCCCGAACACCATCAACCTGGGTGAAGTGATGCTAGCCCTCGCCAGCTGTCACCAGTAATTCTCCGTCACCGCGACTGCGGCCAACCCTGACTTCCACGTTTGGGTTGGCCGCACCGCAACCCTACAATATCAATTGGAACGAACGAATAATCTTATCCAAATCCGCTCGTGCTTCGGCCGTCGGATTTTTTAGTACAAAATTAACGCCGTAATATAAGTTGCTCGGCTGCAAATTAACGCGAGCTATGTCGTAACTCTCGCCATAAAAGTCGTCATAGGGATACTGCGTGACCGCCGCGTGGGTGTTACATCCATCTTTACGAACCGTTGTACCATCAATGGGGTAGAGCGCGTATTTATATTCGGGGGTGCCGCTAAATTCGTTGAGCCGCCAAAATTGTACGCTATAAAATTTACTTGTTGCTTCGACGTAACCTGGGTTATCAGTGTGAGCGCCGCCGCGTGGGTTTACAATATAATCGGTGCCATTACCGCCGAACGAAACATTTGGGTTGCCTGCAAAGCTGCCAAGCACGTAATGCCCGGACGTGCCGCCCATTGGATCGGTCGCCACCGTTACGACACCCCATGCGCTTGGGTAGGCAAATTTGTAACCGAGGTCAGCGTTTTCGTACCAAGAATATCCAGCGGGTAACTCGTTAGCTGCGCCGTCGTAACACGGGCCAACTGCCGTTGTTGTTGTTTCGCCTGCCGGCGGTGTTGGCGGGGTGGTAGCAGTGCCGGGTTTGTGGCTCCACAGGCACCACCACAAAGCAATAATAAGGCCAATAATACATATAACAGCTACTCCAAGGAATATAGCAATGAGCCTACTGGAATGGTTGTCTGTTTTTGTGTCGATATTTGCAACTGTTTGTTTTGGTTTATCCATAAGCTCAATAATAAAGACTTGATACACAAAAAGAAAGAGACTCACATAGCTCAAGCGGTATTAGAATGTAAAAACAATCAAAATCAAGACTAGCCCCGTCAACCGAAAGCGTTATACTATATACAGTCATGTGTGTGCTGGTGGGGACACCTTCTTACAGACAGACCTTAAAAATACGCCGGCTCTCCCGCCGGTATTTTGCGCCGGAACCCGTTAAACGGTTCTCGGCTAACTTAGCCTCTTGGCTGGTGTAATGGTGGACGGCCCAAAACATCAATAACCCAAGATGCTCCTGTCAAAATCCGTTCTTTTATTTATTAAAAGAAACGAACAGGAGGACTGTCCTATGGGAAGTCGCAAACATATTAATGAGGGCGTGAACATTACGGCCTGGTACTTTAGAAATCGTCGGCAGCTCAGCACCTACCCCAGGCGCATGGAGTGGGGCGGCCGGAGCTACACGTTCAGCGAGGGACTGCAATACTGCGTTTCCAAAGCTGGGGCGATGACCCGAATCTTTGACATGACGGACGGCTCGGCGAGCTACCGATTGCAATGTTCGGGCGACGAAGCATGGACTTTGGTGGCGATTACGCCCCATGCATAAAACTGACCGCTTTCTTGCGCAAGAATAACCACTCTTAAACCGGGTGGTTATTCTTTATGCTGAGAGCGGTGGGAAGAATTTTATCGAC
>DATLJN010000017.1:0-5064 GCA_035538835.1 Magnetospirillaceae bacterium
ACAAGCCGTTGCCTTGGTACGTAGCCACCGAATGGTTCCAATATATGTTCGCCATCAGAGGTAACGTGTACTATACGGTCGTGACTATGGTAGCCAGCAGTTCGTTCGACACTCATTAAGCTTTTAGTGTAGGCCTACAATGCGCTAATGTCAACTTTGATGCCAGGTCCCATAGTTGAGGTCACCGACACACTCTTAATAAGCGCGCCTTTTATGCTGGCAGGTTTACTGGCGTTCAGGGCGTCAAAGAACGTTTTGGCGTTTTCGTATAGCTTATCGGTAGCAAAGCTCTTTTTGCCCACGCCGAGGTGGATGATGCTTTGTTTATCAACGCGGTATTCAACACGACCAGCCTTTGCTTCTTGAACGGCCTTGGCTGGGTTTGCGGCAACAGTGCCACTTTTTGGGTTTGGCATTAGGCCGCGTGGCCCAAGTACGCGAGCGTATTTACCCAGTTTAGCCATGAGTTGCGGAGTGCTCACCAGTACGTCAAAGTCGAGCTGTTGTTTATCAAGTAATTTGGTAATTGTCTCTTCGCCAGCGATGTCAGCCCCAGCTTTAATGACTGCATCTACTTGGTCGGCGCCAACAAAAGCAGCAACGCGTATTTTTTTGCCGGTGCCGTGCGGCAGGCTTACGGTGCCGCGCAGGTTTTGATCGGCTTGGCGCGGGTCGACGTTGAGGTTAACGTGTACTTCAATGGTACCGTCAAATGTACCAACGCTGGTTTTAGTGGCCAGCTCTACGGCTTCTTTGAGGGTATATGATTTGCCCTTTTCGACGAGTTCGGCGAGTTTGCGGTAGCTTTTGCCACGACGTGCAAGACGTGAGCGGGTTGGGTTTTGCTTTTTAGCAACTTTTGCTTCGCCGTCGACTGGGCTTGTGTCACCTTTAGCTTTGCGCTCTTCTTTAGCGACTTTTTCTTCGACTTCTTTGATCGCCTTTTCGCTGCGTTTGCCGGCTTTGGCGGTTTTCTTAGTCTCTTTTACTTCGGCAATATCAGGCTTCTCGGTAGTGGTTTCATCAGTAACTACAACTGGGGCTTCGATTTTTACTTCAAGTTCTTCTGGTTTGGTGGTCTTTTTAGTTGCCATGATTATTTCTCCACCTCGACACCCATACTGCGAGCGGTACCAGCAATGGTCTTAACAGCAGCATCAAGGTCGTTTGCATTGAGCATACCCATTTTGGCTTTAGCGATTTCTTCGAGTTGAGCTCGAGTAATCTTGCCTACTTTATCGGTATGTGGTTTGCCAGAACCTTTTTTAATTTTAATAGCGTCGCGGATCATTTCGTCGACGGGTTGACCAATAACCGTGAATTCGTAAGTGCGATCTTCGTACACTTTAAGGTGAACAATAACGTCCTTGCCCATCATGTCTTTGGTTTTTTCGTTGAAGGCCTGCACAAATTCCATTAAGTTCAGCCCATGCTGACCCAAAATAGAACCAACTGGTGGCCCTGCGGTTGCGCGCCCAGCGGGCACACGCATCTTAAGATTTGCTTTTACGGTCTTTGCCATAAATGCTCCTCGTGGTCATAGCGGCTGTTCGAGAGCCTCCCACAAATTAGTATTGGAGTTGCGATAACAGAATAATTATATCGTAGAATGAATTATTTGTACAGAGTTGTGGCCGGCGACCACTGGATGCAACTTCGGATCCAGTGGTCGCCGGTGAGGGCGGTGCTGACGAGCGTCCACGCCCTCGGATAGGGACACCGTGCTGGTGTTGGAGCGGCTGCTCCGATTGGTGGTCATGTTCTTGCACTTGCGCAGTGTTACGATGTCCGGAAGGACCTTAAACCATTTATGACGACCGCCGGCACGAATGCCGACCGTGCCCCGAGGGGCACAATATTATATGTACCTATGTGTCATTCGACTACAGTACGCTTTTGAGGCGCATTGCGACGATTGGGTTCGGTAGGACGATGCGACCACCTGCCCTTACTCGGCGCGAATCGAAGGAACAAGGATGTGAACATGTCGTACGGCACCAGCACGATGCTTGATCGTAAAAATACCACACTGGGAATGATAATAAAAATTTTGATGTATGACAGATGTATACGTTTTCGTTGCCACACCTTGGTAGCGAAAACGTATCCGACATGCGCAATCGTACAATATTTTTTGCTATAACAAAACAGCTCCGCACTTGGAGCTGTTTTGCGGTGCAACCGAGTGATTACACTTTTTTAACCTGCAAAGCGTCCAGCTCAACTGGCGTATCACGGCCAAACATACTGACCAACACTTTGATTTTGCCTTTTTGCGTGTCGATCTCGTTGATCGCGCCATCAAAACCCTTAAACGGCCCATCAACAATGCTTACCACCTCGCCAACACTAAAGTCGATGCGGTGTTTAGGCTCGTCAACGCCCATGCGTTTCTTAATTTTGGTCATCTCGTCGTCACTGACTGGGCTTGGCATACTGCCGCTGCCTACAAAACCAGTCACGCCAGGCGTGTTGCGGATGATGTACCAAGCATCTTCGGTCATCTTCATTTCGACGAGCACGTAGCCTTGGAAGATTTTTTTCTCGACAATCTTGCGTTTGCCGTTTTTAATTTCGATTTGCTTTTCTTTAGGAACCATGACATCAAAGATCTTGTCGGCCATGTCAACACTATCCACGCGCTGGCGGATGCTTTCGGCGACCTTTTCTTCGTAACCGCTGTATGTGTGGATGGCGTACCACTGGCGGGCTGAATCGTAACGTTGGGATGCGTTCATGATAAAATTACCTTTTTAAATAGTAGATCGAAGGCGTAGTCGAGGCCTAAAATAAGCGCCACAAACGCAAAAGTGAAGAGAATAACGGCAAATGTGAGACTCCAAGTCGCCCGCCGGTTCGGCCATTTAACCTGCCTTAGCTCGTCGTATGAGCCCTTAAAATAGCCGCCAATTGCGCGCAACCATGTTGGTGCAGTCACATCACGCCCCAAGCCGGTGTCGGTTTTGGCGCCAATGCGCTTTGTTAACACGCCACCAACCTTACTTGGCTTCTTTACGTCTTTGGCCTTAGTTTTGGACGCTTCGCCCACGTCTCCTCCTTATATAAAAAACCTATCATGAGTTGATAGGTGTCTGATGTCAATATACTGGGTTGACACAGGAAAGTCAAATGGTTAAGTGCAGCCACGAAGGGACGGGGTATCATGCTATATTTAAACCATGACCATCATGGTGCTCGTCTGGCTTATGCCAACCTTGCTTGCGATTGCAGTGCTTTTGTTCGCTACCATTAAACAATCGTTTGTCTCGGCCCGCAGGACAGCCGAACTCGCCGCAGGCCTGCTGATTGCTGGCTTTCCATTTATCTTTGTATCGTCAGCCCAGCTAGCTCTTATGGTATATATCACATTGGTGCAGCTGTCGGCTCTATTGCTGGCGGCGCGTCTTGTTTTTGGCCGGCTGGAACCGGCCTTTGTTTTTCCGAGCACACAGCGTAACTGTCTTATAGTAGTGGTGCTTTTGGTAATTGGCATGATTGGCTGGGCTTTTGACACCTACAAGGGGATATCTGTTGATATCACGTGGGTGGGAGTTGCTACCATCGCCGCTGTAGCGTTAGTGCACATGAGCTTCTTTTTGCAACTGCTGTGGGCGAAGCGCCACTTTAGCCTACACCTTAACGATTCACGCCGGCCACTCAAAGACCTCCCGACGGTTAGTGTTTGTGTTCCTGCGCGCAACGAAGATCACGCACTTACCGATTGTTTAGCGAGCGTCCTTGCATCGGACTATCCAAAACTAGAGGTGCTTGTCCTGGATGACTGTTCCCAAGATAAGACCTCACAGATTATCCGTTCGTTTGCCCATGATGGCGTGCGTTTTATACAGGGTGAATTGCCCGCAGACGGATGGTTAGGCAAAAACCAAGCTCGTCAGACATTGGCCGAACATGCAAGCGGCGATTTTTTGTTATTTTTAGATGTCGATACGCGCGTTTCGCCAGATTCAATTTCGCAACTTATTGATTTTACCCTCGACTCAAACATACGTATGGTGAGCGTGCTGCCACAAAACCGTCTTGGGTTTCGGCCGGGCGCAGTTTTTGACACGCTCCGATTTTACTGGCAGCAAGTTCTGCCTGTTACGCCGCGCCGCGTTACTGTTGCTAGCCAGTTATGGGTAATTAATGCTACTGCCTTTAAGGCACTTGGCGGATTTAAATCGGTGGCCCATAAAATAACGCCAGAGGCCTCGTTTGCTCGCCGCTTAGGTAACAGCAATGCGTATCGCTTTATCACTAGTCAGACGGCGCTCGGCGTAACAACAGCCAAACATTGGCCAAGCGAACTCGCTTCGGCCATCCGCCATCTGTATCCCACATATAAACGTCAACCGCTTTTTGCGCTTGGCGCTGCGGCAGGGACATTACTTTTGTTTGTCGCTCCGCCGATTATCTCGATATCTTCTATAATAACCGGCCAGTACGGTGTATTGTTCGTGGCATCCAGCACAGCCTGGATTGTCGCCACCGTGACATACGGATTGGTGCGCAGGCAAAGCCACCCTCACGTTTGGCTTATGATGATTTTGCTACTGCCGTTTACCGCACTCCAAGAAGCTATGCTAACTTTTGCAAGCCTCCTGCAATACGAATTTGGCGAAGTTAACTGGAAAGGCCGCAACATCTGCTACCCGGTTATCAGGTTGGTACAAAACCCGTCGGACCCTGCCGCTTTGCAGGCTCGTCGGTAAACTGATCTTTGGTAATGGTGATAGTAAACGTTGTTCCGTGGTTAAGACGTGATTCAAACGTCAGCCCCACATGCAGCTTGTCGGCCAGCTTTTTGCAAACATACAGCCCGAGACCCGTGCCGTTTGTTTCGCGGGTGCGGTAGTCTTCGGAACGATAAAATTTTTGGAAGATATGACGTTGGTCAAACTTGCTCATGCCAATGCCAGTATCAGTTACCGAGATTTGCAGGTTGCCCGCTTTTTTTGTGGCCGACACGGTAATCGTTCCCTCGCGCGTATATTTAAGTGAATTAGTTATTAAATTATGTAGTATTTCTTCTAGGTACAGCTTACTTGTCTTCATGTGCGGCAG
>DATLJN010000018.1:0-6371 GCA_035538835.1 Magnetospirillaceae bacterium
CGGAATAATAATACTGAGGTCAATTTTCATGAGCTGCCTTTTTTAGGTTTTTTGGGGTAAACACAACATACTTATAAAATAGGTAATTCCAGATAAGCGAGGCAACAGTCGCAATAATTTTTGTCGTGTTGTTGACGATAAATTCGATGCTGAAACTTTGCGCTAAGCCTGTGGAATGCACGGCATCGGCAATGGTAACCAGTGGTTGTGGAAATTGCTGGGTGAGCAGGAAGATCACCAATGTTTGAACGCCCCAAATGCTAAGCAATGTGACGCCAATAAAAGTAAAGAATTCGCGTGCGTCGGCCCGGGAGTTTTCGTGGAACACGAAATTTTTGTTAAGAACAAAACTGACGCACATTGCGATAAAAGCCGAGATAAAGTTTGCGCCGTATAGCGGCAGGCCTGCAAAGCTCACCAGCAAGTTGAGCAGTACAAAATCGGTCGCCGTATTAATAATGCCGACAACCACAAACCGACCTTTTTCGGCCAATGATAAAAATATATTTTTGGGACTTTGAGTTTTTGTTGCCACAATGGTGATATTGTAACCTACCGCAGTCCCCGCGCCAACAGCCTCCAAAATGTGGTATAACGTAGACAAGATGCAACGCACTTTTAATATGTCTTCAAAAAAAGTCCGCCTGGCAATACGGTTTTTTACGTATGGGGTGATGACAATCAGTACGGTCCTTTTAACAGTTTTGGCGGTGTATTACGCGATGGGGTACCGCTTTAATACAAATTTAGGCGTGGAACAGGGCGGAGTTATCGAATTTCGTACCGAACCCAGTGGCGCCGCCATTACTATTGACGGCCAAGCAACTGGTCGGCAAACGCCTAATCGTACCTTTGCACAGGCGGGCGAACACCTTATAGCAATGCGACTTAATGGGTACCGTGATTGGTCAAAAAAAGTCACGTTGCAACCGGGGCAATTATTATGGCTCGATTACGTTCGCTATATTCCCCAGTCAATCACTACTTCGCCGGTGCGTGAGTTTGCGGCGCTCAATAAAGTGCTCGTCTCACCCGACCATAAATGGTTATTACTACAAGAGGCGGCTACCGATGCGCATCTACTTCTTGCCGACCTTTCTAACGAGCGCACCCCCAGTTTTACGACATTGCCTATCCCCGACGCGGTGCTTACCAAAAAGGACGGCGTTCGCGGTGCCCTGACTTTACTGGAATGGGATCAAAGTTCGCGTTACGTACTTATGCGCCATGATATTGCTGACATCCATGAGATGATTCGGTTTGATCGTGCTGACCCAAGTGCGGCTGTAAACCTGAGTCGTCAATTCGGCCTTGGGATCGAGGCTGCGCATTTTGCCGCAAATGGCGGGAACATTATCATCGCGCAGGTGGGAACGGTCCTTCGCCGCCTCGACATTGGCGCCAACACAGCTGGCGCACCATTCGCCGAAGGAGTACGTCAATTTAGTGTTTACGATACGGCGATTGGTTTTGTAGCCGAACGCGGCCAAGAAAAACTAGTTGCGTTTTATCAAGATGGAAAAGAGACGACAATGACCTCCGCAGATCTTGGCAAATCTGCTGTGGTGGCGGTGAGCGAATATGCGCGTCACTCTTATATTGCGTATAGCGTGGGCGGCAATGTTGGCGTCGTCGTTCGTGACCCTGCCGGGAGCCAGAGTAGCTCGACACAATTTAACCTTGACCCCGGTGCCGAATGGTTGCAGTTTAGTCCCAAGGGGCGATTTGTACTCGGCGGTAGCCCGACCGCCTGGAGTGGCTACGATCTCGAGACAAGCCGTGGTTATTCGACACCAAGCGGTTTTTCTCGCGCCCCCGAATGGCTCGATGATTTCCACTTTTGGTCGGATGCCACCAAAATGCTTAGAATTTCCGAATTTGATGGCCAAAACACACAAGATATCACGAGTGTTACGCCTGGTTTTGCGGTCGTCCTTAGCCCCAACGAGCGCGCTGTATTTAGCATTAACAAAACGCCGCACGGTACGTTTAGTATGCAAACCTCGGGGTTAATCAACTAAAAGAAGAATTGCCAAATTTGGTCGAGTAACGTCGGACCGTTACCGGGGATGGTTGCATTTTGAGTAGGCTCGGTGGACGCGGCGCTTGTGGCGCCACCTGGATCTGGGCTAATCTGCTCGCCAAAAATAATCAGGCGTTTGAGCGCTGTTCCTGGTGGCGTACAGGTAATAAGTGTCGCCATTGGTTTATCCGTGCCGACTTGCAGTGCCTTGATGTCGGTCGGATCGATTACCCGGGTTTCGGTGACTCGGTAAATGTAGCGTGTGCCGTTGTAATGTAAGTAAAACACATCCCCCGGTTGTAGGCGGTCGAGTAGAACGAATACAAACTTGTATGCGCCCTGGTTAAAAATATCATTACTCGAGTGACCCAAAATAACCGTGTTACCGTTTTGGCCAGGGGTGGCACTGGCACCGGGTAATTTGTAGTGCGTCGCACCGTCGCGCAGCGAATTTTGGATATCTTGTTCATTTACAGTGGTGATATTGTAATCAACCGGCACCTCGACGTTGATCTTGGGGATGATAAGCTTTGGCTCAGGCCCAACATTTACCGCTACCGACGGATTAATTGTGATTGAGTCGTTACTAATTGCGCCTGGGCTGATGTATGACTGAATTTGCGCGAACACCACACTATTGAACTGTAGGAATACGAAGATTAACCCCACGGCCAGGGCGCTCAGCAGCGGCACAAAGTGATGGCTTTTGCGTACCTTTTGGGCACGCTCTTTTACCTTGGCTGTGATATCCGAGCGTAGCGATGCAACTGTTTTTTGCGTCGACTTTGGCGCGTTTGGGTCAACGCCGACTGTGACACCCTCGGCGTTCGCCACGGCTTGATCAGCGGCTGTCGCGGCAAGTTTTTGGCGTTCAGAATGCAGGTGCTGCCAGTAGTAGCGCTGGTAGTACTGTTGGTAGTATTGTTGCCAAGCACTGTGGTACTGGCGCCAGTCAAAATTTTCTTGGTGCGTGCGGGCATAGGCTTCGGGGACTTCTTGCGCTGGTTCGGGCTGTGGTGTTGCGGGCTGGTTTGGTGGCGCTGTATCGTACAGTCGGTCAATCTGTTGGCGCACAATGTGGGCCGCTGCCTGTTGTTGTTCACTCACAAATTGACGCTGCGGAATGTGCAGCGTGCGTGGATCTTGTGGCTCTTGAGGTTTGGCTTCGTGGGGGTCCATTTGTTTTATCTCTTGTTCATAGTATATAATACCCGCTGTATTTATGGGCGAGTGGCGGAATTGGTAGACGCGCTGGACTCAAAATCCAGTTCCCATTAAAAGGAGTGAGAGTTCGATTCTCTCCTCGCCCACCAGAATGACATCTACCTTTTGTGTATGTAGAGAATCTTTGAAGTTAGGTACGCCCCGGCGCAATATAGCGGCCGGGGCGTTAGTCACAGAGCCTCCAGTTCGTAGAGGAACACTGGTCTGCCGGAACTGGCTACGATCCTCGCCTCTGCGTGCGACTGTTTGCCGCCCCCGATGCGAACAAGCGCATCAATGTTGGCAACGAACGTGGGGCTCTCGTCGCCCCAGTTCTCCCCGACGATGTGCTTTTCATCGACCGGGAATAGTGGGTGCTCCAGAGCGCGCGCAGATGTGATGCCCACCGTACGCCATCCGCGCTTGACTGCCTCCGCGTATGCGAGAGCCAAAACGCCGACGTTAGTGAGACCAGAAACGATGACGATTGAACGGCCGGCGTAATAATTGGCCACCACGTCAAATGCGGTAACTATCAGCCTGGCCGCTTCCTCCTCGTCGAATCGAGTCGGCGGGCAGTATCCAACTACCCCAATGCGAACCTCGTTCACGCTAACCTCCTGTCGTAGACAAGTGGTTAGTATGCCCTAATATATATTTTTGTCAATGTAATGCTGTTGTTAAGGCGGCAAGTAGTTGATGTGGAAATTGCATCGCATACACCGCCGTCTTTGCCGCAACACTCCCCCGCCAGATTAACATTGGGTTTTCCCACGGGGTTGTGCTGATGTGTCCGTCTTTAGCAACAATGAGTTGATTCTGATGGAACACCACAATCGTTGCCGGATATGTCATTGTAAATTTATGCAACGCATCAACCACATTAGTGAGCTGCATGCTAAAAAGTAGCGTGCGCGGATAGTAAACGGCCTGAAATAACTTTTGCAGCTGGGCAAAAGTGGCAACCAGAACCGTGTTTTTCTGTTGCAATAAATCTGGCCATACGCTTTTTATGAGATCAAGTGAGTCACGGGTTATAAGAGTGAGTTTATCAGGGAAGGCACGCAGGAGTTGCTCGTATACAATGGCGGTTTCACTGTTGCGGCCGGCGTCGCCAATAAATAGCACGGCATCGGCCCAGGCTGCCGCAGCCTTGAGCGGTGTTAGGGCGTCTTTAGTAATGCCGCCGCTTGCATTAGTTGGCACATATACACAATCGAGCGCGAGCGGGTCAATAGCCTTTTTGAGTGCGTCGGGGAGCACGACGCGGCATTCGCCCGCCCCGGCTTTTTTGGCGTCTTGATAGGCCTGTGCGACGGCTGCGAAACCATGCGCATTGCCGCCAATAATTAAAAGCCTGCCCGCTAAACTTTTTTGTTCGGGTTTTTGCCATGCAATATCGGGAAAAAGTAGGTGGCCAGGTTGTTGACGCTGCCAGAATTCGTGCATGGTCTTATTATTGCACATTTAATAAATTAATGGTATAATTTTGCACATTCCGACTGAAAGGAACGTCCATGATCACCAACCCCGTGCTCGCTTTGGTTGTGTTCGTTGCTTCCGTGTTAGTAATAGCATTGGTAGCACGACCCATCGAGCGGGCATCGAAAACGATCGTGACTGTGCCCAGTGCCACGTTGACGTCCGTCGGTTTGGTCGCGGTGACTCTGTCCACCCATCTGAGCCTGCGTGGTGTCGAGCACATCTTTCGGGGCGTTTACCTGGTGCTCCTTATGGCGGCACTCGTGCTGTACATTCTGCTGTCGTCAAAGTTCAAACGCGACGGCATATATGTGACAGCGTTTGCTGGAGTTGTGTGCGCGCTGGCCTTCGTGGTCGAGGCGGTGACAGCCTGAGCAAGATTTACGGTGGTGGAATCTCTGCGTTACGCAGACTCCACCACCGTTTTATATAGTAAGGGTGACGCTTATCGGGCAGTGGTCACTCCCCATAATGTCGGCGTGAATCGCCGCTTTTTTTATGTGTTTTTTAAGGCCTTCGGACGCTAAAAAGTAATCGATACGCCAGCCAACATTATTGGCGCGGGCGTTTGCCCAGTGTGTCCACCAGGTGTAGTGGCCGTTGCCGTGAATAAACATGCGCAGTGTGTCGGCGAAGCCGGCGTCGAGGAAGTTTTGGAAACCTTCGCGCTCTTCGTTGGTAAAGCCTTTTTTGCCAATGTTGGGCTTGGGGCGAGCAAGGTCGTCCTCGGTGTGCGCTACGTTAAGGTCACCACAAAATAAGACTGGTTTCTTTTTTTCGAGTTGTTTGCAGTAGGCCAAGAATGCCGGGTCCCAGTGTTTGTGCCGCAAGGGAATGCGACTGAGGTCATCTTTGGAGTTGGGTGTGTACACCGTTACGAGGTAAAACTTGTCAAATTCGGCGGTGATGATACGACCTTCGGCGCTGGAGTCGCGGTCTTTATCGTCGGTTAGGTGAAATTTTTTCATAATCTCTGGAGGAAAATCATTTACCACACTGATCGGTTTGACTTTCGTAAAAATCGCGGTGCCAGAATAACCCTTTTTTGTGGCCGAGTTCCAATATTCTATATAGCCCGGTAGGTCAATGACCGCCTCGCCTTGTTGGGCCTTGGTTTCTTGCAAGCACAATATGTCGGGTTCTTCTTTTTTTACAAACGGGACAAATAATTCTTTACGCAATACGGCGCGAATACCGTTGACGTTCCAGGAGTAGATTTTCATAGTTCCAGTATACGCCGGGTTGGGAGGCAATGAAAAGTAATTGAGATTAGAACTAACTACTTGAATAAGATGACTTTTTATTATAAAATATGCCTAATCAATCCAACTTGAGATTGTGAGGAAAGATCGTGCACGCTTCTGATCGGCGCCTGCTCCTGGCCTGCATTGCAGTTGTCGGGGCGATAGGGCTGCTTGTCCTTGTTGGTCATGAGGTTTCCGGGTTTACGATTGGAGCCTACGGGTTTCTGGTCGTGGTGGGGCTGGCTTCGCTGAACGTAGCGCTACGGGCCCAAGGCTGGCCGAAGTTTCTTTTGGCTTGGACGGCAGTGTTGCTTAGTGTGGTCACGCTGGTTAGCGTAACCTACACTGGTGTGACTGACGCCCACGAAACGCTGCAGCTACGAGCAGCAGCCAAGGCGGAGGCCGAGCAGCGATACCCT
>DATLJN010000019.1:0-1765 GCA_035538835.1 Magnetospirillaceae bacterium
CTCGTTTTTGGTCCATTGAGTCGCGTTCGCGCACGGTTACACAGCCGTCATTTAGGCTTTCAAAATCAATCGTGACACAATACGGCGTGCCGATTTCGTCTTGGCGACGATAGCGTTTACCAATGCTTTGTGTGTCATCAAATTCGATGTTGTAGCCCGTGCTACGAACAAGTTGTGTATACACTTTATCAGATAAGACACTCAGTTCTGGCTTTTTACTGAGAGGTAAGACAGCAACTTTTACCGGAGCAACTGCCGGTGCAAATTTGAGAACAACACGTGTCTCGTCGCCTACTTTTTCTTCGGTGTAGGCATCGAGCAGGGTCGCAAGCAAAATACGGCTAAGGCCGACTGAGCTTTCAATAACATTGGGCATAAAGCGTTCCCGAGTAGCTTCATCGAAGTAGGTTAAATCTTTTTTAGATTCAGCCATATGGCTCTTCAAGTCAAAATCTGTGCGGTTGTGCGTCCCCCACAGTTCTTTAAAACCTTGGGGAAACTTGTAGTAAATATCGTGCGCTGCAGCCGCATAATGAGCACGTTCATCGGCACCATGTTCGTGCCACTGCAAATTTTCGGCGGCAATGCCAAGGCGGTCAGTCAAAAATGTATAGGCAAATTCGCGCCATCGTTCATATTGCGTTTTTTGATCGTCAGGGTGGATAAAATACTGCATTTCCATCTGCTCAAATTCGCGCACACGAAAAATAAAGTCACGCGGACTGATTTCGTTACGAAACGCCTTACCGATTTGGGCAATACCAAACGGGATTTTACTGCGAGTTGTTTCGCGGACGTTCTCGAAGTTGGTAAAAATACTGCCGGCAGTTTCGGGGCGTAAATATGCGACCGAATCATCGCTTTCAATCGGCCCAACCCAGGTTTTCATCATCATGTTAAATACGCGCGGCTCGCTTAGGGGGTTACCATCAGGCGATTTTTTGCCTTTCAAAAGCTCGCGCAACACTTCCAAATCGGTCGAATCTATGCCAGCCAAATGATCGGCGCGGTAGCGTTTGCCGTTCTTTGTATCTTCAACCATCGGGTCGGTAAAACCAGCAACATGCCCACTTGCCTTCCACAGCCTTGGGTTTTGGATAATCGCGCCGTCCACACCAAAGATTTCGCGGTTCTCAAACACAATCGCGCGCCACCACAACTGCTTTAGATTATTAGCCAACTCCACACCATAAGGGCCGTAATCCCAAAAGCCCGCTAAACCCCCATAAATTTCGGAGGCCTGAAACACAAAACCACGGCGTTTGGCGAGACTTGTAAGCGTCTCGAGAGTCACTTCTTTGCTCATATTATGCTGATTATAACAGATTGTAGAAGTTTTGATTATACAGATGATAACAAACAGCAAAGACACTTTCTCCTTCTGGGACGCTTCGGCACAAAAAGTGCCTGCGCTCAAATTCGCGAAGGACAACCCCGTCAAGAGAGAGCGTCTTTGCTGTTTGGTGTTCACCTCTTAACTATCAAAACTTCGCACCAACCACAGACAATCGTCCAAAATGTCACTTACTCCGCCAACATGGCTCAATACAGCCGGCGTTTTTGCCGCCACGAGCCGCAAAAACTTGATATGCTCAGCGCCAAACCGTCCTTGTTCATGCGGATAAAACGCGTTTTCGGCAAAATCGTAATGGTAATTTTTATCGGCGGCCAGGGCCTGACTTTCGCGGTCGGTCGCAATATTTAGCCCGTGCCCGAGCAATCCTACAAAATGCAATCTAAACCACAATTCCGTCAGCCGCCAATC
>DATLJN010000020.1:0-5883 GCA_035538835.1 Magnetospirillaceae bacterium
TGGCAAATCCTTTATAAAAGCTAAGTAGCAACACGCCGAGCCCCAATCCAAACGATAGAATAATGCCGATTGTCGCATCCCGCTCACGTTCGTGCACGCCCAGACTGCCGATAAACAAGGCGACAAGCAAGGCGCCTGTAAACGCACCCAGCAAGGGGTTGCCGCCCACCAGCAGCCCTGCTGCTGCGCCAGTAAAGGCGAGTTCGCTGGTGCCGTGCACCGCAAACGCCATGTTGCGCATAATAACAAAAGGGCCAATTAAACCACATATAACCGCAACGAGCGTTGCGGCGATTAAGGCGTGCTGCGCGAACGGTTGAGTGAGGTAAAAAAAGATGTCGCTCATGCGGCTGCTCCTGTTGGATGGTGGTGGACGTCGTGCGGTTCGGTTGGGATGTGTTCGCTGGCGCTGACGACGATAATACGGCCATGCACGCGCAGCACTTCGACTGGTGCCCCGTAGAGTTTGGTGAGTTGTTCGGATGTTAATACCTCTGCCGGGGTGCCAATCGCCCATTTTTTACCAACGAGATACAGCACTCGGTCAACAAACGGCAGAATAGGATTAATCTCGTGCGTCACAAACAATACAGCAACACCTTGCTGACGTCGCTTATTAATAAGGTTAGCAGTGGCCTGCTGGCTAGCCATGTCGAGCGACAGTAGCGGCTCGTCGCATAGCAACAATTGGGGGTCATGCACAATCGCTTGGGCAATACGCAGCCGTTGTTGTTCGCCACCAGAAAGGAGACCGATTTGCTCGTCGGCGTAGGCAGTTGCGCCAACTTCCGCGATGGCGGCAGCAACGCGTTGGTTGTCGGCTTCGGTGGTAAAAGGCTTAAACCACTCGGTGCCGTTGATGCCAAGTCTTACGAGTTCGCGGCCAGTGAGTGGCAAGTCGGCACTGAATGTTTTTTGCTGGGGAATATAGCCAATCGTTCGGTTCGCCGCAGAGGTGCCGAACACTTTGACACTCCCCGAGGTGGTGTGGAGACCAAGCAGAGTTTTGAGCAAACTGCTTTTACCGCTACCATTTGGCCCCAAGATAGCGATAAACTCTCCGGGCATGACATCGAGCGACAGCCGCTGCCAAAGATCACGCCCGCCCAGGCGCAGGGATGCGTTGTGGATCGAAACGATTGGTTGAGGAACGTGCTGCATTATTTAGTATTTTCGAGTGCTTGCCATAATGCGTCAAGTTGGGCGAGTTGCCAGGCTTGGTATGTTGTGTATTGAGGGGGGATAGTTTCGGTTACGGCCACCACTGGAATATTATGCATTTCGGCAGCCTGTCGGATTTTTTCGGTCACGAGGCTTTCAGCTTGGGCGTTGTAAAATAAGACACGAATTTGTTTTTTAGTAATCAATTCAAGCATAGCCGCTTGGTCGGCTGGGCTTGGTTCGTTGCCTTCCTCGATTGCCGATGCAAAAGAAGCCGGGGATTTTATCGTTAAGTTAGCGCGTTCAATAAGATATTGTGGGACACGCTCGGTGTAAGCAACGGGTGCGCCGGCGTGGGCCGCGCTGATCGCTCCGAGTTTATTAAGGAGCGGCTGCATCGCATCGAGAAATGCGTCCAAATTAGCTTTGTATGTTGCGCTTCCAGCCGGGTCCTTTTTACTGAGTTCTTGCTCGATTTGGGTAGCGATAATCCCGGTGCGCGGCAAGTCGTACCAGAGGTGTGGATTGGCATTGTCGTCGAGGTTTATGATGTCCGCAGCTGTAATGACCACTCGATTATTGCGCGGCGAACCAGCTAATAACTTTTCGACAAACTCATCATAGCCTCGCCCGTTGAGCACCACAATGTCGGCGTTAGTTATAGCCGAAGCATCTTTAGCGCCTGTTTCGTACAAATGTGGATCGACTTCTGGATCGGTAATAATCGACGTCACCTCTACGCGGTCGCCACCAATTTGCGCGGCCACGCTCCCCCAAAAGTTTTCAGCCGCGACTAGTTTAAGTTTGTTATTAGTTCCGATCTGACGTGGCGCTAAAAACGCCGCCCCAAGCAGGACAAGCACGAGAGCGACTGCCCCGCCAATGATTAGTTTTGAACGAAGATTATGTTTCATGTATCCAAAGTACCGCGCTGGTTAACAAGATGCAAATTTGTCGCAAAAATGATTGATATTGCACATAAAACAAGTTTAACAAAGCAGCGTGAGTTAGAGTACTAAGAGACCGCTACCCAATACGATATTGATAAGGCCGTGCTACTACCTAGACTTATACTCGAAGGGACGGATGTGATACTGCTGCCAAGTGTACAGAATCTAAACGTTCCAGCACTCGTACCAATGTTTATGCCCCCGTGATTACCGCCTCTTGCAAATTGCGGCATTGTCGATGCATTTACGACAATCCAGACATAATAGTAGGTTCCAACAGAAATGGCGACGCCGGAAGTGAGTGGAATAGTTTTAGCTCCTGATGTGTTTAATGTGGCTGCAAGGTCGGCTGTGGATCCTAGTAAGTTGCCGCTCATGTTGTATATTGCAGCAAACGAGGCACTTGAGGTAAATCCTGCGCCATTAACATTGTTATAGAGATGGATATTGTTGATAGTCCCAGAAACCGCCGCCTTGAACTTCATTAGTACGGGCTGGCCTGTACTAGGTGTAGTAGGAGGAGCTGTGAAGTTTGCAGCCACTACAGGGTCGAAGTTCCAAGCTTTAAACCCTTGGTCGGTTGGCTGTGGATTAGCGTCTGAACCGCCCCCGCCCGTAAGACTAAAAATACTGCCTGATGGATCGCGGTATTTAAGTACCCCACCTTCGGAATAAATAATCACGCCGTCGGTTGGGTTGGTGGTCGGGACGGTGGTGGCGTTTTTGAGCCCAAGCACTACGGATCCGGCGCCAAAGTCTTGTGTGGTCGATCCAATTTGCACATTACTACCGGTGTATAATCCACCGTTTGGGGCTATGATAAATTGGTCCACGCCGTTGTTGCGCATCTTCATGAGGTTGCCGGTGGTCCCGCCATCTTCGGCGTCAAAGAAGATACCTTGAGCGGCGGTGCCTGTGCCATTGGCGCGCAAACTGAGTGCCGAGGAGTTGGGGTCGGCGACTCCAGGGTAGTTGTGGACGATTTTTACTGTGCCCCGAGTAATTTCTGACCCGTTTATTCCCACTGCTGAGTCATCGGTGTTGCTGCTCGTGATGTTTAACGCGTTGCTTGCTGTGCCGGTACCACTGTGGAGAATGGTTGATGCCGTACCGGTGCCTTCGTAGTCTACGTGGAATCCGGGTTGGCTAAAGGCTGGGTTGTCCGAGCGCACACTCATGAGCCGTCCGGTTGCACCGCTGCCGGCGTTGGTGTACACAATGACGCCCGAGCCGGTATTGGTGCCGTTGTTAACGAGCAGCGCACCGCCGGCCGAGGTTGATGTGCTGGTTACCCCGGTGGGTACTACACTTAGGGTAGGCGTGGCCGGGCTACCAGACGTACCGGCCGTATTGCCGATTTTAAGACCGCCGGTTGTGTCGCGGATAACTGTTGTGTCTTGCGCGCCCGAACCTGCCGACCATAATAATTTACCGTCGGTATTAATCTGGAAGCGTCGGGTGGGATCGCCCGATGTGGTGACACCAACCGCCGCCACGCCCAAAGTGGCGCGCACGGCGAAAAACGCACTCGATGTTTGTAGCTGGCTGTTACCTGAACGGAAGATGTTTGTGTCACTCCCAAAAGTAATGCCGGTACTGGCAGTTGTGTCCGGAAGGGTGAGTGTTGCCGCGCCCGCGCCCGGCTCGTTAATAACCATGCGGCCAGTAAATGTTTTGGCACCCCCGACAGTTTCGGCGCCGGTGTTGTGCACGACAACAGAGTCGCTGACTCCACCAGCATTGAGCTTAGTTTGAACAGATGATGTTAAATCGGATTCCGGAATGCCGCTACTTGGCTTTTGATACGCGTTATTGGCAGTATTGAGCGCATTCGTCGCATTATTTTGCGCGGCATTTGCTGTAGATTGAGCATTACTCGCGGCCTGTTGAGCGGCGCTTGCCTTAACTCGCGCCTCACCAGCGTCCACGGCAGCCGCATCAATATCTTCGGCGCGCTTTAATGAACCATCGCTATTATGTTCGACGGCCAAAAAGTCATTAAGTAAATCCCCCCAAATACCGTCGTCGGCACCCGGTGTTGGTAACCGCGGATTCGCCACCTTACGCACTCCCTACATAAGCATTATACAACTATGTTAGTTTAGGGGTAGTTGCTCAGCGAGTCAATGCAAATCTAGGCTTCTTTTTTTGGCTGCAGCTAAGATTTTTATAAGGGTGTGGAAGAATCGCGTAGTGGTGCTTGGCCCGAGGTTTTGATCTAAAAATTTACCCGAACTTGGCGGCCTGTTGTTGATAATGTACCAGATGATATACGCCTCGGTGCCCCGCATTGCAGTAATCTGATAGTCTTTTTTGTCAGAGAATAGCGGGAATGTTAGTTCTGGCGGTGCGGTATACTGGAACCATAACAAGGAGGTGGGATATGGATATTCAGGTTAACTGGTTGGCGGTCGTATTAGCGACGCTTTCGAGTATGGTTGTGGGTGCTATTTGGTACGCGCGACCGGTATTTGGCAACATGTGGATCAAGCTTGCCAAGGTGGACATGAAGAAAAACAAAGGGGTTGGGCCTGCTATGTTTGTAACGCTGGTGGTTAGTTTTTTAACCGCCTTTGTGCTAGCCCATGTGAGCTTTTTGTCAAATAAATACTTTGGTCATTCGTTCCTGCAAGATGCGATAACGACCGCATTTTGGGCGTGGCTTGGCTTTACCGCCGCCCGGTTTATCACCCACGATGCGTTTGAAGGCCGCCCGCATGCACTAACCGTTCTAAACTGCGCGCACGAATTGGTCACCCTCGTTATTATGGGTGTTATTATCGGGTACTTACCGCCTGCGCTTTAGCCGAGTCGTTTAAGAATTGCGGCGAGGTCAATCCCTTTACCGATGACTGGCTTCCAGAGGTCGCCCGTGCGCTTCAGCCGGGCGGCCGTGTTTTTAATTGTAAAGTCGCTTGGCTTGAGTTTTTTGTTCACCTCATCCCAGTGCAGTGGCATAGACACGCTAGCGTCTGGCGTGGGACGTACCGAATAAGGCGCAGCAAGCGTTTGGCCTTCGCGGTTTTGCAGCCAGTCCAGGTAGATGCGGTTTTTACGATGTTCGGGGTTGCGTTCGATACTGGTGATTTTTGGCTGGCGCTTGTTGACCTCGATAACAATTAAGTGAGCGAACATCCGCGCTTGTTCAAAAGTATATTTTGCGCCAAGCGGAATATAAATATGAATGCCGGTTTTGCCAGAGGTTTTGGGATGAGTGGGCACCTTCCATTCGTCACAGACCTCTTTTACGGTGTGGGCGACATCAACGACCCTATTAAAACTGACGCCTTCGGGGTCGAGGTCGATAACCAGCCAGTCTGGGTGGTCGGGACGAGTGACGCGCGAGTTCCAGGGGTTGATTTCGATACAACCGAGCTGCACCATATATAAAATAGTGTTGAGATTGTCGCCGACAATCCAGTGCAAGTCGGCATTATTGGAGTCCGAAAATATATCGGCGTGCGGCACCCAATCGGGTAAATGTTCGTTATTTTTTTGGTAAAAGCTCGGGCCGCCAATGCCATCTGGCATGCGGTTCATAGAACACGCGCGGCCTTCGATATATGGCAAAATATAGTCGGCCATATCGGTGTAATAGGCAATAAGATCACCCTTTGTGTATGAGTGTTTTGGAAAGAATATTTTGTCGAGGTGAGTAAATTCTGGTCCGGCAGCAGCCTTTTTTGTAAGTTCGGGAGCCTTAGGTTTTTCGCGGTGTACATTCATAGCTTTTTTATCACTCCTCATTCCTTCAAATTGTGGATGGCGCATC
>DATLJN010000021.1:0-2435 GCA_035538835.1 Magnetospirillaceae bacterium
TTTAAAGGCATGGCTTGATATTCATTATAAACAGATGCCACGCACCGCACTGCGCTACGCTATCGAACATTTTGATCCTGCCATCCGCCAACATTACTTACGTAAAGTCGTTCCGCCCGATCATCCAACAAAATCGGTATAATAGGTCCATATGAAGCACGAACCAAAGCTACCTCTTCAATTCCCAAAGCATTTTTTATGGGGTGCTGGTAGTTCAGCGCATCAGGTAGAGGGCGGCAACCACAACCAATGGTCAGTGTGGGAACTTGAACATGCCAATGTTTTGGCGCAAAAGGCGAAATATTACAACGGTACTCTCCCAAAGTGGGAAGTAATAAAACACGAGGCCACGCGACCCGAGAATTACGTTTCGGGCCTGGCAACCGACCACTACCGCCGATATCAAGAAGACTTTGACTTGCTTAAAAAAATGGATATGAACGCCTGGCGCTTTAGTATTGAATGGTCGCGTGTCGAGCCAGAAGAAGGCGCCTGGAATGCTGAGGCGATTGAGCATTACCGCACGTATTTACAACGTTTGCAGCGCATGGGGATCGAGCCGATAGTCACGTTGTGGCACTGGACAGTGCCAGTGTGGTTCGAGCAAAAAGGCGGCTGGGTAAAGCGCTCAAACGTGCACTATTTTGAGCGCTTTGCTGCAAAGGTGTTTGAGGAACTCGGCCGTGATTTTCGCTACGTTATTGTGCTTAACGAGCCCGAAATTTATATAATCCGCAGCTTCATCGAGGGGCTTTGGCCACCGCAGCGCACCAGCAAAGTATTGGCCACAAAGGTGATATTCAACTTGCTTGCCGCGCACAAACGCGTGTATAGGTTGGCCCACCGGGCGGGCCGTAAGTATCGGGTTGGGATCGCAAAGCTCTCGGCCTATTATTACGCTGGTGATGACGCCTGGTTGTCTAAATTTACGGCAAGTATCGGACGCTGGGCGGGTAATTATTTTGTGGTCAACCGGCTCAAAAAGCATCTCGATTTTTTGGGGCTTAATTATTACCGAGGCTACCGGTATTACGGTTACCGCATTCACCAGCCAACCGAAACAGTGAATGATATGGGTTGGGATATGCAGCCCGAAAAGCTCGAAGCTGTTATAAAAGATTTTTATGATAGATACAACATACCGATTATCATCACCGAAAACGGCGTGGCCGACCGCGACGACGAATCTCGCAAATGGTGGATAAGTCAAACGCTTATTGTCATGAACCGGTTGATGCAGAGTGGGGTAAAAATCGAAGGGTACATCCACTGGAGCCTTACCGATAATTTTGAATGGGACGCTGGTTTTTGGCCACGCTTTGGGCTGGCCGCTATCGATTACAAAACTCGCAGCCGGCGGCTCCGCCCCAGTGGAGTATGGTTTGGTGGCATCATCAAAAAACTTCGCTCATGAGTAAGAAACTTGTGGTCATTGGCGGTGGTACCGGCAGTTTTACATTACTGCGGGTGTTTAAGAACCATTTTTTTGACATCACGGCGCTTGTTAATATGGCCGATGACGGCGGTTCGACTGGCATTTTGCGCGACGAGCTGGGGGTGTTGCCACCGGGTGATGTGCGACAGTGCTTGGTAGCGCTGGCTCGGGAGCCGCGAGTGCGGGATTTATTTAACTATCGGTTCGATGAAGGCACGTTTGCCGGCCATTCGTTTGGTAATCTCTTTTTAACAGCGGTCGAAAAGACGACGAACGATTTTGGTGAGGCAGTTAAACTCGCCAGCCATGTACTTAACATAACCGGTCAAGTGGTGCCAATGACGCTCGATAACGTCACGTTGGTGCAAGATCGGCCAGACGGCAGCGCGTTACGGGGACAGCATGTGTTGTCCAGCCAAAACCTCGATCGTCCGCAGTTGCGGCTGGAACCAACCCCAAAACTTAACCCGGCCGCAAAACGAGCTATTGCAACTGCTGATCTTGTGGTGATTGCGCCCGGCAATCTGTATGTGTCGCTAGCGCCAGCGCTATTGGTGCCCGGTGTCGCAGAAGCCCTGGCGGCAACCGCGGCAAAAAAACTATATGTCTGTAATTTAGTCACCAAACCTGGGCAAACGGAGGCGTTTACGGTGGCTGATTTTGCGGCAGAGATCGAACGTTTTTTGGGCGGCAAGGTTGCGCTCGATTGCGTGTTGTATAATAATGCCAAACCCGATGCCGAATTGCTTGAAACATATGCCCAAGAAGGGGAGTATTGGGTGGAGTACGATACAGCTTTGCTTAAAACGGCGCACTACCAGGCTATTGGCGGCCATTTTGTACTAGATTACCCCTGGGAACAGACCGCTAAGAAAGATTTGTTGGTCCGCACGCTCATCCGTCACGACGCCGAAGCCATTGCCCGCGTAGTCGCCAACTTGTAGACAAAAACATGCGAGGGTGGGGTATAATGAGCCTAACTAAAGGAACTTACGTGAAA
>DATLJN010000022.1:0-7307 GCA_035538835.1 Magnetospirillaceae bacterium
CATACGGAAGCTGCCCTTGTTCATACATTTATAAGGCAATGCAAGTATAATACCGAGATGGAGCTGCTTACGCAGCTCGTCCCTGGGTTTCCAGGGCATCTCTTAAACGGGCGCAAAACGTACATGCCTGGACAGCGCATCGAGGCTGATCCATAACACTAAGCTCCACCAGCAGCAGTAACTCCGGCATGGGGTAGCCACCGTAGGTGTCTGCGTCGGTAAAATCTACCTCATCGACAGAATCGTAGTGAAAATTCATCGTGAGGCCACTAGGTAGAGCAATCACCCTTCTTTCGACGGTTTTGTGGAGGCCACCTCTTACATGGATCCATACCGCACGGTCATGCGTAGCTCGCACGATAGTCACGTGGATAGCAGCAGGCACGAAAGATCCGAACCAATCTTCTGGCGCATCAAAATCGTTTAAGCTATGTGCTAGGAAGTCGCCGGCATACGGCAAGCGTTCTTCGACGAATGTAGCGATACGCCTGCGCTGTGCTGACACATTTTCAGGACGTTCCTCGCGTACTTCTCTGTGGATAATCCCCAATGTCTGTAACAACAATTTGGGGCAAAATATCCACGCTAGCGGATTGAGTGCAATCTCGAACTTATACTCTACCTCCAGCGGCAGTGGCAGTGCATTCACTATCAGCTTTCGCACTCGTTCAGAGCACAGCGAAGACAGTAGAACCAAGAGCACGAACCAAGGGCTAACGTAAGGCACGGTGCATCCCTTCTAAGAGAACAGGATAATCATATCATTTTAAAAATCTTTAGCCAGTCTTAGCGGTATTAACCAAAAATATAGTTAACTTGGGGTGGCCGCTCGGCCAGCGAGCTAGGGAAACCCTAGCTTCCCCTAGAGCTCAGTCGAAAAGGTAATGCGCATGGTCCAGTTCGTCGCACAACCCCTGGACACCTACCTCCGGCAATTCCCGCAGATTTGTGATGTCGGTATTTCTCGCCTGGTTGGCGCCTGGCCAACCATCGTCCACACCCAACATGACCTCGCGCGATTCGTCGCCAAAGAAGACTTTCCCCCTATGCTCGCAGACGTAGCGGCGAACCGTAGCTGGTTTGTCGCCAGCAGCGCGCACAATGACCGTCTGGTCTCGATCGGTATGTCTCACCACGAGCCTGACGATATCTTTGCGATACCGGCCACCCCGACCAATCACTTGGTTGGGGCCGCGTCCGCTCAGAACCGTTAACAGCCGACGCTGTGAGTCCGAATCCGATAGAATCGAGGTGTCAGGATTTGCTGCGTCAGAAGGAACATAAAGAGGTTCGTTCTCGCGCGGGGTACGAGTGGTGACGGCGCGCCATATATACAGGACCAACGCCACACTAACAACCACAAGCAGGAGGATGGCGATTACTCTCAACACTTCTCAGCCTCTTTTCTCTAGAGAGTAAGTCCATCATAGATCAGCCCAGGGCTGATGGCAACTCGTAAACTATTCGTCGTCTTTTTTACGGCGGCGTAAAAAGGCGGGGGTGTCGGCCTCGTCGTCGTAATGCCAAATGTTATTTGGCTTGGACTCTTCGCGCGTAAAGTCTTGATCATCGGACTTTTTGTCGAGATCCATGTCGAGCTTCTTGATATCTTCATCTTTTACTTCATCTGCAACCGGGGCGGCCGTAGCCGGGACAGGAGCGGCGGTTTTACTGCGGAAATAGGCTGAATCAAAACCCGTAGCAATAACGGTAATAATTAACTCGTCTTCTAGTTCGGGTTTAAGGGTAGCACCAAAAATAATGTTGGCGTCGGGCGCGACGGCGTTTGTGATAACTTCGGCGGCTTCGTTGATTTCGTGCATCGACATATCGTAGCCGCCAGTGATGTTGAACAGCACACCACGGGCGCCGTCGATAGACACTTCGAGCAGTGGTGATTCGATGGCTTGTTGTGCCGCAAGTACCGCGCGATTTTCGCCACTGGCGCGGCCAATACCCATTAAAGCGCTACCTGCGTTAGCCATGATAGTCTTTACGTCGGCAAAATCGAGGTTAATTAGGCCATGCTCGGTGATAAGTTCAGAGATGCCCTGTACACCTTGGCGCAGTACGTCATCGGCAATCTTGAAGGTTTCGAGCAGCGGCGTGCGACGGTCAATTGTTTGTAGGAGGCGATCGTTGGGGATGGTAATAAGCGTGTCAACTTGTTGGCCAAGCTTACCGATTGCCCATTCGGCGTTTTGACGGCGCTTTTCGCCTTCAAAACTAAACGGTTTCGTTACAACACCCACACTTAAAATACCGAGTTCACGGGCGATTTCGGCCACTACCGGACCAGCGCCACTACCGGTACCGCCGCCTGCGCCAAGGGTGATAAATACTAAATCAGCGCCCTCGAGGCTTTTACGGATTTCATCTTTTGTTTCTTCGGCGGCTTGCTGGCCAACTCCGGGGTCGGCCCCTGCGCCAAGCCCACGCGTCGTGTCTTTACCAATATGAATTTTTGTATTGGCTTTGGAATTATGGAGCGCCTGCGCATCGGTATTAACAGCAATAAATTGCACGCCCTGTAAGCCAGAATCGGCCATACGATTAATAGCAGCACCACCGGCACCACCAACGCCCGCTACTTTAATAGTGGCAAAAGTTTGTATATCAGCTGGTTTAACTTCAGGCATCGTGTTGGGTTCCCCATTTGTGTTCACATTAAGTATACAGCCATTTCAGCCCGCTATCAAACATTATGCACGTTAGCGAGAAGTGAACAAAAATATTGTTACACTTTAAAGCGTTTGAACAGATCGTTGGCGTGCTTGAACAATTTACTAAATGTTTGAGATTCGCTTGGTGATTTGCTGCCACTGCGGGGTGTGTTTTTTTGCTGACCGGCAGGCGCCGATTCAAAGTCGGCCATCATAAGGCCAAGCGCTGCGGCATATTCTGGTTTAGCAATGCGGTCGTTCATACCACTAAAACCATCAAACTTGGCAACGCGAACTGGCAGACGCAATTTATCCTTGGCATAATGCACGAGGTGCTTAAGGTTTGCGCCGCCGCCAGTTAAGACAACACCTCCGGGCAACTTGCCGGCGCGGTCGATACCAGCCAATTCTTTATCAACAAGTTCAAAAATCTCGTCGAGCCGGGCGCCAACAATCATGTCGACATCTTTGCGACTAAATTCCATACTCTCACTACCGTGCTTGTGATTGATTGTCTTGGGAGCCTCTTTACCACCGGTGATTGCCGCGGCATATTCGAGTTTCACCATTTCGGCAATGTCCAAATCGGTGCGCAGGCCAATAGCGAGATCGTTCGTGATATTCACGCTGCCCATCGGTAAAATGGCTACGTGTTGTAAATCACCTTCTTCGTATACGACAACACTGGTCGTCGTGCCGCCCAAGTCAACTACTGCAACACCGTTTTCCATCTGCTGCGGAGTTAGAACTGCCTTAGCGGCGGCAATACCAGCGACAATAATACGATTCACCTCGGTTTGCGTTACCTCGAGGCTCTTGAGCAAATTCTTTATGTTCGGACCAAGCGCGGTAATAACGTGGGCGTCAACTTCGAGCCGCACGCCGCTCATGCCAAGCGGGTCCTTAATATTCTCTTGGCCATCGAGCTGATAACTGCGCGGAGTCACTTGTAAGATTTCGCGGTTTGCGGGAAGTTGCACAACGGTCGCGGCTTCCTGCGCACGGGCGATGTCTTCATCTAAAATTTCGTTGCCCTGCGAATTAACCGCCACCACCCCTTTAGATGACATCGCCATAATGTGTGCACCGTTTACTGTAACGCTGACGCCGTTTACTTGATGGCCACTCATACGTTCGGCTTCGTCAAGCGCGCGGTCGATAGCCTGGGCAGTGCCGGGAATATTCACGACCACCCCTTTGCGCATGCCATTATTGGGCGCCTCGCCCACGCCAACAATAGTGGCGGACGAACTTGTCCCGTCGATATGGCCTATGACGCAACGAACATGTGTTGTGCCAATATCTAGGCCAACACCGTAGCGTAGAGTTTCTTGCATGTCATCTAGTATAGCGGTTATGGTACCGGTTGCGCAACAAAGCTCGTTACCAAGCGGTCAAAATTTCGTGACCGTGAGTGGTAATTAAGACAGTATGTTCAAAATGAGCTGCCAAACTGCCATCGATAGTGCGGATAGTCCAGCCGTCTTTTTTATCGAGCACTACGCGGTAATCGCCAAGGGTGGCCATTGGCTCAATAGCAATGGTCATACCGGCCTTAAGCGTAGATCCAGTGCCAGCTATACCAAAATTGGGGATGTTCGGGTCTTCGTGAACCGCATGCCCGACACCATGACCAACTAAATCGCGTACAACCGCAAGCTGCGCAGTGTCGAGCACTTTTTGTACTGCAGCTGCAATGTCACCAGTGCGCACACCATCTTTGACTTGTTCAATCCCCGCATACAACGAGCGCTCCGTTTCTTTAAGAAGGCGCTTTTTAGTTTTGGTCGAACTGCCAACAACCATGCTAAACGCGCTGTCGGTGATCATGCCATTAAATTGCACACCAAAATCGAACCCCACAACATCGCCATCTTTAAATTGAGTACTATTTGGAATCCCGTGTACAACGACATCGTTTGGCGAAACACAAATCACGTCGGGGAAACCACCGTAGCCTAAAAACGGCGCGCTCGCACCAAATGCTTTTAGTTCTTTTCGACAGAATGAAGAAACGTCCAAACCGGTCATGCCAGGTACAACCATATCCGGGAGCTGCTTAAGAATCGCAGCCAGCATCCGGCCACTTTCGCGTATATCGGTAATTTCTTGGGGCGTCTTTATACGAGTGAACATGCGGCCATCTCTGCCTCGATTCGGTCGTGCACTTGGCCAACCGTGCCAGTGCCGTCGATGTGGGCAATGCGGATTTTTTTCTGGTTAAGATAGTCCAGAATTGGATAAATTTTGTCCCGGAAGATATGCAGGCGTTCTTTAATTGCGTCGGGGGTGTCGTCGGCGCGGCCGCGGAGTTGCAAACGACGTACAATTTCGGATTCGGGCACCTCAAGGACAATAATCAGTTTAATGGAACGATCATGTTGTGGCAGCAGTTTTTCTAACCATTTTGCTTGGCCGAGTTCGCGGGGGTAACCGTCGAGAATGAGATGCTCGATATCTTTAGAGCGCTTGAGGGCTTGATGCACAACTTCGTTAGCGACTTCGTTACCGATTAGTTCGCCAGATGCCATTTTTTTAAGAAGTTCCGGATCATGCGTATCGCGCAGCAACTGCCCGGTGCTGAGCCAGCGCCAGCCGTGACGCGCAGCTAAAATCTGTCCCTGTACGCTTTTGCCAGCGCCTGCGGGACCAAAGAAGATAACCACGATCTAGCCTACTCTCGCTTTTACTGCGGCGGCAATTCGCCCGCCATCAACAGTTTGGCCGACTTTTGCTTTAACCGCGCCAATAACCTGGCCCATGTGGACCGCATCGCCGACTTCGGCGATGACCGTGGTGATAACTTCGTTTAATTCATCGTCGCTGAGCTGTTCTGGCAAAAACTCTTCGATAATAACTTTTTGAGCGCGTTCGGTGTCGGCGAGTTCGTGGCGCTCGGCTTTGGTGTAGATTTCGGCGGCTTCGTTGCGCTTTTTAACCTCGCGGGCGAACACTTGCAAAATTTTGTCGTCGGCAAGGCCGGTGTCGCGGATTCCCAACGCAACTTCTTCGTGTAAAATCGCAGCTTTTAAGCCACGCAAAACTTCAACTCGCGGCTTGTCACCGGCGAGCATTGCAGTTTTAAGCTGTTCGTTAAGCCGTTCTTTTAGCATTCGCCAGGCCCAGACGGATTCGCTTGAGTTTATCTGCTTTGCGTGCCTTGCGGATAATTGCTCGCTCGCGGCGGTCGCGCTTGCTGATTGGTTTCTCAAAGAATTGCAAACCTTTAACGCGGGCTAGCACGCCAGATTGCTGGACTTTGCGGTTAAAACGACGAATAAGGTTTTCGTTCGCTTCTTGGCTGTCTTTACGGGTGACTTGAATCATATGGATTTACTCTAGCAGATCAGATGAAAACTCGCAAGTTTCACATTGTCTAAACACGCGTATAATGTATAGAGGCCAACCAGGAGGCACGTTGACAACTCAGGAGATGAAAGAATGGACAATTGCTACTGTGGCGAGGGCTCAGGCTGGCGATCAGACGGCTCTCGATGAATTGCTACGGAGGCTGCTGCCATACGCATATCGCATCGCCCGCTACGAACAAAAACGTAGCGACCTTAGCAGCCGCGATCACACTTTTGCCGAGGCAGCAGCCTCGCACGCGGTTTTTATGCTGTATAAGAGACTGTCCGATATCACCGTTCCTGAATCGTCAGGACTCTCGGCATGGCTTCACACCGTCATTAGGAACTATTTTATTGACCTAACAAAGTCAAAAAAAAGCCGGGCAGAAATACCCACCGACCAAATCGGAGCATTTGACACGCGAACCCATTCCGATTCCTACCCGTGTGAACGTCCGTTGTTGTCCCACCACATGCGAGGCGCCTTAACGCGGCTTACATCTGATGAGCTAAACCTATTCATAATGAGATTCCATGATGGAGCCTCGAACGCAGCAGTTGCGGTAACACTTGGAACCTCCGAGACAGCCATTAAGGGAAGATCCACAAGGGTACTTGCAAAGGTGCGTCGGCTCCTAAAAGAAGTTGGCTATAAAGAGGGCGGATATTAATTATCCGCCCTCGGGCACTTAAGAATTTATTTTTATGAGCTGACCTTCTAAGGTTGTGCGCCCGCGCCATTCGTTTTCGAGAAGGGTAAACCACACAGCAATTTCGTCTCCCACGTCGTGGGGGTATGTTTCGGCCTGGCCAAACCCAATGAGACTCCAGCGGTTGCCACGCATATCACCTATCTCCAGTTTGAGGTGTGAATTATCCTTGCCCATCGTTCGCCTGGCGTGCACAACCGCCCGGGGCACATGGAACACCGGCTCGGGATTGCCATGACCGTACGGTTCGAGTGTTTTTAGAAATGTCACCAACTCGTGGTTGAGTTCGGCAAAGTTATCAACGATGGCGTCAATTTTTGGTTCAAGATGCGCCAGCTGATTTTTAAGACCAAGACTATGATAAAAATCATTGATTGCCTTACGGAACTGCGGTATATGCGCGGTTTTAAGTGTTACACCGGCAGCAAGTTTGTGCCCGCCACCTTTAATAAGCCAGTTTTCGGCAGCCCGGATGGCATCGGCGGCACTAAAATCCCCATAACTTCGCGCAGAGCCTTTGGCTTCTTCGCCCATTTCCTCGATTACAAACGTGGGTTTTTTGAAGCGCTCAAGCATCTTGGCGG
>DATLJN010000023.1:0-3451 GCA_035538835.1 Magnetospirillaceae bacterium
TGTTACGGGGGAGAATGGGAGAAGTAGCATGCGCAAATTCGTCAAGAGTACCCTGGTGGCTGTGGTCGCCGCGTTGCTGATTGGGCCGAGTATGCCCGGCAATGTGGTTACCATGACACCGCTCGCTGCGTCCAGTACTAACGATGCTGAGCAGCGAGATACTAGCCAGATCAGCCGGTCGTTTAACCGGGCCAACTGCCCGCCCGACGACTGCCCCGGCCGCGAGCCGGCGCCCACGCCAAGTGCGTCGCCGACTCCGCCGCCCGCACCACCGGCGCTGAAGTCTTGCACCAAGATCAAGCCCAGCATCTGGAAAGGTCCGTGCCCGCAGCAGCCGTCCAAGGACGTGCTTAGGCAGATCGCCCGCGAGGTGCTCGCCGAGCGCGGTTGGAACACCGACGCGCACTGGAGTTGCCTGGTGCAGTTGGTCGAGAAGGAGTCGAGCTGGAATCCATATTCGGAGAACAGCATTCACGCCTACGGCCTGCCGCAGGCCATGCCGGGTAGCAAGATGGCGTCAGCCGGCAGCGACTGGGGTCACAACCCGCGCACGCAGCTGCGCTGGATGATGGGCTACATCGCTGGCCGTTACAAGACGCCGTGCGGTGCGTGGTCGGCCTGGAACCGGCAGTACGATTCTGGTGGCCACCACTGGTACTAAACCAAGACGAATGGCGGGCGCAGGGTATCAAATCCGGCGCCCGCCAGTCACGAATTCATCTAAAAACAGCCCCCATAACGAGGGCTGTTTTGTTTACATAGCTACATAACTTTTTTAGCAGATGTCGGCATAGCTGCAGAATCGTCGCTCAAGCCTAGCCCTGCTCCGAGCAGGCCAAGAGTTAATACAATGTGCAACCAGTTATCGGCCATGTTAACGTGCATCAAGCCAAACAGTGTTAAGTCGAAGAACCCAACCAGTGACACAAGCGCATAAATCACACCAAAACCAATTAAATATGCTTTGGCTGCCTTTGTACTGGCACCGGCGGCGACCAATCCGGCCAAGCCCGATACAATGTGCACGGCGCTGTGGATTGGATCAACCATAAATAACCCGAGTAATAATTGCATTCCGTCGCCATTGGTGCTGGTAATACCGGGCACAAATCCAAGCAAACCAACGAGCAGAAAGACTGCCCCAAAGACCATTGCTACCTTTTTAAGCATAATGCCACCCCTTTATATTGTAATTTCAATATACGCTTAAGCTTATTAACAGGCAAGGTGTACTTAAAATAGCTCCAAGAGTGGAGCTATTTGATAATATCTGGTGGGGCCAGCTGGACTTGAACCAGCGACCAAGCGGTTATGAGCCGCCTGCTCTGACCACTGAGCTATGGCCCCAAACTATGGGGTACTATACCAGATTACGCCTAAACCCGCCACCTGGGGTTGCCGCTGTATAACCAAAAGCACTATACTTTAAGGCGTAATGCCTGTGTTCCATAAAAAAATTACCCATACACTCGCCCGCGCCCGCATCAGCCTTGCGCCTAAACGCGCAGCGCCCGACGTTATATGGGACGAGCTCTTCCGAGACGTGCAACTGCGGCGCATTTTTCCTGATAGCATTACATTTGCCGACATGGTTCCCGCACAAACCAAACGCCATATCATGAAAATCTACACGACTCAGCGACACGACTCAGATTTTGACTTATCGTATTTTGTAAAACATCATTTTCAAGGCCTGCTTAAAGAGGATTACGTCACCAACCCCCGCCACTCGGTAGAAGAACATATCGAGGAGCTATGGGATGTGTTGCGTCGTGACGTCCCTAAAAACGTAGGCTCATTGGTTGGCCTGCCGTATCCATATGTGGTGGCTGGTGGGCGGTATATCGCTCAGTTTTATTGGGATAGCTACTTTACCATGCTCGGCCTAGCCGCGAGTGGCCGCTGGGATATGGTCGAGAATATGGTAAAAAACTGCGCCTATTCGATCCGTAAGTTTGGGTTTGTGCCAAATGGGAATCGCACGTATTACCTAACGCGTTCGCAACCGCCGGTGTTTGCATTGATGGTTCGCTTGCTTGCTACTAACCAGGGGTCAAAACGGACATTGGTGCGATTTTTGCCGCATCTTCTTAAAGAATATCGGTTTTGGATGCGCGGCTCGGGGCGGCTGAATCATAATAAAACGACGTTCCAGCGAGTGGTGCGTATGCCTGATGGCAGCGTGCTTAACCGTTATTGGGATACAGTAGCGACGCCTCGCCCCGAAGGCTACAAAGAAGATGTCGCTATTGCCTTGCAGGCAACGCGCCCAGCAAGCCGAGTGTATTTGGACATTCGCGCCGCCGCTGAATCGGGTTGGGACTTTAGCTCGCGTTGGCTCGCCGACGGTCGGTCACTCAGCACAATACACACAACCGACATTATTCCCGTCGACCTTAATAGTTTGTTGTTTACGCTCGAAGAAACTATCGCCGATGCCTACGACGCGCTGTTGCAAAAAGGCGTGGCAAATCGTTTTCGCCAGGCGGCAGTGCGCAGGCAGACAGCGATTAACACCTATTGTTGGAAGGACTCCGAGGCGTTTTATCACGACTTCGATTTTGTTACCGGCGCACCGACACCAATACAAAGTATTGCCGCTGCCTGGCCACTCTTTGCTGGTATCGCCAGCCAAGAACAGGCCGATGGCGTAGCTCATAAAATTACCACGCGCTTTTTGCAGCGCGGCGGGGTGGTTACGAGCCTTACTAAAAGTGGCCAGCAATGGGACTGGCCGAACGGTTGGCCGCCACATCAATGGGCAGCGATTCAAGGTTTGCGCCATTATGGCCATTTGTTTTTGGCCGATGAAATAAAACAGCGCTGGGTCACCATGAACGCCGATTTATACAAGGCCACCGGTAAACTTGTCGAAAAGCATAATGTTGTTGATACGAGCCAGCCAGCTCTTAACGGCGAATATGCTTTGCAGGATGGTTTTGGCTGGACGAACGGCATACTACTCGCCTTATTACGAGAGGAACGGCCGTGAAATTTACCCTGCAACCTCTCATCAAGCGGCTTAAACATGCCGCCAATCTTAATAATGGCGTGTTAGTCATAGCGTTGCTCGTGGCTTCGACTTGGGCTTGGAGCACCGTTGAGGCTATTCAACATAACTTTACGTTACAACAACAAGTTGACGCACTGGCCGAGCATATCGAAGTCGAGGAGCTGCAAAACAAAACCTTGCAACTACAAAAAGCCTACTACAACACCGATCAATACCTCGAACTCAGCGCCCGCGAACGTTTGGGCTTGGCGAGTCCTGGCGAAAAACTTGTCGCACTGCCGGCGAATACTGTCAAACCGGCGCCTGCGGTTGTTGCGCCAACCACCGATCCTGCGGCGACGCGCAGCAACTTTGCGCAGTGGATGTATTTTTTGTTTGGGCGGAAGGGATAATACTGGGGTTAGGGGCCGGGAGCGTCACTCCTGATCCCGGCCCCTT
>DATLJN010000024.1:0-4600 GCA_035538835.1 Magnetospirillaceae bacterium
CCAGCCGCGTCTGCTCAAACCGCTCGCTGCGATTACTCCCCACTTGTTGAACATTTTGTTTACGCAGTAAAGCTTCTGTAAATACTACGTGTTTTTGTTGAGCAACTTCCTGCGCCAAAAGTTTTGCATGGTCAAAACTCCGCGCGCGAATGTGGCTTTGTATGGTCGGAATTGCAGTCACCACCCATGATTCGTCCAAAAAAGGGAGTGTCGCGGTTATATAAGTGGCAAGCGGCCAATATGCCGCCCGTGCGTGCTCAAACTTATATTGGTGAATAAGCTGCATTACTATATCGTCGTACATGCCCGCAACCCAGACGCCGCTCAGCGCTGGATAATTGCAATCGCTACACACCCGCCACTCCGGCGAAGATTGACCGCACAATACGCACAGCGGTGCTTCGATATTTGGAAGATCCCGAACGCAGCTCAAACACACAACATTGTTATAATTACCACAAGCAATACAACGATGTGGGGCGATTATTGCTAGGGTTCTCTCGAGTACTGATGTCATTTTTACGTGCTCCGGCAATAATATTGCCATAGTTTGCCCTGCTACGCTATAATTAACCCACAGTTACTCATTGTTGAGTCCAAAGATTTAAGTGGAGGTGTGCATACATGGCACGAGGACAGAAGCAAAACGACGATTTGCTGATGGAAGACGAACTTGCCGCAGCCTTCTTGGGTGATGATGACGACGCACAGGTGGGCGATGCGACGGCAGCAGTGGCCGAAGAGACTTGGGAAGAAGAACAACCTGTGGGGCAACTCGCGGTAGATGTCTACGAAACAAAGGAAAAGCTTATTGTTAAGGCTCGTACTGCGGGCGTAAACAAGGCTGATCTTGACGTCAGTATTTCTGACGGTATTTTAACGATTAGCGGCACGCTTACCAGCGGCGAAGACGAAGTAGAGCAGTGGCACTTGCAAGAGTGCTATTGGGGCGATTTCTCACGCACACTAGCTCTGCCAGTACAGGTTAAAGAAGAAGAGGTCGAAGCTATGCTTAAGGACGGCGTCCTGACAATTAGCTTCACCAAGATTAAGCAAGAGCACGCTCGTAAAATCGAGATTATGTAGTCATATAGAGACGGCACAAAAACGACCACCCCGAACGGGTGGTTTTTTGTTTATAAGTATGCACAGCGGAGAGCACGGTACACCTTGTCCTTAAGGGGCTGTTGTTCCCCAACTTGAGCGCAGCACTTTCCTGTGCGGAGCGTACCCTTAAGGACAAGGTGTACCGTGCTCTCCGCCTCGTAATCAACCAAAAACGCACCCGAGTGGGTGCGTCTTCTTTAGAAGCTCTATATTTAGGCTTCGGTTGAACGAACTGCCTGGTATGTTGTGCTCGTGCCACTTGTAAGCTGGCTGCTTACAAAGTTGACAGCAGCGTAGGCCAGGAAGGCAACAACGATACCGATAATCGCGTACAGAATAGTGTTTTTAGCACTCGTTACTGCGTTTTGGTCACCAGCCGATACGACGTAGCGGATACCGCCAATTATCAACATAATCACGGCAATGGCGCCGATGATAAATAGCATGATGTTCGTAATGGTTACAAAAATACTTTTTGGCCCAAACAGTTCGCTGGGCGCATTGGTTGGTTTGGCACATTCGGCGCCTTGTGAGATACCGCCGCTACCGACAACATCACAAGCTGCGTACACTGGGCTTGCGATTCCAATCCCTAATACCAATGCAGGAACGACCAACAAGGCCGTTGAAACTTTCTTAAGCAATGCTTTCATCTAATGATTCTCCTTATGCCCTTTATTGTATCACTCAGAAGGGGACCGAGTACTATTTATTTGATATTAAACGCTGCGTACACAAAGTGGATAATTGCGTAGGATGAAAAGGCCAAGACAAGGCCGATGATGGCATAGAGTATCGTGTTTTTGGCGCTTGTGAGAGCTGCTTGATCGCCAGCCGACAAGACGTAGCGGATGGCACCGATGATTATCATAAGCACGGCAATGGCGCCGATGATAAATATAAGCACATCAGTTAACTGTTGAATTGTCCCCGCGACAGTGCGACCGTCTGCGCTCGTGCAAGAGCCGCCATTGGGCAAATCTTTATCGGCCTTCCATGTGCCACCCGAACCTTCGCAGAGAGCTTGGCTGTTTGCGGCCGCAAGAACTGGCGCAGCAACATAAAGAATAACTCCGAGAATGAGCGTGAGACAGGCGAAAAGGGTAGTAAGTCGTTTCATATTTAAATATTCGTCAGCACAAAGTTAACAATTGCGTTTGCCATCGCCGCGATTACCAAACCAACAGCGGCATAGAGGATCGTGTTTTTAGCACTCGTCAGAGCGGTTGCGTCGCCGGCACTAAGCACGTACCGCAGGGCACCGATGATTATCATAAGCACGGCAATGGCGCCGATGATAAACGTAAAGGTGCTTAGAATCCGGTTCCACAAACCGCCAGCCCCAAAGAGTTTGTCGTTTTTAGCGGCCTTACAAATGGTGGTATCAGCGGCGGCGCCGTTACAATTATTAAAAACATCAACAGCAGCAACTGGCGTTAGTGGCGCAAAGGTGATGGCAAATACGGCAATGATAGTTGCAAATAATTTTTTCATGTCGATAACGTTCCTACTACGAATTGTACAATAGCAAAGGCGCTCAGGGAAACAACAATCCCAACAGCGGCATATAAGATAGTATTTTTGGCCTGTGTAATCATGCTTTGGTCGCCGGCGCTTGCAACGTAGCGCACGGCACCGATAAGCAAAAATAGTACCGAGAGGCCACCTACCAAAACAAACACGGTCGAAAGAATGGAACCGATGGTGGCCGTTGTTACATCGGGTTTAGGAATATTGTCGATTGGCACCAAAGCTGCCGCAAAAAGACGCCACATTATATTGCCCCCGCAACAAAGTTAACGATTGCTACCGAAATCATGGCGAGTAGTAAGCCAAAAAGTGCATTATAAATAATTTGCCGCGCTTCGTTAATCTGGCCGGGGTCGCCTTGGCTTTTTATATATTTAATGCCACCCCAAATTGTAAAGCCGGCAGCGGTATAGCCGGCAATTTTTATGGCATCTTCGAGGATAGCAATCACGATCAACCAAATATCACTCAGCTTACTAATCTGCGGCACGCCAAGGGAGTCTTTTGTAAGACAACTATCCCAGGACTTTAAACCCAAAAAAGTAGCAACGCCGATATCCTTACCGCACGGTCCGGCCGCAGCAATGTGTTGGAACGGAGCAGCCGCTTGTGCCGGCACCGGGACAACGACGAACAAGCCAACCATAACAGACACAGCTACGAGACATCGCTTGATCACTGGAAGATTCCCCCTGGTATGATGAACTGCAAAATTGCGTACATAAATATAAAGAGTAGTAAGCCAATTACCGAATTTGTAATCATTGTTTGCCCCTGCTGTACCTGCGAGGCGTTGGCCCGAGCCGTGATATACATATACGAACCAGCAACAATACCGCCAACGACCGCAAGGCCAACTCCACCAGCCAAAAAGATCAAAAAGCTGCGGAGATAAAAGAAGATAGGGTTATCGGTCAAAGCTGCTGAATTTTTATTAATTGGCACACAGTAGGTGCCGTCATCGACCGGTACCGATACGAGCTGCTGACCATCTGGACAATGACAAACACCGCTCGAACTTGCCGTGGACCCAGGGGGGCACGCAGCGACAACCGGCTGCGCAACAACAAGCAAACCAACAGCTCCTGATACCACAAACAGGATTGCGAACAAGCTGGCCTTTATAAAAGATAATGACGTATTCATAGGTAACTTCTCATACCAACGATATCGCACTTAGCTTCGATCGCCAAGAGTGGTTAGATTGCCACAAGGGGTAGCTCGTGATTTAATAAAATTAGCCATACTTGGATGGATGAATCTATACAAGAAGGGGGATTATGTATGACAACAGCACGAGGCTTTGACTTTGAGGCTCGTCCCGGGAACGCAGCGCCAACTATGTACCCGGGAGAGCCAGAAACACGCGAAGATCATAATACCATGCCGCCTGGCGGCTGGACAAGACGCCGTTTAATGTTAGCCGGCGGAGCAACGCTTGGCCTCGTGGGGGCCGGTACATATCTGTTGTGGCCAAGTAAGAACACCGAAACAGACACTCTCCCAGACGCAATAAAGAGTCCGGAACAAATAAAACAGCGCGGCGACTTCAACCAGGTCCCGCGCGTTTTTTATGGACCAGATGGCGAGCCGCTCGAGTTGCATCGTGAAGAAATCACCATGCCCGAAACTCTTGATCCGCCAACCTTCGAGGAAGCGTTTGCAAATGTCGGCCAGGCCATTGAGTTTTATGTAAATAATGGTGATTTAGCTGGTATCCAAACGGTTGTTCCGGGCACCACTAACACCGATGCGATATCGCCGGCTCAGCTGTACGAACGTGCCTTATTTATTACAAACTTCCGCCAGGTTTACAGCGACCCGCATTCTGAGGCTTTGTACGCGACAAACCCCGAAAACATGGCGCGCCACTACGCCTGGGGGCTGCGCGTTAAACTTCTCGAGCAAACCACCGAAAAGGGCGCTACCGTTGCCGACACAGAAATGGTATCCGGTAAAGTCC
>DATLJN010000025.1:0-2630 GCA_035538835.1 Magnetospirillaceae bacterium
GTCACCAGTAATAAAGAAGGTATCACAAACGACACGTTTAAAACAATAAACAGCAACGCCATCAGTCTACTTTCGAGCGATAGCTATGCCCTGCAGCAAGGGCTCAAAACATTTGGCTTAACAACCGTGCCCGAAGATATCGCAAAGGGCGAAGTCGACTCCGCCAGCGCCAAAACACTCGCCAATGCCAAAGTGCAGGACAATTTTGATCAAGTCTACCTAGAACTGCTGCGCGAAAAAATTGCCGCTACCGAATCCCTTGCGCGTACCGTGCAAAGCAACTCCAGCGGCACCATGAAAACAGCGGTACAAACCCTGCTCACCAACCTGTCAGCGATCGACAGCCAACTCGCCAAACTGCAACTTTAGTGTTTGGACGCAACCAAATTATACGAATGGACAATCAGGTCTTTTATTTCTTCTTCGCTCAGTTGGCCCGAGCAAATAACCGTGTTCCAATGCTTTTTATTCAAATGATACCCCGGTACCACGGTTTCGTATTTTTCGCGGAGGAGTTCAGCCAGTTGCGGGTCACACTTTAAACTAATCCGCACTGGATCGCTTTTTTCGCTGATAATTGCAAACATTTTGTCGCCAACCTTATACACGGCGACGTTTTCGCCAAACGGGTAGTCGAGCCGACTATTCGGCATGGCAAGAACAAGAGTCTCCAATTGTTTGAGCGTAAACATTGATTGTATTTTACCATATATTTGTCATTAATTTCTAAACATGGTATAGCCTACCGTAACAAAGAGCAGGCCTTCTGCACCAAGACCCCGGCCCGTTGTCACTCCTATTTTATGTGCACCGATAAAAGGTATTGCTGCAGTTCTGCAATACTTTCACGAATATCATCAAGTGCTCGGTGCGCTTCTTTTTTTGTAAACGCCACGCCGTATTTGCCCTGCATCACCACCTTCCAAGCGCTCACGTCGAGCATGCGGTAATGCAACCGCGCCTCAAGTTTTGGCCAGTACCGCTTTATAAACCCACGATCACAGTGGATTGAATTGCCAGCAAGCAGCACGGGCTCATCAGGCGCAAAATGTTTATCGATCAGTTTGATAATGTCGGCTTCGGCCTGTGTTTCGGGGATGCCTTGTTGGGAATGCTCGATAAGAATCGCACTCTCACTGGGGCGGGCAGCAGTCCAAGGATTGGCCGCAAACAGATCGCGCAGCTTGTCTTCGTCTTGCTTAACGCCATAATCCAAGCTACCAAGCTCGGCAAAATCCCAATCGGTTACAATCGCCGCCACCTCAACAATGCAGTCTTTTTGCGGGTCAAGGCCAGTCATTTCGAGGTCAATCCATAGCATCTTTTTTGGGGCAAAGTCAGTCACGTATCAGCCTTTCTTAGGTTTAAAATCGAGCGAGATCGAATTAATACAGTAGCGCTGCCCTGTCGGTTTATCGGGCGCGTCATCAAAAATGTGACCCAGGTGGCTCCCACAGTTGGCGCAACGTACTTCTATACGATGCATATGGTGCGAATCATCTTGGTGAAACTCCACTGAGCCGGGTTTAGCGTCATAAAAACTCGGCCAACCACAGTTGTCGTCAAATTTTGTAGTGGAGTCAAATAGTTGTTCACCACATGCCGCGCACACATAGCTCCCCTTACCGTTTTGCTCGTTGTACCTACCCGTAAATGGAATTTCGGTATGTTTTTGG
Organism: Magnetospirillaceae bacterium; assembly: GCA_035538835.1. Classification (GTDB taxonomy): domain Bacteria; phylum Patescibacteriota; class Saccharimonadia; order Saccharimonadales; family EFPC-124; genus EFPC-124. The sequence goes on from DATLJN010000025.1 coordinate 1,677, forward strand.
CGGAGTACTTCGTACTGCGCTGGTGATAATAGCTTGCGCCACTCGGCGTCGGTTGTTTGCTTATTGGGCATAGCTTTAGTATGCCCTTCTGGGAGGCAGCGGGCAAGTCTTGCCGGCCGCCTCCCCACAGGAACGATTACACCAAGTGCACGACGCGGTGACCATCTGGGAACACAAAGTAATTGCGTACGACTTTTTGGCCAAACGGAACCGGCCGGCGGGTCAGTGCGCGCACCGGGTCCTCGCCACGGCTGCGCGCATCGGCCTCGGCATTCATATCGGAACGTCTGGCCACAGTAAAACCGTAGACCATAAAGCCGGTTTCGTGCCGGACCACCACATGGATGGTACGTGACTGGCCAGTCTGGCATGGCACCAAAAAGTTGAACTGATTTCCGTCGCGGCCACTGTAGGCCACTTCCGATAGTGCGGTCAGACCGATAACCTCGACCATCTCGCCGCTAAACCGATTGAGCGCCAAAGGTACCGCGATGCCCTTTGCCACCATCTGTCGCAGGTTGATAGTTTCGTCGCCGCGGCGATATTCATCGCACCTTTCGACACTACCGTCTTCGTTGTGCCAGATCCAAGAGTGGGCGTCAGTGTCGAGAGTGATCGTCCTCCCCATGACCCCTTGATGGTACGGTATGTCGGTGGCACTTCTCTCTGCCCGTGCCCGAAGCGCCGAAATTGCCGCCTTACCGCTCGGACCGCTGAGTAATCGGGCTAGCCAGAGTTCCGTGCTGCCTTCCGGCGCCGTTTCGTCGGGTGCGTACGCGACACCAGAACTGCCAGAGGCGATAAAAACTACCGCCCTCCGCGCAGCACTAACAATGCGGAACGTCGCAAGCTTGGCAAGCACATCCTGCAAGTCCAGTGCCGATTCGGGCGGCGACTCCACCGCTCCGTCTGGGAGCGACGGGCTAAAAATCAAGCTGCGGGAATCGCCAATCT
>DATLJN010000026.1:0-4674 GCA_035538835.1 Magnetospirillaceae bacterium
TTTTTTGACATGCAAGTCCCCACTAGTACAAAAATTATTTTTGGCCTTATTGGAACACTTATAACGCTAGATGTCTTAGCATTATGGCTGTCTTACGATCACGTTATAAGTAGCATCTTTAGCGGCACTGTCGAGCCCTCTCGATTCTGTACACTACCACAAATAGATGCCTTACTCGGCTTGTTACAACCGCCCAGTTGGTTATTCTTAGCAAACGTTGTTGCCCTCGGCATATTCACTTTTAGATCGTCTTTCCTTAAAAAGATGCGCTTGTATAAGCAGAAGGAACCAGTAACTTGGTTATACCTAAAAATACTGACCGCCGCCGCAGTCGTTGCTCTTCTTTTTATCATTTCAGGAATGATTTGCAATTAGGCTATTATGTTTTACCGCAAACAAAGCTCATTGACCTGGTTAGACTCAAGTACCAATTTACAAGGTGATAATGCTGGTAGAAAGATCGAGACGGAAATACAAAAACTTGTAACGTCTATTGCCCGGGATAATGAGACCCTACTTGCCTCTGAATCCTTTGTTATCGCGATATATGGCGCTTGGGGCACTGGTAAAACATTTGCAAGCAAACGCTTCTTGCAGGTTTTGAAGGAGAATTCGGTCTTTAATGACGAAAAGACAATCAAGACTTTCGTCTTTGATCTATTGTCATTTGGTAATATAACCGAATCCGTTTCAAACGTTCTTACCGAAATTGGCGCGCAACTATTCGCAGATGGCATTGCAGATGTCCGCGACCACTTAAGGCAAATGGTGCTCGACGCTACACCCTCTGAAAATACAAACGCAGCCCTTTCCATCATGGGTGTGACGATTTCTAAAAATATTCAAACAAGCTCAAAATCAAAGGATAACAAAAGTGAGCTCAAAGAGCAGTTCAAAGGAGTAGTCGCAAAGGGTCATCGGCTCGTAATTGTACTGGATGACCTTGATCGGATGAAACCAAACGAAATAATGATCGTACTGCGGATGGTCGAAAATTTCCGGGAAATCCCAGGGGTTATATTCTTACTGCCGTTCAACAAGGCTTCGGTAACTAATGGAATTTCCGACGAACTCAAACTAGATCAGGCAGCAGGATATGTCTTCTTGCGAAAGTTTATAAAGGCATCACTCACCATCCAGCTCGACATCAACGACCTGCGAAATTCGTTTACATGCGAGTTTACCAATCAATGCACCAAAATCAATGCAGTCGACCATTTTGGTATAAGTTTGGCTGAAACATGCTGGTATTTCATGCTACACACTATCCTAACGCGAGACACCATTGATCTCTCAAAAACTGATAACCGGTTTCCTGCAAGCAATATCGTAGATCAAAACCTCAATCAAGAAATACTAAATCCGGCAAGATCTGGCTACCTACATACTGTCGCTCAACATTTAATTGAAAATACACCTAGGGATAAACTGGACAAGGACTTCTTTTTGTTCGAAAAAGAAGGTGATAAAAGTGTGCTTGCGCCATTTTATGCACAATTCCCGGGGTTGCACCGCGCAGATCAAACCCTAATTATACTTGACCGGTTAGTTACAGACTTTATTGGCGAGCCACTTTGGGTGATTGGGGTCGTAACCGATACCGTAAGAAAAAAATATATCGAGCTGGAAGACAGACAGGCCAAACTTAACAAAAATAATCAAAGCTTGCGGACTAACGAAGCAGGTCATACTATTCTTGAGAATAACCTCGATCAAGCTACTCTACGACTTATAAATCTAAATACCATTGAGATTCAAGAGATAAGCAAGCAGTTCGAAATAGGCCCAGAGATCCCCCGCGAAGAGCGCTTTGGCGCTGCAAGTTCTCAACCTTCAATATTTGAATATCTACTCCTTCCGGCACTCCAGAAAGCCGAAAAGCTCAACAATGACTCAAAACTCACCGACTATTTTAGTCGCCGGGATATGGAACAATTGGCCAGTGCATTTGCCGAAGCAGTTAACTCCGAAGAAGTACCTACTGATAAACAAACGCTCGTTAAAAAGCTAATTAACATTTCAGTGAACCTTTACCGCGAATTTAGGTAAATGCTGGGAGCTGGCATTGTCGGCTGCGCAGTAGGGCTTAAAATTCGCGCGGCGGCAATTGCTTTGGTGCTTGCGGCGCGGCCGAACGGAACGGTGCGGGGCGCGCAGGCATATCCGGCTGTTCAGGGCGGATTTGGCCGGTCGGCGTGGTGTTGATTTCGTTCACTACCGGAATCACAATGGGGGTGCGACGCGTTTTGTCGTACAAAATATGGGTAATCTCGTCTTTCAGCTCTTTTTTAAGCCCTTCCATATCACCCTTGCGGCCAACAAATCCACGGGCAACCTTTTGCTTAAGGTAGCTGCGAATGGTGTTCATCAGCTCTTCGCTGTCGCGGAGGTAGATAAACCCGCGGCTGATGATATCCGGACTGGTGAGCAAACGCCCCGTTTGGCGGCTCACGGTGAGCAGCACGATAAACATACCTTCGCTCGCCATGTGAATGCGGTCTTTTAGCACCACTTCGCTCACAATATCGCCGCTGTCGTCGTACATAATGCCGCCAACTGGCACGCGGCCAGCTTTGCGAGCCAGGCCGTGCTGGTCAAGTTCAATCACGTCGCCGCTGTCGCAGACAAAAATGCGGTCGCGTGGGATGCCGCAATCCTTTTCGGCCAGCTCGGCATTGTGCACCAGCATGTGGAATTCGCCGTGGATTGGCATGTAGTATTTGGGTTTGATGATGCCAATCAGCTTAACGTGGTCATCGTAATACCCGTGGCCACTTAAGTGGATACGACCGATGTTATGCAAGTGCGTGCGGCGGTCTTGAATGGCGTCGCTGCCTTCGCGCATAAGGTTGTCTACCGTGCGGGTGATGTACTTTTCGTTGCCCGGGATCTGGCTGGAACTAAACACAATCACGTCGCTGTTTTTAACCTTGAGGTGTTTGTGCGAACCGTTGGCCATTCGGTTCAGCACGGCGTTAAATTCTCCCTGGCTGCCGGTACAAATGACGATCACTTTGCCGTCAGGCAGACGCGCGGCGTCTTCCATTTTTACAATCACGTCGGCTGGGACTTTAATGACCCCGGTTCGCAGCGCAACTTCCATGTTTTGGATCATGCTGTAGCCAGCGATTGCTACCTTGCGGCCATGCGCTTTTGCGGCTTCCAGCACCACCTGAATACGGTGAATCTGGCTCGAAAATGTGCTGATAATAAGCCGACTCTTGGGGTAATTATCCATAATCTGTCCCATGCTCTGCTGAATGTCAAATTCGCCGTGCTGGTGCGTGCCGGCATCTTCGCAGTTGGTGCTTTCGTTCATAAATAGCAGCACGCCTTCTTCGCGGGAGATTTGTTCCAGCCGGGCGAGGTCAAACTTTTTGCCATCAACCGGGTTTTCCTCGAAGCGCCAGTCACCGGAGTCGATTAACACGCCGACTGGGGTACGAATCACCACCGCAACTGCGTCGGGAATGGAATGGTTTACGCGCACCAGTTCGATACTGAACGAGTCGCCCAGTTGCACGCGTTCGTGTGTTTCGGGGTTAAGCTCGTTGTAGATTGGGCGGTAGTCAGTTTCGGATTCTTCCATCACCCGTTCGATCATGGCGAGCGTAAATTTGCTGCTATAAATAGGCGCCGGCAGGCGATGAAGTAAGTGGCGGACCGCACCAATGTGGTCCAAGTGGCCGTGGGTAAACACGATGCCGCGAATTTTGTCTTTGCGCTCTTCGAGGTAGCTAATATCCGGCACAATGTAGTTAATGCCAGGGTAGTCGCTGCCGGGGAACAAAAAGCCCATGTCGATTACGATAATGTCGTTGCCATATTCGATGGCCATCATATTTTTGCCGATGCCTTGTTCGCCCAAGCCACCGATTGGGATAACTTTAAGCGTCTGGCCGTCGCGCTTTGGAATGGTTTTTTGCATGTTCAGCGTAAATTGCTGCCCACCGTAGCCGTTAAAAACCGATTTGTTGACCGGCACGTCAATTACATGCTGGCTGGCCTGCAAATTAACATTTTCGGAGGTGCGGCGCAGCGCCCGTTGCACTTCCCCACGGCGAATTTGGGTCTTCGCCAAAATGCTATTATTAGACACCGGGCGGGGCGTCTGAGTGTTTTGCTGGTTGTTATTACTATTATTACGTGGTTGGAACCCACGATTTTTGTTCGGCTGTGGGCGGTTATTGGTGCCCTGACCTGGTTGGTTATTAAATTTATTCATCTAATCAATATTTCCTTTCGAGAACTTTTTTGAGCTGTGCAAAATCTTGGAACAAGGTCGCGCGCATGGCCTTGCCGTATAGCGCGGCGGCTGGGTGGAACAGTGGTAATACAGGCCATTCCCCACCTTCGATAAGCGTCCCATGCAGCTGGCCGATTGTACCTTTTGGCACAAATTGACTCATGCTGTGTCGGCCAAGCGTGACCACCAACTTTGGTTGGATCACCCTAAGTTGACGCAATAAGTATGGCCAGCTTTGGGCCTTTTCTTCAGGGCGCGGATCGCGGTTGTTTGGCGGGCGATACTTTACGATGCTCGTAATAAATACGTCGCTTCGTTTGAGCCCGGCACTTTCGATAAGCTCTGTCAAAAAGTTACCGCTGGCACCAATGAACGGCCGGCCGGTTTCGTCTTCTTTTTTGCCGGGCGCCTCGCCGATAAACACGACG
>DATLJN010000027.1:0-9202 GCA_035538835.1 Magnetospirillaceae bacterium
CTTCCACGGCACCTACTGGCACAGTAACTTTGGCCACCCAATGAGTCACGGTTGCATTAACATGACAGAAGAAGCTGCCAAGATCTTATACGATTCTGCACCGATCGGCACCAAAGTAATCGTCCACGCCTAAGGAGTGATACAATAAACTCATGGTTATTGTTGGCCTTATTTCGTGGTGGTATACCAATGGCTGGCTTACACTTGCCCGGAAGGTTCGCGCGCGGGTAGGCGGAGTGTTGGGGTTTTTTTCGGTTGGGTTGCTTGCGGGTAGTTTATTTGCGCCGTTTCGGCAGATTGCAGCCGGCCGCGTTGACGGTTCTATTACTGCACAGTTACAGGCCTGGGGCGATCGATTATTTTCGCGCGGGGTAGGGTTCGTGATACGATCACTGCTCATTGTGGCAGGTCTTATCACTGTTGCTGTTGTCGCTATAGTTGGATATACGTTGTGCATTGTCTGGCCGTTTTTGCCACTCGCCCCAGTTATTGGCTTGATGGCTCTGGGGATGGGTATTTGATGGCCGTCCAATTAAACCTACGCAGCCAACGGGCAGGTGAAGCGCGCCTTGCCCTCGTATTCGGGAAAAAGGGGTCACGCCTGTTGTTTGGATTGACTGGTCTGGTACTTCTTTTGGTAGCCGCTTGGTTTTGGTGGCTGCAAAGCAGTACGGCTTGGTTTATAGCTGGGCTTGCTGCTTGGCCGTTTATGCTGCTTGCATACTCGGCTTGGTGGCTCGCCGACGTACCACCACGTGCCGGTAGTGCTGATCTTGATGCCGTTATGGAAGCACCATTGCTTGGCCGGCTCAAACCAAACATGACTCCACGCCAACTGGCCGAAGCTGTCATGCATACAAATGGGGGACTGTTCTTCGCTCTGCGTCTGGGGATTGGTCCAAATTTTTTGCGTGAGCTAAGTGGTGACAATCCCGCCGACACAACCGCAATCTGGGAGCTGGCAACAAAAACACGCCAGTCGCTTGGTTTTGCAACGCTTTCGAGCGCAGTGCTTACGGCTAGCCTTGTGCGATCAATGCCTAACCACCAGCAACTTTTGGCGCGGTTGCAACTAACCGATGCCGATCTCGACGCCGGTGTACGTTGGTATCACCACTTGCAAGATTTAGTCGCAGCCGCCAAGCATCAAAAAATAGGTGGCGGTCTCGGACGCGACCTCAGTTTTGGATATACGCCAACGTTGCAGCAGTTTGCCGTAAATGTAAGCAATCAAGTTGGCGCGGGAACCTTAGCGCGCCAAGTAGAGAGTCACACTCGTTTACTTACCCAGCTTATGCAGCAGCTCTCGCAGGGTGGGCGCCAAAATGCGGTCTTAGTTGGTCAAAATGGTGTTGGTAAAACAACGGTTGTATATAGCTTTGCAGAGCAATTATTGCGTGCCGATGCGAGTGTGCCACCGTCGCTGCATTACCGACAGGTGATGATGCTCGATCCAGCGAGTTTGATATCCCATGCCCGGCAGCGCGGCGAATTGGAGGGATTGCTCAACCAGATTTTATTGGAGGCGTATCACGCCAAAAACATCATTTTATTTTTAGATAACGCCGAACTGTTTTTTACCGACGGTACTGGGAGTGTTGATGTGCGTAATATTTTACTGCCCGCCCTCGAAGCCGGTGGCCTCCGTATGGTACTGAGTATGGACGAACAACAGTGGTTGCGGCTCAGCCGAGACACACCCTCGCTTGCTCAGCAATTGAACCGAATTGCGATCCCGCCACTCAATGAAACCGAGACGCTGCTTGCCTGCGAGGACCAACTGCTCGCATATGAATTCGACCATAAAGTAAGCTATATGTATCAAGCACTCAAAGTCGCTTATCGGCTGGGCGCCCGTTATGTCATCGACCAAGCGATGCCCGGCCAGGCGCTTAGTGTGCTCCAAGCAGCGGCACAGCATGCCGACCGCGGATTGGTAACGGCGGCGAGCGTCGAAAAGGCGGTCGAACAATCAGCTGGCGTTAAAGTTGGAACTGCCAACAAGGGTGAAGAGCGTGATACATTGCTTCACCTGGAAGACCTTATTCATAAGCGCATGATCAACCAAACATATGCGGTGAATGCAGTAGCCAATGCCCTGCGCCGGGCGCGCAGTGGCGTGCGCAACCAAAAGCGGCCAATCGGATCGTTTATGTTTTTGGGTCCGACTGGCGTGGGTAAAACAGAACTTGCCAAGGCGCTTGCTGACGTGTATTTTGGCGGCGAAGACCACATTGTGCGACTCGACCTCAACGAGTTTGGTCAAGCGAGCGACGTGACGCGGCTTATTGCCGACGGTGCCAGCGATCCGCGGAGCCTGACGGCACAAATCGCTAAACAACCATTTAGCGTAGTGTTGCTGGATGAGATCGAAAAGGCGCATCCTAATGTGCTGGACACGTTGCTACAGTTGCTCGACGAAGGCATTTTGCGCGACACTAACAACCGTGAGATTAGTTTTAGGGATGCTATAATTATTGCCACAAGCAATGCGGGCGCTGATCGTATCCGCCAATATATTGTGGCCGGGTATCAGCTAGAACAGTTTGAAGAAAAGTTTGTTAGTGAGCTCATTGATACTGGGCAGTTTAAACCAGAGTTTTTAAACCGGTTTGATGAGATTACGGTCTTTAGACCACTGACTGCAGATGAACTGCTGCAAGTTGTCGATCTCATGTTGGCTGGGATTAACAAAACCTTGGCCGAACAGCAATTAGCGGTCGTAGTGGCCGACGATGCTAAACGACTTTTGGTGCAAAAAGGTAGTGATCCACGGCTCGGTGCCCGTCCTCTGCGCCGTATGGTGCAGCGAACTGTGGAAAATATTGTGGCAAAACAAGTGCTCTCCGAAGAAGTAGGTGCCGGCCAGACCGTACGCATTACCGTAAATGATATAGAAAGGTCATTAGAAAAATGAAAGAAAAATTTGAAGCATATTTGAGGGAACTCGTGTACGGGGCGATCGACGGCACCGTTACTACATTCGCCGTGGTGGCGGCCGCGGCTGGTGCTGGGTTAGGCTCGACAATTGTGATTATTTTGGGAATAGCAAACCTTATTGGCGATGGATTTTCGATGGGTGCCAGCGCATATTTAGCGGCAAAATCGGAACGCGATTTAAAACAGCGCAACCATAACGAAAGCAAAGCACCCGGCGAATTTACTCACGACGAAACCCCGTTCAAAGATGGTGTCATTACTTTTGCATCATTTGTTGTTGTGGGGTTTATCCCGATTTTGCCCTATGTTTTAGATGCGATAGTGGGGCTTAAAATGGCGCTAACTGATCTGTTTTTGTTTAGTATTGCTATTACCGCGTTTACCTTTGTTGCGGTTGGATGGCTTAAGGCGAGTGTTACTAAAACCAGCCGTCTGCGCGCTGCCGCCGAGACATTGGCGCTTGGGAGTGTTGCGGCCGGGGTTTCGTACATCTTGGGTGATTTGCTCGCTCGTGCCTTGGGTGCTCGCTAATTATAGAAGTGCTGGTATAATAGGCCAGACGCGGGTGTCATATAATGGTTATTATCCCAGTTTTCCAAACTGGTGACGTGGGTTCGATTCCCTCCACCCGCACCAGAAATCATATAAGAAAAACCTCGATGCGTCGCATCGAGGTTTTTCGTTGCGCACATCGAGGTTTAGGCCTCGGGGTTGGATTTGTTGAGCGGGAAGTTAGGAGCAGTGAATGCAACCCACACTTGCCCGACCGTCATAGTGAGATCTCGACGCCGGTCAATTGAGAGCACTGCTCGACGCCTACCTTCTGGTTTGGGCAAGCGGTGTGCGGCGAGCCGCAACGTTTCGGCGAGTGCTGCATAGGCATTGACGACAGTTTGTGAGAACAGGACTTCCAGGGTGGCATGCAATGCCAGCCTGTCGTCCGCCATCGTTGCCGTGGCGGCCTCCGCTTGCAGCTCCTCTTGGAGAGCACGCAGTGCGACCAATCGCTCATCGGCAAAATCCACCAGACGGACAGGCTCCCAGAGCGGTCGGTTAGGACCGTAACTGATGACCCAGTCTCCGTTTTTGCTCATGTACGCTCCAATGTGAGGTTAATACTATTTTATAATAAAAGTTATCCAAAGTCAACTATTTTACGATAATAACATCAGTGTTTTTGAGGGTCTTTACTGGGCAAAATAGGCGCATTTCGTCACGGGATTGTTCCAAACGATCAGCATACTTTTGCTCACCCCAGTGGGGGATAATGCCATAGTCAACTAAGTTGAGCCCTGGCCAAAGCGTTTCGGGTGCTTCAGCTGGATCATCGAGTAGTTCGATCCCGTGCAGCGTTTTGCCGGCCACAACCGCGCCAGCACTTTCGCCACCGTATACGATGCCTTTAGCTAACAGATCGGGCAAAAGCTTATCAAAGCCAGATTCGCGCATCCAATAATTTAAATAAAACGTATTGCCACCCATGACCCAGATAGCCGATATGTCGGCCAAATCTCTTTGCAGTTCTGTTTGTTTGTTGTGATAATCGGCCAGATCGACACGGAGAGTTGTAAAACCAAGTTCGGCAAATGTTTTTTCGATACCCTGCATAAACGGGTCGCTTTTAGCGGTCGGCGCCACGTTCCACGCTGTGGGGATAATCGCCACGCGGCGTGGCTGATTTTTAGCAAAAAGCCCGAGATATGCTTTACGGTCGGGGATGCCCAGGGCCGCAAGGTATAGGCTCATGCTAAGCCCATCACTTCCCGGATTTGGTGCGGTCCCTCAAATAATCGAGCGTCGATACCGGCGTGGGCAGCACTGGTTATGTAGGTTTCGCTGTCGTCAAAATATAGGATCTCGCTTGGGATAATTCCGGGGATACTTTTAGCAATTTCGCTGAGCGCTGCCTGCCAAAAACCCGGCTCGTTTTTAGTAAAGCCGAGTTCGCAGGATACCAGCATGCCGTTAAAAACATGCGGGAACATGACTTCGCGCAGATATGTGGTTCTATAGGATTCTTGATTGGTTGCCAAAAAAACGGGAGTGCCTTTAGACTGGCACTCGGTAATAATACTTTGTATTGCGATAGCCGGGACGTTTTCGGCCGCAAACCAGTCGCGTAAAAATTGGTCGGGATTATCGATTTTCCAGGTATCGTGGTGCTGACTAATGAGCTCCTTGAGATTGGCCTTACCCCGAAGCGCCTCCTGGAAAGGGCCTTTAAAAAATGGCTCAATACTGGCTGGATTGAGTCCCTGCTGTTCGGCGTAGGTAAAAGAGTATGGCTGGGGTGCTAAGATCGTCACACCATCGGCGTCGAGTAGAAGGGCTTTGTGCATAAAAATAGCATAGCAGACTAAGGCCTGGGCGCGACACTCACGCCCAGGCCTGTAGACTTACCTTGCGCTGCGACAGGCGCCACCCCAGGGGTCATTTTGTGCAAGCGGGTACTCTCGGAAGGCCCGCGCACTGGCAAGGTCGGCTCTGTGGCACAGTACAGCAAGCGGCCACATAAGCGGTTCGTTGGGGGTGTAGTCGCTGTCTCGGATACCCTCGACGTATTTGAGGGCATTGCGCATAGCCAAGCTCAGCACCACGCCGTATTGGACAATAATTCTGGCCGCATACTCCGCCCGTTGTTCCTTGGTGGCGAGGCTGGCGTCCATTGCCACGCTGCCGTCTGGCTTGAAGATGATGTTGCCGCTCTCGTCGAGCCGCGAACGCCAGCTCTTCTCGATGTCATGCCAGAACAGCACCACCAGCGCATCGCTGAGAGCAAAACGCTGCTCGGGCGGCAGAAGCTCGAACCGGCCAAGAGGTTCCCAGGCGCGGTAATCAACCACAACCAGGTTCATGGCTTCGACCACATGGTCATGGTAACCTCCTTGCCAGGCCTGGTGGATACGGCTGGACCCGGCCGCAGCGTTGAATCGTAGCGGATGGTCGGAGATAAGCCGACGGCAGATCGACTGATTGGGCTCGTCGATCATCGCCAGTAATTCGTTCAATGTGTAACGCGGCGGCTGTGGCATGGCGCTTCCTTTGATTGTAGGTACGTCTGCACGTATTGTGGCAGAAGAAGGGTACCAAGCATAGTCGTCTATAGTGAACTGTGGTCATGCTATCATTGATGCATGACCGAAGGACCAAAAGATCACCATGAGGAATACGTTACTTTTGTTGCAAAAGACGAGCAAGCTGCGGCCGAGATTGCTACTGACGCTCTTTTTATGCAGTGGGTTGTTCTAGGGCGTTTTGAAAAAGCCAGGCACGAACTTATTGAGATGTTCCCATCTAATGTAGAAGGCCTCAACATGGAGCGGGTCGATGGTTACCTTGCGGGACTCGATTTGCGGCCTGTAGACGTGATTGTTGTTGGCCGCGACCGGATATCCGAAATAAACGCTGCTGTAGAGCAGCTTGGTATCGAGGGGCGTGATGATAACGGCGGCATTTATTTTGTGGAACTCGATTTGGCGATTGTTTTTCGCGACCCGCAGTTAGAAGCGCAGAACGGTCCCGAAATCACCGAGAGTTATATTGTTCACGAACGTGCTCATGGGTCCTCGAGCTTTCGGCGAATACACGCAGAAGTCACTGGTACCGTTATGAGTGCTCGAGCGCATCGTTTAGGGTTCGTGCATCGGGTAAAGGCGGATGATCCCGCTTACGGAGCATTCTTAGAAGAGGGTTTTGCTGAATCGATACGCGCGGGATATGTTGCCAAAGTACTCGGCAGGCCGCAAGGTTTCGCCGATTGGCAAAAACCAATCGTGACGGTAACCACTCCTGAAGATCTGCAAGTCACTCTGCCGCCAGTTATGTTGAGTCGTGGACGCGATGGAGGCTCTAGTGTTGTAGAGGCGTCGTATGCGGGTGCCGCTTTACTTCTTCTTCAAAAACGTATTCCAGAACTCGAGACCGCTTTTCTTGAAGCGCGCAGAACAGAGGAAGGTATCGCAAAAGTCGAGCGGCTATTAAATGAGTTGCGGCCAGGTCTTTACGATACATTTTGTACTGATTTTACGAACGAGAAAGATTTTATACATGGTCTCAAATATGTGATTGACTTACTTGGCGATAATCCAAGCTAAAACCCTAGGATGTATCAACTACACAAATAAAGACTCCTGCGAGAGGAGTCTTTAAAAAAAATAATGACCTGGGGCGAACGATGGGACTCGAACCCACGACATCCAGGACCACAACCTAGCGCTCTACCAAGCTGAGCTACGTCCGCCATAACGGGATTATTTTAGCAGGTTTTAGGGCGAATTGCCAGGGGTACGGCAATCGCCTTTCGTGCGTTAGTAGGTTATTATGTTAAGTAACGTAATGCAGGAGATAGTGCTCCATGAAAAAACAAACAAATCAAAAAGTGCATTTTTATCGTAAAAAACCATTTTTGTGGACGGTGGGGATAATTGTCGGCTTAATTGCGGTATTGCTTGTTGCGTTCCGAGTAAGCCCTTGGCCCGGTGCGTTGTTGATACGGGCCGTTTTTAGCCAGAACGACGTTAAAGTGTTAAGCGCGCTACAAAAACATATGCCAGCCACCCCGGTTGCGCAGATCACGGAGCAACAATACCGACAAGCTGACGAAGACGCGTTTTTGGATGTGTATTTCCCGGAGAACACTACATTGCGCCTGCCGACCATTATCTGGACGCATGGCGGTGCGTGGGTTTCGGGCGATAAGGCGAACGCCGCTCCCTATTTTAAGCTATTGGCAGCTCAAGGCTTTACGGTTGTCGTACCAAATTATTCCTTGGCTCCTGAGCATACCTATCCCAAAGCCGTCCATCAACTGAACGATTTATACGCATATGCACAAGAAAACGCTGATCGGTTCCACATTGATACCACCAAATTTGTTCTGGCCGGCGATTCAGCAGGCGCCCAGTTAACAAGCCAGATGGCTGCGATAATCACGAGCCCGGCGTATGCGGCAGAAGTGGGAGTGAGTCCAAATCTTACGCCTTCTCAGCTGCGCGGTTTGGTGCTGTTTTGCGGCATTTATAAGATGCATGATCTCACGCAGCCCGATCCAACCTTACCCAAGATTGTTGGCTGGGGGACTGATGTGAGTGTGTGGGCCTACGCCGGCACCCGGGACTTTTCGGACCCGGTTATCACAGAAATGTCGGCGTATTATAATGTTACCTCTAACTTCCCGGTAACGTACATTAGCGGTGGCAACGGGGATCCGCTAACGCAGGCGCAGTCGGTGCCGTTTGTACAAAAACTACAATCACTTGGCGTTACTGTCACGACGCTTTTCTATCCAGCCGACCACCAACCGTCGCTGCCACACGAATATCAATTTAATTTAGACAATGCCGACGGCATGAATGCCCTTACGCAAACAGTGCAGTTTGTTAAGTCGCGGACAGAGTAGCCGCAATGATGCTATTCAGGTTGCTTGCTGCCAACGACATGTACTTTTTGGTCGGAGCTAGATATTAGGTTATATAGTGCAAAGTGACCAGCCTGTTTTGGCCGTTCAACAATATGCTGGATGTCGCGCACAAAATCGGCGTGGCTGAGCCGAACGGCATCTTCCCAGTCCAGATCGAAATGAGCGCCTTTATTTGGATCGTTTGCGAGCGCAATATATGGCTGATAGCGTGAAGGAAGTGCATCACCCATATTCACCCCGCCAATTCGTGGCACAGTTATATCCAAGCCATATTGATGAGCGTAATCCTCGGCAAGTTTTTCCAGAATGATTTTGGCCTGGCCGTACCGGGTTAGCCCCGGGCCGGGTTGTGCGTTGCGATTATGATGGTGAGGCAAGGCAGGTTCTGACGCGTCAATATGATCTCCCGCTAAGCGTCTCTCCCGCCAGTTTTTGGGTACATGGCTATTAACTGAACTCATTAATACAAGTTTAGGAGCGCGTGGCCCAAGCTCAGCGGCGATGGTAAGTATGCGACGCACAAGCTCTAGATTCGCTGGATTATAAGATGTTGGATCCAGTATGCCCTCAGCCGCCCATGCGTTGTGGATCCAGATGTCGTTACTGGCAAGAAGGTCACGTATCTGTTTGTCGCTGTGTAAGTCACTTTTGATAAACGGATGGATTGAGTCATGGTATTCAGATCGGTTATAGGCTTCGCCAAGTTCTTTTGCCTCTGCGCTGCCACGTTCCGGGCGCACATCAACCCGTGTAATGGACGCGTTTAGATGGGGCTTGTTGGTTGCGCCAGAAATAGTCAAACCAGTAAGGACCTTGCCGAGTATGCCTTCGGAGCCAACGATA
>DATLJN010000028.1:0-14192 GCA_035538835.1 Magnetospirillaceae bacterium
AAGTGAAGCCACATATGCGACATGGCCCCATTGACCGTATCCAGCACTTCCGTTCCACCAGGCGACTGACCCAATTGTCGGGTTGTGGTCGACAACATATCCTTGATTCGTCGCCCAGCCGCCCCAATCGGCGCCGTTGCCAATGGACATGGGCGTCCCGCTCGCATTAGTGGCCTTCCAGCCGTTTGCGGTGTCGAGCTTCCATGCTACAAAGTCAGTGCAATTGCGGTAGACGTAGCGGTACGGTGAATACATGTTGCGGTTGTCATCTGTCCATACGGATTGTGCAGGAGCTGTGCCAGGGCCGCTGTAGTTGGCGTAAGGGTATCCACCTGTATCGGCCTGCGCTACTCGGGCATTACCGATAAGGGCAACGCTTAGTGTTAGCAAGACAGTCACGATGTGGAGTATCCTTACTCGACTGCGTTTGGGCATGAATCATCCATTCTGTTCGAGAGAAGGTACGAGAAACAACCCGGGACTAACGTTTCTGTTTTCAGTCCCGTGCTGGCAGACATTTAGGCATAGGTTCCCTCCAATGTAAACGGGATTGAAATTTTAGGGAACTACTATTAGTGTTAATGTACATTATCCAATAAGGGAGTGTTTACATGACAAATAAAAAACAATCTGGCTTCAGTCTTGCATTAGTGAGTACGGTGATTATCGTAATTGCTGTAGTTGGTTTTGTCGTACTGCGTATGCTTGATTCAGGAGATGCGTCAAAGCAAAATCTACAACAGACGAGCGATAAGTCTGGTACTCAAACGAGTCAGCAGCAGGATGATCCCAATGTCGGCTATGTGGTTGTAAGCGAATGGGGAGTGAGGTTCAGACCGGTAGACGGTTTGACAGGGACTATATATTTTAGGCCTCATAGTGTTACGAGTGATGCTTATACTTTTACGACGACCGAATTAGCAAACAAAGAAGCAAATTGCGGTAAGGATAGTCGCAGCATTCCAATCGGTCTACTCACACGAAGCAAAGACCCAAACCCGGCTGATGGCGGTGTAATCGCTGTGATTGATGGCTATAGTTACCAATATCGGGCTGCAAGCGCGGCATGTAGCGAATCAGAGACGAGTAGCAATCTCGAGAATTCGGTAGCGTCTTCAGTTTCTGAATCAATTGAATCACTTGAAGCTGCCAAGTAGGACTGGGTAAAAAATAACTGAAAGGATCTTATGCGTTCAACCCAGGGTTTTAGTCTCCCGCTCGTCGTGGTAATTGTAGGGGTTATTGGCGTGCTGGGCTTCATAGGTTGGCGTATGTTTAGTTCCGGCGAAGATAATAAAAAAAATACCGCCACGCAGCCGCAAAATGGGCAACAGAGTCTAGCTCAGACAGTTGATCCAAACAAAGGCTACTTCGTCATCAAAGAATGGGGTGTCCGATTTAAGCCCGTTAATGATATTGGCACGATTATCTACAAAGCCTGGCCTGTCAGTGGGATTCCAGCCGGTGATGGTTCTGGTATTTCTTTGCCGGAAGGCAGTGTAAAAATTATGCTCTCTACGCACGAACTTGTGGCGCTTAGTACCGATTGTGACGTCAACCAGGATGCAACTGGTGTATGGGAGTTATTTAGGTCACCACAATCGCTAAACCTATCGGACAATCTATCATTAGGTAAAGTTGGCGATTACTACTATTACTACTTTCATTCCCAAGCGGCGTGCGTAGTGAATGAGGCGGACTACCCCGCTAATAGTAAGGTTTCCTCTCAGCTATTCGATTCATTCAAGACACTTGAGCTCGCAAAATAAAGAAGGGTCACGCTGCCGGCTTTTTGTGCGTGTGCACAAAACTCTGCACTTCCCTCACAAACCGCTCCTCACTAAACTGCTCGGCGTGTTTTTGCAATATTTTTGGCACAAACTTAAGCGTGGCAAAGCGGTCCAATGCTGCGCCAAGGCTTTCGGGCGTTTGTTCGTCAAAAAATATTCCAGTTTTACCATCTATCACTACGTCGAGTGCACCGCCTTTGGCGAAGGCAATAACCGGGCAGCCGGCTGCAATTGGTTCGAGCTGGGTAATCCCCAAATCTTCTTCTTGAGGGAAGATATAGCCTGCGGCTTTTGATAAAGCCTTTGCAACTTGGGCGTCGTTAGCGCCTTCGACAAAGCGAACTGTTGGGCCGGCCATTTGCACCAAGCGTTTGTGGTCGGGGCCGGTGCCGTATAAGGTAAGTGGCAGTTTACGCTCGCTGCATACACTAACCGCGAGATCAAAACGTTTGTAAGGGACTTGCCTGCCCACAACAACAAAACCTTTGCGCGGCCCGGTAATGTCGAGCGGCGTAAATCGTTCCATGCTGACCGGCGGGTAAATAATGGTCGATTCATGCCCATAATATTTTTTAATGCGCCCGGCAACCGCCGATGAATTGGCGATAAAATAGTCCACACCCTCAACTGCTTGCAGATCGAGCTTACGCATGAGCCGCACTAAGGCAGGCAGGGCAACGCGCGCCACTGGATTGAGCGGCCCGAGCCCAGGGGACGCCAAATATTCTTTGTAATGACTCCAATAATACCGAGTAGGCGTATGACAATAACAGATGTGTATAGCGTCGGGCCGTTTAATAACCGCTTTGGCTTCGGCACTCGCACTGCTAATAATAATGTCATATTCGCGTAAATCGAGTGCACGAAAGGCCTGAGTGCGCTGCAACGGAAACAGCTGATGGCGACTCCGCAAATACGATGGAAGCTTCTGTAAAAACGAGGTGCGCACATCAAGGCCGCTAAATGCCGGCATAGTTTCCGGCGTAAATACCGAGGTGTAAATTGGCGCATCAGGGAATGCTTTATGCAGGCTTAAAACAACCCGCTCAGCGCCACCCATATTGGTGAGCCAGTCACAAACAATGGCGATTTTTGGCTGCCGAACAGCCATTAGTGGGCACTACCTTTTTTAAATACTGCTGGCAGTGTCTTAAGTAAAATCTTAATATCTAGCCAAAAACTCCAGTTTTGGGCGTAATATAGCTCGAGTTCGACACGTTTTTCAAACGGTAAATCGTCGCGGCCAGACACTTGCCAAAGTCCTGTCATGCCAGGTTTAACACTGTGCAAAAGCGCGCCGCGGCCTTTGTAAAATCCAAGTTCGTCGGGCAAAATGGGGCGCGGACCAACTAAACTCATGTCACCTTTTAGGACATTAAATAATTGCGGCAGTTCATCGAGTGATGTCCGCCGCAGAAAGTGACCAAAAGCAGTGATGCGCGGGTCGTTTAACACTTTGCGGTGGCGGCGGTATTCCTCGACAAGGTCTTGGCGGTTCATCGTCGTAAAAATGTTAATAGCATCTTGGCCAGAGTATTCACGCTTCATTGATCGCAGCTTATACAACCCAAACGGCGTCGCATAGCGGCCAAGCCGTTTGTTTACAAAAAAAATCGGTCCGGGGTTGAAGATCTTTTGGGCGACGACCAATACCAGTAAAATTGGCGACAAAAGTATAAGAATAAGAAGGGTAAAAAAAATATCGAACATACGCTTCACTACTTCGCCCCAACCAACTAAAGGTGTTTGGTGCACTGATATAATCGGGTATCCCAAAAATACGTCAATGAGGTTTTTGCCAGAATAAAATTCGGTTTCACCGGGGATAAAACAGTAGTTGATGTGGTTATTGCGCGCGGCCGCCAAGATTTTTTGGTTGCGCTCATCAATGTCATACAGATCGGTTTGGATAATCGTTGTTACGCGCTGTGCTTTTAAGTGGGCGAGTGCATGTTCGACGGTGCGGAACTGTGTGCCGTGGAACCGCTCGGGCAGCGTTGATTTTGGCCCGGCAATCGCCACAATGTGATAGCCTGACCTGCGGGTGTCGCTGAGCTGCGTGGCAATATCGCGCGTCGCAGTGCTATTGCCAATAATGAGAACACGACTGATGCCCTTGCCAAACCTAAACATAATTGTGCGGATTTCGCGTAGCACTTCCCGCCCCAGAATAAGTAGCAAAAAAGACCCAATAAATGCATAGACGGCCACGAGACGCGCGGGGAACACGGGGGCGTCGATCACAAAGCTATAGCCAATTACAATTAAAATGCCGATAACAGCGCCAACAAACAGCCGGCCCCACTCGGCCATACGTTTACTGTAAACGCGACTGCTATAGAGGCCTAAAAATCCAAACACGACAACCCATAAGGGAATAAGCGCGAGTGATGTGAGGAAAAATTGGTCAGAATCAATACTGGCCACCAGCGGCCGCGCATCAAACTGCACGCGTACAACGTAAGCCAATCCAAATGCGAGCAAAAGAACTAAAAAATCACAGATGATAAGCGCAATACTATAAAAGCGTGCTGAGCGGGTAGGCATACGTAGTCCTTAAGGTGTCATTGTATCATCTGGGGCCGTTAACGGCCAGCTATCGTTTACGCCGGCTCTGGGTTTTGAACCATTGATAATGATCGCGGATGATAGTCTCGAGCTCATATTCGGGTTGCCAGTCAAGGAGTTTTTTGGCGCGTTCGTTGCTGGCGATGAGTTTTGGCGGATCGCCTGCACGGCGCGGATGGTATTCGATTGGCAGGTCCGCGCCTGTAACCTTATTGAACGTTTCGGCAACTTGTTTGACCGAAAATCCATTGTGCGAGCCAAGATTGATTGGTTGGCAGATTGTCCCGGCTCCCAACTTTTCGGCGGCAAGTAGGTGGGCGCGAGCGATATCTACCACGTGCACATAGTCGCGGATTGCCGTGCCGTCTGGCGTGTCGTAATCGTTGCCGTTTATGCGGATTGGTTTTTTGCTGCGCATTTGCTCCAAAAACGACGGAATAATGTGTGACACAAACGGATAGTCGGTGCCAACGCCGTCATAAGCACCGGCGACGTTAAAGTAACGGAGTGCCACCCAGTTAAGGTGGTGGGTTATGGCGTAGCTGGCCAGGAGCTGCTCGGCCAAGAGTTTGCTCGCGCCATAAGGGTTGACTGGGCTGGTCGGGTCAGATTCTTGTAGGGGGATATGAACCGGCGCACCGTACACCGCGGCTGTCGAAGAAAGAATGTAGTTTTTTACTCCGGCTGTCGCGGCCGCATCCACAACGTTGAGCACGCCATGCGTGTTCGTGTCAAAATAAGTGTACGGTTGTTGCATTGATTCGGGTACTAAAATCCGAGCAGCAAGATGGATAACCGCATCGCAGGGTAACGCAAATATGTTGCGAGCGGCGTCGCGCCTACGGATGTCGGCATTAATAAACGTGGCACCTGCCGGGATATTGTAATCGTTACCGGTTGAAAGATCATCGACGATGGTAACAGTGTGGCCAGCTTTTTTTGCGAGATGGGCGGTGACGCCGCCTATATACCCAGCGCCGCCGATGATAAGCATGTTCATGGAGTCATCTTACCATCGTTACGCCCGGCATGGTACGATGGACGAATGGATGTTAAGGTTGTATCGCTGAATATTTGGCATGGTGAGCTGCTAGACGATGTTGTTGCCTTTTTACATGCACAAGATGCCGATATCGTTTTGTTGCAAGAAGTTGCGAACGCGACAGATTCTGCTTTGACGCGCAAACATCGGTCGTT
Organism: Magnetospirillaceae bacterium; assembly: GCA_035538835.1. GTDB lineage: Bacteria > Patescibacteriota > Saccharimonadia > Saccharimonadales > EFPC-124 > EFPC-124. The sequence continues at coordinate 5,556 of DATLJN010000028.1, forward strand.
TTCTTTGCTTAGGCAGGAACTCGGCTATGAATTTGCTGATTTTGCACCTGCGCTCAATATTAATTGGCCAGAGGGAAAGGTTATCGAAGGAAACGCTATCTTTTCCAAGTTTCCAATAACTACTGCCCACCCACCAATCTTTTTTAACGAACCATTTGGCGATATGGATTACAACGATCCTAAGCACTTCCCAAAAGCGCCACGCAATTTACAACATATCGAAGTCAAAACACCTGCCGGGATTGTTCATATCCTAAATCTTCAAGGTGTGTGGGACCTCGACGGCGACAACGACAGCCTAAAACGCCGCAATATGAGCCGGATCATTCTGGAACAAACCAAGGGCTTACAGCGGGTAATCGTGGCTGGCGACACCAACGCTAAACCAACAAACCCAGCCATGCTTGCGCTCGAAGAACAGCTGGTGAGCGTCTTTAAAGACGAACTAAGCACAAGTTTTAATCTGCGCCGTAAGGATTTGGAGAAATTCCCAGGCTACGCCACAGCCACGGTAGATTTGATGTATGTCAGCCCCGACGTAAAAGTTGTGGCGCACGACTGTCCAAATATTGATGTTTCTGACCACCTGCCTTTGACCGCGACGCTTACCATCAGCTAAAGTAAGCGTAATGGCACGCGCGCGCATTGACACGATTTTGGTACAAAGTGTTACCGGTGTATTCCTTATTATTCTCGGATTATTACCGTTCCATGCCTTTTTGAGCACCTGGGGCGGTAGCGCAATTGGCCCATTGCTTGTTTGGAAAAGTTGGAAGGAAATCGTGATCGCCCTGCTAGTGCCGCTGGTTGTATGGCTGTGCGTGCGCCGGCCGGATATTACGCGGGCTATATGGGGGCGATGGTACAACAAGTTAATCGCGCTGTACGCTGTGCTTACGATAGTTTTTACAATATGTTCGACGGCACTTGGTGAGGCGTCAATTGCTGGGTTGCTCATGAATCTGCGGTTTTTTGCGTTGTTTGTAGTTGCGCAGGTTATTGTTGCCAGTGGTGCGTCGTGGATTGAGACCTTCAAAAAACGGTTAACGGTTTGGATTACGATAACCGGCGTTATCCTCGCAGTTCTAGCAATATTGCAAGTGACGCTTGTACCAAAAGATTTCCTGGCTGGTTTTGGCTACAACAAAGATACAACCATCTCACCCTACCTATTAGTTGACGAAAACCCCGATGCCCTGCGTGCTTTTGCCACCATGCGTGGGCCAAATACTCTCGCGGCCTATCTAGTATTACCGTTGGCGGTTGCGCTTTTGCTGTGGGCACAGCGCAAAACCTGGTGGACGGCGGGCGCTACAGTTCTGATGGTTGTGGCGCTCTTTTTGACGCACTCACGTAGCGGTTGGTTGGGCGCTTTGGCGATGGCTGCAACATTAGCGTTTACAACATTGCCGCGCGATAAACTGCGCACGTGGATAAAGTTCGGTACAATTCCGGCGGTGGTTGCGGGTGTACTTGTATTGTGGCTCGCTACAACAATTCCGGCCGTGCGCCTGGCGATCTTCCACTCCGGCGGCAATGATCCTAGCGAGTCGTTGCTCGAAGGCTCAACCGACGAACATTGGCAAGCAACCTGGCGCGGTGTTCTAGATATCGCCGCACATCCGCTTGGCCAGGGCGTAGGTACGGCTGGGCCGGCGTCGTTTTACAACTCGGTTGCCGACATCCCCGAGAATTATTACGTACAGCTTGGGCAAGAAGTTGGGCTGCTTGGGGTTGGGTTGTTTCTCGTCATTAGTGTTTTAATAGCGCAGGCCTTGTGGCAGCAAAAAAATCTGTGGCCGCGGGCACTCCTAGCCAGTTTTGTTGGAATTACCGTTATTAACTTCTTTTTGCATGGCTGGGCCGACGACCCAACTGCCATGACATGGTGGGGACTGGCCGGGTTGTGGGTAGCGGCCGCAGCACACTCAAAAAACCGCAAGCGCGTATAATAATTATATGAGTGAAGACCGGCCCAGCAAAAAACAACGCGAGCTTCTAAGTTTTATTGATAGTTTTATAAAACAGCATGGCTACGGCCCCAGTTACCGCGAAGTTATGAACGGATTAGACTATAAGTCGGTGTCCACTGTGGCGACCCACATCGATAACCTCATTACCAAAGGGCATTTGCGTAAGCGCGATCATTCGGCGCGGTCGCTCGAGGTTATGACCCACCCAGACGCCGCATTTAAAGACACGTCAAAAGTGAGTCGGGCAGATAGCAAATGGCTGGTAGATCAAATTACGGCCAGGTTTGCCGCAGTTGAGGCTGATCCAAAACAGGCACGCAGTGAGCTTGATAACTTGTATGTGTTAGTTGGAGCGCTGCATGTATTAGGATTAACCGACGCAGCGCGGGCGTTTAAGCAGCGGTTGTTAGGGTTGGCGAAAAGCTAAAATTAGGAAGGGGTTTATCCCAGCAGGCTACCTCTCCTGACAGGGCTGTTCTTCCCGAATTTGAGTGAAGGCGCTTTTGCGCCGGAACATACCCAGAACGACAGATAGCCTGCTGGGATAAACCCACTCAACTACTTCGACTCGTGATATTCCTTCTCGGCGTTCACTTCCCACAAGTTTGCTTTGGATTTTTTGCCCTTGATGATATTTTCAACGGCGGTCATCGCTGCCAACATACTGTGGTCTTGGTTGTTGTAGCGGTGCATACCGTTGCGGCCAATTAGATACAGGTTGTCGATTTTGTTGACGTAATCTTTAATTTCGTCGAAGCGATCGTAGGTACCAAAGTAGGCAGGATACGTCTTTTTAACGCGGATTACGGTGCCGTCCAAAACATCCTTGGGGTTAATCATGTCGATTTGTGCCAGCTCGGCAATGCCAAACTCCTTCATGGCTTTGTCGGATTTTTTCCAGAGGTCGTCACCTTCTTGCACAAAGTATTCCATGCCAACCCAAACGGTTTTAGCGTGGTCCTTCACTAAATACGGGCTCCAGTTATTAAAGATCTGCAGCCGGCCAACTTTTACATCGCGCTCTTGAATGTAAATCCAGTTGTCGGGCACAACGTTGCCCACGGTTTTGTGGTCGGTCTCGTTTTTAATGAGCATTTTTTTGAGTAGCAAGCCAACGGTAATGAAGTCGCGGTACATTAAGCCATCGGCAACTTCGCGCACATTTTTGGGTACTTTGTCGCCGTCCATGCCGGCAACGAGGTCTTTAATTGGCATCGTCGAGAAGTAATAATCACCGGTGACAATGTTGGTCTTGCCAGTTTTTACATCCTTAACCTTGATGCCGGTGATGGTATTGCCTTTTTTAGTCATACCCACAACCTCCCGGCTCATGTGGATTTCGGCACCGTCTTTTTGCACCAGGCGTGCAACTTCTTCCCACATTTGGCCGGGGCCAAACTTAGGATACAAGAAGTGTTCGATTAAACTGGTTTCGATTTCTTTTTGAGCGATATCGCCAGCTGGTTTCTTTTTAAGAATGCTTTTTGCAGCGTGTGCCAAAGCCTTACTGATTGATAGGCCTTTAATGCGCTGTGCGCCCCACTCGGCGGTGATTTCGTTGCAAGGAACACCCCAGACCTTTTCGGTGTAATCCTTAAAGAATGTCAGATACAACTCTTTACCAAAGCGGTTGATAAAAAAATCTTCGAGCGACACCTCATTTTTAATAGGAAACAGGCGAGCCTTGCCATAACTCATGCCAATACGGGCAATGCGCACGGGGCCAAGGTTTTTAATGGTCTGACCACTGAGGCTGACGGGGTAATTAAAGAACTTGCGCAAGTAAAAAATGCGGGATAGACGATTGCGCACCAGCATGACCAAATCTACTTTTTCGGGGTCAGGACCTTTTGCGTCGAGCTTAACCTCGCGCGTTTTACCCTGATATTTAATGTTGATCAGCAGGTCGTCTTTGCTGAGCGCGCCCTGCGTTGGCATAATGCGGCGCCACCAATCCATAACGCGGTCGCTTTTACTAAAAAAGCGGTGGCCGCCAATGTCGATGCGGTTGCCTTTGTATTTAATGGTGCGCGAAATACCGCCGATTTCGCCTGAGGCTTCGTAAATGATCGGCTTGATGCCGGTTTTTTTGTCGATCAGCTCAAATGCGGCAGTCAACCCCGCTGGACCAGCGCCGATGATAATCGCAGTTTTCTCAGTTTTTTTAGACACTCAGGGACCCCTCCGTTACAACGAATAACATACTTCTTGAATATTTTACCATTAAGTACCCCTAGTAGCAGATAAAAAACGCGCATTATACAACGGGGCCAGGGAGTACTCTCCCTTGACCACATCTGTTTTCGCCACTATAATAGCCGTCGTATTACCCGATATTCCGGGGTAGCGCAGCGGTAGCGCAGTTGACTGTTAATCAATTGGTCGCGGGTTCGAATCCCGCCCCCGGAGCCATGAAAAAAGTCTGAGGCCTTAGGTCTGGGACTTTTTTCATAGTCAGAGAGCGGCCTATGTCATAATCAGGTTATATTAACAAAAGGATTCCATGACCGTAAAAATCAACAGCTATGTTTCGTTTGGCGGCAACGCCCGCCAGGCCGCCGAATTTTATAAATCCATCTTTGGGGGCGAAGTTTTTATGGACACGATGGGCAAATACGCCGACAGCATGCCGGTGGACGATGCCGACAAGGATAAGATTATGCACTTCTTTTTGAAGGGTGAGCACGGCATCGAGGTTATGGGCGCGGATACACCAAAAGGTTTGGAGTACGACGAAGGTTCGCGGATAACCCTTGCGCTTAACGGTGACGACGAAGAAATGTTGCGTGGTTACTGGGGCAAATTGGTCGAAGGCGGCAGCGTCATTATGCCACTCGAAAAGGCACCCTGGGGCGACAGTTTTGGTATGCTGACTGATAAGTTTGGCGTGAAGTGGATGATTGATATCGGGCCGGTACAGAAGTAGTCGTCTAGAAAATCATAAAATAACCCAAACCGAGGCTTGGGTTATTTTATGAGGGGGAGACAAGAGTTGACTTTTTGTATTTTTAGTTGTAAAATAATCACAATCTTAATCCAACATCAGTTTGGAACGAGTTAAGGAGTTATTATGCAAAAGGGTAAACTTTTGTTAGTGGGCTTAACGCTCGCTGCGAGTCTTGCGATTGCACAGCCGGCTTTGGCCTGGCATCCGCAAATTAAAGTAGTTAAAAAAGTGCAAAACGTCACGGCTAACAGTGCTGTGGCCGATGCAAACACCAATGCTGACGCGGTAAGCGCAAAGCCGGGTGACACGCTGAAGTACGTCGTCGAAATCAGTAATCCAGCGCAAGCGGCTCAAAACGAGTGGAACGATCTCCACTACACTATTATGACCGACGAGCTACCGGCTGGTGTTGAACTGGCGAGCAACCCTTCACAGCGCAAAATCACCGAAAACATCGGTGTTATTTTGCCTGGCGGTAAAGTAACCAAAGAATATTTGGTAAAAGTCACCAGTAAAACCAATGGTGCGTACATCAACAACGAAGCCTGCGCCGACGGCGATAGCAAAGTACACGACACTAATCCTAAACCCCACGACTGCGACAACGCGATCGTAAAAGTGCACGTTCCCGAAGAACCAAAAACTCCCGAAACGCCTAAAACCCCTGAACTACCAAAAGAGATCCCATCGACTGGCCCCGAAGCATTGTTTGTTTCTGGCTTTGGTCTTGGTGCGGTCACATACGGCGCCGTTGCTTTTGCTCGCAGCAAACGCAAATAATCCTGCCAAAACCTAAAACAACCGCTACTTTTGTGGCGGTTGTTTTTTTGTGCCCAGCGCGAGCAGTGTAGTAATAAGCGCAATAGCAAGTCCTGTCGAAAGTGACACAATGCTGAGCACCGGCGCCACTGCATAACACAATACGCCAACGGCCAGCAGATATCCCATCGCCAGTACAACTTTTAACCCGAATTTTGCCTTAAATACATATTGGGCGACGATGAGCATGCTCAAAAATCCAACCATCAACACAATTGATACACTCCAGCTATCTTGCCACCAGGGTATGGTGCCGGCTGCGATTTCGTGGCTGTGGCCTTCGTGGGCAAAGTAGTGTATAAATCCCACCTACTTACCTCCAAAGTGATTGCGGAGCCATTCGTCGAGTGATCCACCGCCACTTGCGCCCATAGCAACTACCATATCGCCGGCAGTAAGATGTTTTTTAATTGTGGCGAGGAGCGTGTCGTCGAGTTCGGCTGCTTGTTTGTCGGCCGGTTCATCAACTGATTGCAGTAATTCGGCAGGCGTTAAGACCGCGAGATTTGGGTCTTCGCGCGCCAAGTAACTGGGCACCCAATACAGTTTTTTAGCACCCTTAAAACTAGTTTTATATTGATCGCGGATGTAGTGTTGGCGGCGGTTGGTGAGCGGTTCGTAAATAACAATTACGTCCTGGTCTTTGGCTAGCTCCAGCGCGGTAAGCATGCCTCCGGTAATTTTTTCGGGTGTGTGGGCGTAGTTGCTGTATAAGTTTGGCGCAATGAGCTCCATGCGCTGTTTAAGGCCGGGGAAACGGGCGATGATGGCCACAAGATCAGCCATAGGTGTTTTGGTCACGCGGTGCACGGAAAGTACTGACAGCCAGGCATCTTGGCGGTTGAACTCGCCGGGCAGGGTGATTTCGGCAATTCCTTTATCTGACTTATCAAGCAGCGTCAGGGCGGGCGACTCGGGCAGTTCGATATGTGCCGCGTCTTCCTTCCACATAAGTGTATGCTGGCTTTGGCCAATAAATTGTCGGTAGGCTTTTTGGTAACTTTCGCGCGTCGGGAAGATTTCGTGATGATCCCAGGCGACGCCGGTAATGACAGATAGATATGGGCTGAACGCCAAAAAGTTGTTATCGAATTCGTCGCATTCGTACACAAAGAATTCACTGCCTGGCTGCAACTGGCCCATTGGTGCAAACGGTACTTTAGCGCCAACCGAATGGCCGATCGGGATACCAAGTTCGTGGAACAGCCACATGGTCATGGCGGTGGTGGTGCTTTTGCCGTGTGTGCCGGCGATGCCGATGAGTTTTAATTTTTGATCTGCGATAATTTTGTTGAGCAACTCGTCGCGCAGGCTGAATGGAATATTGTGCTCTTTTGCAAACACAATCTCGGGGTGGTTTGGATTTGTGCGCGTAATGCCCGACGAAAATACAAACCAGTCAATGGGATGTTTGGCGTGATGCGCGGCAATTGCTTCGGCGGTTTGGCCAATGTAATAGTCAATTCCCTGTTGTTTTATTTGGTCGATATTTACCGACCCTTGGCTGTCCGAACCAGAAACATCGTACCCAGCTTGTTTTGCGATCAGCGCCAGCGGCCCAACGCCGCCGCCCCCGATGCCACTAAAGAAAATATGCATGTCACCATCATATCACCTGCGTTACAATAGGCGATATGAATCTCCTCGACCGCTACCCAATTGTCTCCGATCAAGTTAATCGCACCGAGCTGGCGGTTATCTTGCGTGAACTGCAAAAAGTTTTGACCGTGACCGGCGACGTGGTTGAGCTAGGCTGTTTTGTGGGTACAACGTCGCTGTTTTTACAGCGTACGATAAAAGATACCGGTAAGGTTTTGCATGTGTATGATTCGTTTGCGGGTTTGCCGCCAAAAGCCCCGCAAGATGTCAGTCCGGTCGGCGAGCAATTTAAAACCGGGGAACTAATAGCAACAAAAGCACAGCTTATCAAATATTTTAAACAGGCCGGCCTACCACTGCCCGTCATTCATAAGGCCTGGTTCGAGGCACTCACGCCTGCCGACCTACCCGCCAAGATTTGCTTTGCGTTTTTAGACGGCGATTTCTACACATCGATCAGCGCTAGCCTCGCCGTGATCTGGCCAAAACTTACGCCGGGCGCTGTTGTGGTAGTCGACGATTACCACACCGAAGCCTTGCCCGGTGTTGCCCGGGCAGTAAAAGAATGGTCACGCGGCCATTCTTTTACTGTGCAAACCGAGGCCAGCCTGGCGATTATTCGCCCATCGGTACCGCGTCGTGATGTTTGAGTGGTAGCTCTTTAAGGCTAAAGCTCACAATAAACGCCAGGATCATAACGGCTGCTGACACCATAAATATCTGAGTAAGCGAGCTGGCCAGCGCACCTTGCAACGTGCCAACAAAGTGGTGGAATGAATCCAGTGCCTGTTGCTGTGCGGCTGGTGGAAGTTGCTGTAGTTGGTTGGTAATTCCAACTTGCGCGTCAGGCGATAAAATTCCTTGGATCGAGTTAATATCGAGATTGCTAAATTGTTCGCCGTGGCCAGATTGTTGAGCGATGGCGATAAACGGTTCGTTTTTAGCATCGACGAGCTTGTTGACGAGCAGGTTGTTTAAAATCCCGCCCATAATTGCCAGGCCAACGGTTCCGCCAATACTACGGAAGAGTTGTGTGCTGCTGGTGGCGGCACCGAGATCGCTCTGTGGCAGCGCATTTTGTACGGCCAGGCTAAAGATTGGCATTGCCACACCAAGGCCGAGCCCAGCCAGGCCCATGCGCCACGCCAAATCCCAGTAGCCACTGGTGGTCGTGAGTGTGCTTAAACTAAACACGCCAATCGAGGCAATTGCCAAGCCCACAATTACAAACATCTTGTATTTGCCGGTTTTGTTAACTAGTTGGCCGACGACAATGCTCGAGACGGTCAAACCAAGTAC
>DATLJN010000029.1:0-7502 GCA_035538835.1 Magnetospirillaceae bacterium
TCCCGCAAAGCACGGGTTTCGGCAAGTTTAGACTCGAATAGTCCCGGTTCGGTTCGGCAATTAATCTGGCGAAGTTCGTTCATGCGGTCGTCGTAGCGAACATAAGTCTCGCGGAACTGTGAGGTGGCGCCATTTAATTCGCCCAGCAACTGTTCGTAGGGTGCGGCATTAAGGTTGTTGTGTTTCATTCGCTGATTAAATGCGGCAAGCTGGCGAGCAATGTTTTCATGTTCACGCCCAAGGTTGGTACGCGCAACAAGATCGCGGCGCTGGAGTTGGTCGAGCAGACTACCAAGCGCCTGGCATTGACTAACAATAATCTGTTGGCGCGCCGAAGTCGCGTCCTGAGCCAGGGCAGATACGGGTGCACACAAGAGCAGCACGCCGCCGATACTTACAATAAAACGTTTAGCTTTCACATCTTTAAGGCTAGGCCAGTCTTAGGTGTCTGTCAAATGCCATTGTCCGCGGCGGGAACTAATGAGGCCTTCTTGGCTGAGTGCTTGGCAGACTTCGGCGAGCCGTGTATCTGGAATTAACGCTGCGAGTTCGGTCGAACTTACGTGTTTATGGTCCATGAGCGCCTTAAGTACTTGGCCGCGAATTTGTCGGTTAGAGCCTTCGAAACGACTCTGGGTTTTATACCCGCTAACGCGGTGAAGCTGTGCACCAACAGTCGACTTAAGGTGGGTGCCATAATCCATGAGCGCCCAATACCATTCACGCGGATTTTCGATAGGCAAGGCTTGAGCGACAAGTTGGCGCAAAGCATCATCGTCCACTGCATCGGCGTTATCGTTAAAAAAGTGATGGATAAATGCAGTGCGGATATTCGTTTCGATAAATACCGCCGGTTCATTAAATGCATACGCCAAAATTGCGCCGGCCGTATTGGTACCAATTCCGGGGAGTCGCGTAAGTTCAGACTGACTGCCAGGAACCTCGCCGCCAAAATCGGCTACAATCATCCGGGCGGAATCCCACAAAAACTTAGCGCGTCTGTTATAACCGAGACCAATCCAGACTTTTAAAACGTCGCTTAACGGAGCCTCGGCAAGGGCTTTGATAGTTGGGAAGGCGTGGATAAAGGTAGCAAACTTTTGATGCACGCGAACAACCTGTGTTTGTTGCAACATAAGTTCGGACACCAGCACGAAATAAGGCGTCGGTTCATTGCGCCAAGGCATTGCCCTTTTGTGCGCACGATAATACGACCACACCATCTGCTGAAAAGCAGCGATGGCGCTGGGCTCAATTGAAGGAAGGATAGACATGTGTGTTGGGGCTAGGGGTGACATCCGTAATCTTTTTTGATTGTCCGCCACGGGGACTCAGTGCGAAATCGGTTGATCCGACCCGATAGACAGCAACGTTGCCAACCCACCGTATCGGCGCGGTAATACCGCTGCCAGCAAACAATCGTGTCTCCTTATTGTTACCCGCCGCATATGTAAACAACGTGGGCGTTCCGTCGACAGTATCGACAACCAGATAGTTCTGCCCATCAGCGCTGCGGGCCGCCAGGAACGCGCGATTAACACTTGTGGGCGTCTGAGCATTCGACACCTGGTTGGCGTTCACGTCATAACTGTGCCAACTGCCAGCAATCTGGTAGGCGAACGTTGTTGCGTTTGCTTGAGTGAATTGCTGCACCTGTGTGCCGAGACTCTTTTCGGTCCCACCAGCTACTGGGACGGTTCGCAATTCGCCATCGGCGCGCACATACACGACACTACCCAAACAAACCCGCACGGTCTTATATGTTGTGTCGGCGCCAATATTTGCCTGCCGTATCTGCGCGGCGTTAACGCTACTGAGGCGTTGCACCATCTGGCCGTTGCCGCTTCGGTAAGAAGCGACGTACACCAGACTGTTAGCCGACCAATCAACCAGATCGAACCGTAGTGCAGTATCCACTGAAGTTAGTTTTTTTGTCGCAAGATCTACCACAAACAATGTTTGCTGGACCGTTCCAAAACTATCACGGGTTGCCTCGCGCGTCGAGCCCAGAATGCCATATTTTCCATCCGGACTTGCACTAAACGTCATATCGCCAGTTTCGGATGCAGCCTGTGGCACCACTTCGGTCACTTCGCTGCCATCAAGCTTACTGCCATACACCGCATAGTTCCCACCGCGCTTACTAATGAAATAATGCGTGCCGACCGGAACAAAAGCAACCTCCTGAGCGGTATCACCCACAGCAAGCTCGATTTGTTTATTCGTATAACCGTCTTCGAAAGCAGCCGTGACGGTGACGGTTTTGGCATCGGTTGCCGGCAAACTGAGGGTAACTTTGCCGTCGCCGTTTGGGTGCGCCGTGACATCGCCAACACTAAAGGTGCCTGTAGTGACAGGCAGCCCACTCAGCCAGTCTTTGGCCACGAACCCAACAGTCACACCGACATTCTTCATAAGCAACACCGGGTTACGGATATTTGTGTCTGCCTGCGCACCGCCGAGTTTGTTAAAGAATGGGTCAAAATCGAGCAACTCATCTTTTACCACAGATTCGTAACCGGCTTTGCTCGCTTCGATATGTAACGAGCCGTAGGCGATGGCAGCCCGCACTTGCCCTTGATCGTTCGTCTGAAAGGTTTGGCCATTAATAACGACCGTCGTGTTTTTAAGAGTTGGCGGTGTGCCTTCGGATGTGACAACCACAGTGGTTACCGTAACCGTTGACTTGAGACCAATGGTATTAAGTAACCATAACCTACTCGGGGTAATTAGCCAAGCTAGTATTGCAATGATTAACAGGCTAAAAGAGAAGCTAATCCAAAACTTTGGGCGCTTAAATATATGCAGCCAGGATTTTTTCTTCTCGCCAATAATATGCATGGGCGATTCGTGTTCGCGTTGGTTTTCTATATCTGTATCAAACGACTCATGATTATCGTCGGCCTCAATTTGGGCCACCAGCTTGTCTTCGTCTTGGGTATGCGAACCAGTGCCAGCATCACGCGGTTTGGGCGGAGTGGCATGTGTTTGTGGCTCGTCGGGGTCGGCAAGCAGTGGATCGTCTTCGTCTTTAGCCATGAACTTAGTATACTGGCTTCATGCATCACCGTGAACACCGTAAGGCACTTAAGGCGGCAATGCGCCACCTTTCGCGGCACGATCCAAAACTCGCACCACTGATTGCCCGTATTGGCGAACCAACTTTTATGCCGCACACCGATTATTATTGGGAGCTGGTTGACGCGATTATCAGTCAGCAACTTAGTATTAAGGCAGCGCATACCATCGAACAGCGTTTTCTTGCGCTCTTTGGTGGCAACGTTCCCGAACCAAAACAGCTCATAAAAACATCTGTTGCCGATTTGCGTGCGGTTGGTATGTCGAACGCTAAAGCTGCATATGTACTCGATCTTGCGGGTCGTGTCAACGATGGGCGGCTCGATATCGCCCGTCTCCCTCATCTCCCGAACCAAGAAATCATTACCGAACTCACCGCCGTTAAAGGCATTGGCGAATGGACTGCCCAGATGTTCCTAATTTTTGCACTTGGCCGGCTCGATGTGTTACCAGTTGGCGACTTAGGTTTTAAAAACGGCGCTCAAAAACTATACGGCCTTACCGAACTACCCCAGGCGACAGCCCTACAAAAAATCGCCGCCACTAACCACTGGCATCCTTATGAAAGTGTGGCAACGTGGTATATTTGGCAGTCGCTAAGCGAGCCTACGCGCCAGGCATAAATACTGTCACCGAGAACCCGGGGCAAATCTTGTAGGCAAAATCGGTGGTAAGCGGAACAGAGATTGGCGTGATAGCTTCGGCTGGCAGATAGAGTCGTAAAGTTGCCGACGCGTCGCTGCACACACCTGCGTCGAACGGATCAGCATCTGGTATCCCAACGGCGACATAGGCCTGCCCTTTTGGCGCGACTGTCACTACGCGAGAAGTGTAAAACGGGTTGATCTGAGCAACGCTCGTCACATAATTTTCGCCTTTACTATCGAGCGCCGAGACAGTTGGATATCCTTCGAGCGTGCAGCTCTCTTTGCCTTTGTTTGTCACGACAACGTGCACATAGCTCGTACCGGTAATACGTTCTGTTTCGCCCAGGCTGAGGGTGAGGTTTTTTGGCAAGCACGTCGCGGCCGATGTTTGGCTGGTCATCTTCCACCACCATAAAGCGCCCACAGCTGCAAGCGCCAAGATTACAGCCAAAACAATCCACAGCCACGCAAATTTGCTTTTGGGTTGCACGGATTCGTCTTGCCCTGCCATCGCCCCTCCTCGCACGTAATTATGTTTATAGTATATACTAGTTATGCTTAAAAATGATGTACGATGGATTTATGGATCATGCACACATAAACTTACCGCCTGCTCATCCAACATTTAAAGATTACGGGCCGCTCGCGCTGGTGATTAGCGGGATTATTGTCGCCACTGTTATTACGTGCGGATATGCCGGATTTAGCTTCGAGAATTTGCTCGGCTACTCGATGGGTTACTTCTTTTTGGTATTTGGTGCATTTAAACTGGCCGATCTACGTACCTTTGCTATGGGTTACGCCGAATACGACCTGATTACCAAAAACCTGCCGGTGTGGGGATATATGTATCCGTTTGTAGAACTTGGACTCGGCGGATTGTACCTCTCTGGCCAAAGCGACTGGCGAGTAGACACAATTACCCTGGTACTGAGCGCCATGACCGTTGTGAGTGTGTGGCTTAAACTGCGCAAACACGAAACAATCCACTGTGTATGTTTAGGAAATCTATTAAAAGTACCGCTCACCTACGTGAGTTTGGTTGAATACGCGGTGATGGGGGTGATGGCGATTGTAATGCTGGCCGCTTAAGGCGCCAGCCGGTTCATATCCCGTGGGAACAACGACGCCTCTTTAATGTTTTTGAGGCCGATCATTTTTTGGGTCATGCGCTCTAGTCCCATGCCAAAACCGCCATGCGGGGGCATGCCGGCTTGCATAGCCATCAAAAAGTATTTAAAGCCGGGTGCTTCGGGGTCGCCGCCGGCCATGTCGACGAGTTGTTTTTGCAGGACATCGTGGCGGTTTTCGCGCATGCTGCCAGTGACCATTTCGAGGCCACGGAACAACAGGTCGATTCGGTCGGCAAACTCGGGGCGACCAGCTTGAGCTTTGTGGTAAAAGCGCATTTCGCTGGCGGGCCAGTCGGTGACAAAAATCGCTTCGCTGCCCAAGTTTTCGCGGGCATATTCGCAGATCCAACGCTCTTCGTCGGGGCGCAAGTCTTTTTCGCCGATCGTTTTAGTGCCGGTCGCGGCAGTGTATTTTTCGTGGATGTCTGCCATGCTCAGCTCAGGGACTTCTTTTGGCAGCAATGGTTTTTCGGCACCCCACATAGCCAGTTCGCCGGCACAGTGCTGCCACAGGTGGTCGGCAACGGCATTCATGAGGCCGCTCAGCAACGTTTTAATATCCTCGATTGTTACAAAGCCCATTTCGGCGTCAACGCTAATATATTCGGTCATGTGGCGAGTGGTGGCGCTGGGTTCGGCACGGTACACCGGTGCAATCTCGAATACACGCTCAAAGACACCAACCATCATCTGCTTGTAAAACTGCGGGCTTTGGGCCAGCGTTGCCTCTTTGCCAAAATAGTCAATTTTAAAAACTTCAGCGCCGCCTTCGGTGGCTGCGGCCAACAATTTTGGGGTACGGATACATGTAAAATCTTGCGCACGCAGATACACACGGATCGCCTCCACAATTTCGGATTGAACTTTAAACACCGCCTGCTCTTTTGGGTTGCGCAGGCCAATTACGCGGTATTCAAATAGTGTGTCCAGCAAATCCGACTTATGGAATTGGTCGAGTGATTTATCAATTTCGATTGGCGGTTCGGCTTCGATAGGCACATCAATTTTAAGACTTGTCTCGTGGATTTCCACCCCACCTGGTGCACGGTCGTCGGCTGCGATGACGCCTGTCACTTCTAAAATAGTGCCTATTTGCAAGCCGCGCAGTTTTTCGACTTCGCCCTTTTCTTTAACCAGCGCCTGGGTTAAGCCGCTGCGGTCGCGGATGACAATAAATGTTAAGCCGCCGAGCAGCCGCTTTTTATGGAGCCATCCTTGGATGGTGGCCGTTTTACCCACCTGCTTTTTTAATTCTCGTGCGAGTGTTCGCATAATATCTATCCTTTTATAGTTGATACAGGCTGCAAGGACTATCGCTAAAACCACCGCCTACGCGGTCTCAGCAGTCCTGGCATTGGTATCGAGTTGCGCCTGAATCATAAATCTGTGCTTACTATACCAGATATCACCTAGGAGGCAATGCCAGCGGCACGTTTGGCAGCGGCAATAAGCTCTTTCGCCTTAGGCCAACCAGTCATAAGTAGCCCAAAGCCAGCTAACATAATAACAAGTCCAAGTAGTTGCAGCCCGATGTTGCGCCCCGAGTTAAAACGCATGATACTCTCGAGGAGATTGATAAGTATGCCCGCAAAGAATACCAAATACACCCACATCGACGACGTCATAAAGAGGTTATTCAGCTTAAAAAAGCTAAACTTTTTACCATTAAGCTGCGCAAATCTGACAAAACCAAACAAAAACCTCATGTCCAGATCTGGGGTCAATTGAATTCGCGCGACTTCGGCATTATCAGATTTACGGTAAATTAACATCCAGCCGGGATATATCACGATATTGCTTTTGCGGTAGGCAAAAATTGTGAATTGGCCTTCGGGGAGGTACCAGCATTCGATCTGCGCGATCGGTGTGAGCGGGGCTGAGACTGGTTGTGGCGCGACGGGTTGTTGGGGCGCCATGTGCGGTTGTTCTGGATGCATAAAACTCCTTATGTTATTTCTGGTTTTGTTGACACTGGCGCTGCGGTAGGTAGGGGTTCACCGCACAAAAAGCGGAGCGCGTCGGCAAGGGTAATGAGACCTTTGGTTGCACCGCCCGAGTCGACAGCAATAAATAATTGCCGGCCGGTCATAAGGCTCGCGGCCAATACGTCCTGAAGTGATGCGTTAACTGGCAAATAATGGACAGTTGGCCGGAGCGCCTCTTTAACATCTTTGAGTTCGGGGTCAAGCGGGGTGAGATCATGCATATATAGTAAGCCTTTGATGTGATCAATATCCTTTTTGATGACCACAAAAATACGGTGATTGGCTTTGTGCAGGCGATCTAGTAACACCGGTCCGACGGTCTCTTTGATATCAACGGTGGCGATGTCGCCAGCCGGAACCATCGCGTCGGCAACGGTCAGCGTACCAAAGTCGAATGCGCCAAGCAGCCGGGCTTTATCAGTTGGGGCGAGCAAAGTGGTATCGGTGGCAATAAGCTGGCGCAACTCGTCGCGCGAGGCAATGCCAGCGTCGCTTGCAAATACCTTTTTAGGTGCCAACCATCCTACAAATGGAGTAGTCATTTGCACATATTTTTGGTGTCGGCGCTCGACGGCCATCTGCATGCGCCACAGCCAAGCGGTCAGCCAGCCTTGTGCGGCGATCGCCCGTGCGACAAAAAGATACACCACAAGTAATAA
>DATLJN010000030.1:0-2903 GCA_035538835.1 Magnetospirillaceae bacterium
AGGACTCGTAACAGTTGAGTGGTCGGTTGTCGACGCTATCAAATCTATAGAGGGGCACCGAGTATAGCGTGCTGAATCCTCCGGTTTGGCGCGGAATGTTATGAACAAGCTCACCTTCGGCTGCGGAGTAGTGGTGTTGTCGACCAAAGCTGATAACAGATTTGTCGCTGGAGCAAACAGACGTTAGGCTGCCATTCATAGCCGCGATCTCTGCACGCGTTACGCCCAAGTAGTCCATGATATCTTTATAATCGTTCTGACCCTTTGCGCCAGCATCGTAAACATTCAGAATATCTCCAATCGACTTTATGCCGCCTTCGATGATGCTTGATCCGGTGCTCGCCGAAACCTGTTCTGCAGGGCTAAAGACTGCAAAAGACTGAATGATAATTGCGAAGATAGTGAAAAACAACCCAAGTTTGCGGGTAATCTGTTCCTTACGCAGTCTTTTTGCGTAGAAACCCAGTTGCCCAACCAGTGCCGGACTAAACGGCAAGTTGGAAACAAGCTTCCGAAACATGTTTATTTTTGACTCCTTGATCTTAAATTTAGCATAAGAAATATGTTCAATACAAGTCCAATAACAATGTTTACCAAATAAACTACCGCTCAAACGGCGCCCATTGCGCAGATAACCAATCAGCATTTATAATAGGGGAGTTGTAAATACTGAAATTGCCTGAGTGAGGGGAAATATGGCCAAACAAAAACAAGACGTCAATTATGACGCCAATCAGATCCAGGTGCTCGAAGGACTCGAGCCTGTTCGTAAACGCCCAGGTATGTATATCGGTAGCACTGGCTACGACGGTGTGCATCACCTTATTAAAGAAATCGCCGACAACGGTATCGACGAAGCTATAGCCGGATATGCCACCTATGTTGGTGTCGAGCTGCTTGCGGACGGCGGTGTACGTGTCACCGACGATGGCCGTGGCATTCCTGTTGACATTCACCCTAAAACTGGCAAAAGTACGCTTGAGACGGTTCTAACGGTGCTGCACGCCGGTGGTAAGTTCGGTAATGGCGGGTATAAGGTCTCCAGTGGTTTACATGGTGTTGGTTCAAGCGTTGTAAACGCACTTTCTACAAAGTTAATCGCCGAAGTCGGCAAAAACGGCAAACTGTATCGCCAAGAGTTTGCCAAAGGTGTCCCGCAGGGCGACATCAAAGTAGTTGGTAAATCAGAGCGTAATGGCACGATCATTACGTTCTACCCCGACGAGACTATCTTTGAGACAGTTGACCTCGACTATAAATGGGTGCTCGATTACCTGCGCCACCAGGCCTACTTAACCAAAGGTATCCGTGCTTCTGTAAGTGACGAACGTACAGGTGAACGCTATGCATTTTATTTCGACGGCGGTATTAAGTCGTATGTTAAACACCTCAACATTGGCAAGGACATTATTGCCGACGATATCTTTTATGTTGAGCGCCAGGTCGAAGATACAATGGTCGAGATTGCCGTTCAGTATACCGACGCCTATGTCGAAACAGTAAAAGCTTTTGCCAACAACGTCTATAACCCAGATGGCGGTACCCACCTTGTTGGGTTTCGCGCCGGCCTCACGAGGGTCATTAACGATTACGCCCGTAAGAGTGGCCTGCTTAAGGAAAAAGAAGAAAACCTGACTGGCGATGACGTCCGTGAAGGTTTGACCGCTATTATCCTCGTAAAAATTCCTGATCCTCAGTTTGAGGGTCAGACAAAGAACAAACTGGGTAACCCACCGGTGCGCCGTTACGTCGAACAGGTTATGAACGAATGGTTTGCGTATTATCTGGACGAAAATCCAGCTAATGCTAAAAAGATTATCAACAAATCGCTGCTCGCTGCCCGTGCACGCAAGGCTGCCCGTGCTGCGCGCGAGAATGTGATCCGTAAAGGCGCCCTTGATGGCTTAAGTCTCCCTGGTAAACTCGCTGACTGTTCAAGCAAAGACCCCAGCAACTCCGAAATCTACATTGTGGAGGGTGACTCGGCCGGTGGTTCGGCAAAAAGCGGCCGCGACAGTAAAACCCAGGCTATTTTGCCGCTCCGTGGTAAGGTGCTCAACGTTGAACGCGCTCGGCTAGACCGCATGCTTGCCAACAACGAGATTGTAAGTCTTATTAAGGCGCTTGGTGTCGGCATTGACGAACAGTTTGATATGCGCGGCCTCCGCTATCACCGCATCATTATTATGACCGACGCCGATGTCGACGGAAGCCACATTAGCACACTTCTTATGACTTTCTTCTTTAGATTCATGCGGCCAGTTTTGGAAGGTGGCCATGTTTATTTGGCTAAGCCACCGCTATTCCTGCTTAAGGGCGCCACAGCGAGTAAGCGACACTACGCCTATAGTGACGAAGAGCGCGATGCGATCATGGATAACCTGATTGCCGAACGCAAGGCTCGCGGCACCGCTATTAACTCTGCCGATGACCGTAAAAAACAGGCTGGTCTCAACGATATTCAACGCTACAAGGGTTTGGGCGAAATGGACGCTGACCAGTTGTGGGAAACCACTATGAACCCCGATAATCGTGTGCTTGTTCAGGTAAATATCGAAGATGCCGAAAAAGCGGATGCTATCTTTAGTAAGCTCATGGGCAGCGAAGTCGAACTGCGCAAGAGCTTCATTCAGACCCACGCCAAATTTGTTAAAACTGAGGACTTGGATATTTAATATGAACGATGAGCAGAAAAATCCAGTTGAAGGCGAAGTAATTACCCCTGCTGTGCAGACTCACTCTAAGACGCTTGAGCTACGTACCGTTGAGAACGTGATGGAAGACAGCTTTTTACGGTATTCGATGAGCGTGATTATCGACCGCGCGTTGCCAGATGTACGGGATGGGTTAAAACCAGTGCACCGCCGTATTTTGTACTCGATGGAGCGCAATGGCTGGCGACC
>DATLJN010000031.1:0-2550 GCA_035538835.1 Magnetospirillaceae bacterium
CAAATCGGCGGCGCCACCAAAATGTCCGAGGTCGCCGCTAAAGATAAGCACATGATCGGCGTCGGCAATAAGATCGTTTGCGTCGTGCGGATCGGTTTGTTGCAACAACGCAACGCCAACTTTAATGTTCACGGCGCGCAGTTGACGCATAAATGCCAGCAAATCGCCGTCTGCCTCAGCGTGAACAATTACCAGGTTAGGCTTGAGGCTAACCACTGTTTCTATATGAGCCTGTGGATTTTTTATCATTAAGTGGAGATCCGCCAAGACACCCTCGGGCCAATATGCCTGAATAGGGTTGATAAGCGTAATCGGCGCCAAAAGCCCATCCGAAAAATCAATATGCACGCGTTTGGCAAATGGTGCGACTCGCGCCATTTGTTCGCGGTAGGCGTGGGCGTCGGGGGCGGTAACACAGGGACAAATAATATTCATCCGTAAATCTCCTCAATCTCGCGCAAGCGGCGCACGTGGCGTTCGGCACCCGAAAATGGCGTTTTTAGCCATGTATCAACAATATCAAATGTTTTTGCTTCGTCTTCTTCCAAGGTGCGGGCAGGCAAACAAAGCACGTTGCTATTGTTGTCGTTACGCGCCATTTTTGCTTCTTCGACGTCACTAATCACGACAGCACGGATACCACGAATACGGTTGGCAGCAATCGCTACTCCTTGCCCCCCTTTGCAGATGACAATCGCGCGCGGGTCTGTATCTTCGCTCCCCAGAACTTTGGTAGCAGCAGCAAAGGCAAACTGCGGGTAATCATCTTGAGGGTCGAGCACTTTACCGCCGACATCTTCGACATCATGGCCAGCCTTCGCTAAATGGGCCTCAATTTTTTCCTTGAGGTAAAACCCACCGTGGTCTGCGCCAATAAATATCTTCATGTTATTTTTGCAGTTGCTTTCCCATGTCGGCCACTAACTCAACCAAACGGTTACTGTAGCCCCACTCGTTGTCGTACCAGGCGATTACTTTGAGCATATTGCCGCCAACAACAGCCGTCAGTTTAAGATCGATGATCGCTGAGTGGCTGTTACCTTTAAAGTCACTGCTTACCAGTTCTTCTTCGGTGACATCCAAAATGCCCTGGTAATACGGCGTTTTGGCAGCTTTTTTAAAGACTTCGTTAACCTCTTCGACTGTCACATCTTTTTTAGTGAGGAACGTAAAGTCCGCCATACTAACAACTGGGGTGGGAACCCGAATGCTGAGGCCACCAAAAATGCCTTCCAAAGCTGGCAATGCCTTGGCGGCGGCAATGCTGGCGCCGGTGCTGGTGGGCACAATATTTTCGGCGGCGGCGCGGGCTTCGCGCAAATCTTTAGCTGGCGCATCTTGCAAACGTTGACTGGCAGTATAACTGTGCACAGTGCTCATCATGGCCTTTTGGATACCAAAATGACTCTCGATAACGCCCGCAACGGGGGTAATACAGTTTGTCGTACAGCTGGCATTTGATACAATCTGGTGATCCGGTTTAAGGTCTTGTTCGTTGACGCCAATAACAAAGGTGTCGCCGTATGTGTCATCCTTTTCTGGGGCAGATAACACAACGCGGCGCGCGCCGGCTTGCAGGTGCATTTCGAGTTGTTCGTGTTTTGTAAAGAAGCCAGTCGCCTCAATAACCACATCAATACCATGCGCACCCCACGGGAGTTGCGCCGGGTCTTTCTCGGCTAAAACTTTTATATGCTTGCCTTTAATTATTATGCCCGTTTCATCAGCCGAAACATCATGTTGATAGGTGCCGTAAGAGGTGTCATGCTTAAGCAAATGGGCTAATGTTTTAGTGTCGGTGAGGTCGTTAATGGCCACAATGTCCATGTCTGGCCGTTCAAACGCAATCTTAAAAGCTGACCTGCCAATTCGGCCAAAACCGTTAATCGCAACTTTAGTTTTCATGATACCCCCACTTTAAGCCTTAAGCGTTAGCTATTTGACTTTATTGTAGTGGACGGGAGGGAATCTGCAAACATTGACGAATCATCTATTCCATGATTTATTAGACATGTCATGTCAATCCTTAGAGCGATCCACGCTCGATATGTAAGGAGGCACGAACCATGCGACTGGTTAAGCGGCAAATCCCCCGCGCGTGGGTTATTGGGGCGATCGATTCTGATGCGCTCCAGAACACGATTGCGGTCGAAACCGTGAGGAGCGCACGGGAAGTTGTCGCAGATCTTCCCGTCCTGTACGCGCAACTCGCGGTTGGCGTACTGGAAGGTATTGATTCGGCCATCCCCGACGGTACACCGGCAGAAGATCAGCGTGTGGGCTTTCTGGAAGCTCCCGACGAAAGTACGGTGAGCCTCCATTATGAGTCGCACATGTACATGCACTTCAACGACAGGGATAAGACCCCGGCCATACACGTCGTCCTCTCCCTGTACGTGAACGCGAAGGATAATGCTTCTGACGAGCAGGTATACTTCGCAGTCGTCTACTGGCACCCCTCGTACCGGTGGCGCATGTATAACGAACATGGGAGCTTCGAGTTGTCAGACAGAGACGAAGTTGCTGATCCCAGCACGCCAAAAGAAGTGA
>DATLJN010000032.1:0-17298 GCA_035538835.1 Magnetospirillaceae bacterium
AGTTTAGACTGGAGAAAAAGGGATAAGTTCAAGGCTTATGTCGCCGAAGGCTTGATTGACGACCAAAAAGTTATGCTGTTAAAACCCGCGACAATGTATAACCTGACCGGTGACGCCGTGCAAGCTGCGGCTCAATTTTATAAGATCACTCCGGCCGATATTGTTGTTGCACACGACGAACTCGCGCTACAGTTTGGCGTTATTCGCGCCCGGGTTGGCGGCAGCGATGCAGGAAATAATGGTATTAAAAGTGTTATCGCGGCAATTGGGCAGGATTTTGCGCGCATCCGGGTCGGTATCGCTAACGAACATCTCGCCACAACCGAGGCTGCCGATTTTGTACTCAGCAGGTTCAATAAAGGTGAACAACAAACACTCAGCGACATAAAAAAACACGCCACGATATATGTTGGCGCGTTTATCAGCGGATCTTTCGACCACACAACTCATACAATGTAAGGGTTGAAGTGTCGCCCTGCTCTGGGGTGATACGCAGAACTACGTATCACCCCAAGCGTTTAGTCGTTGGTGGATTTGTCTTCGTGCCGCGGTTCATCCCGCGGCGGGAAGTACGGGAAAAACGGGAGCAGTACTGCCAACGGCTGGAACCACTCCCACCACTGGGTACGGCGCCGGTGACGAGCTGTCCGAGTCCGAGCTGCCTCGTAGCGACCTGTTCCGTTGCTATTACGCAACTGTTGCTTGTGGTACCGGGTAAGCATCTCAGGGTCCGGCTGCGTGTCAGAATCAACCAGACAGACATCCAGCGCGGGCTGCGACACATACCTTTCGAGGTATCGCTCCATGATCTTCCGCGAGCGCCGCAAGATGTAAACAGTCAGCCCTAGCGCGAACGCCGCCAAAGCAACGATCACGACAAGGCACTGCACATATACCTTCACGTCCACCGTAAACCCGGCCGGATCTGATAAGCCCACCAGTTCCATGTAATACCCGAAGGCGCGATCATCCAAAACCCTGGCCGTATAACCAACGCTGAGCCCGAACGTCGCAGCCACTAAAAAGTTCCGCATGCCGAGCATCGACCACTCCTGTTTCCAGAAAAGGACGAAGCCCATGCCCGCCGCCAAAAACGCGACAAGCCACGAAACATTGGCCGTACCTTCGGTGAACGAAGCCACGGCCGAGAGTGGTACAAGCTCGGGCACAAACAACTGCGTTACCGCGAGCGTAGCGACCGTCCATGCCATCGTGATGTGCACGAAGGCAAATCGAGACGGCCAGGCACGCAGCGTTGGACGCACCGCATCTGGCGTCCAGAGCACAATAGCTCCGGCAATACCAGACACCGCCATCAGCCCGAGCGCAACATACACGCCTGAGCCGTTGGGTTGGAGTAAATGACCTAACATGTGGCCTCACTTACTGTCGGGGGCGAACACTTCAAATAAAATAATACAATAAAAACGTTATAATTACAATTTTGCGGTTTTCGTCCACATACGAGGACTCATCAGTATAACTGTCAGTTATAGAACCGCAGGGAGTGATATGTATCTACCACGTGGACGGTAGCCGGGAATCTTTCCGAGCTACCGTCCGAGGCTCAGGCCGCATGGTGAGTCGTGTGAACAAGGCGGCGGCTTACGGACGCATGTCCCTCGGCCGCAACCGAACGCTTGATGTGTCGCTGGATATTCATCCAGTGGAGACGCACCAATATGACTACCACCAGGCCAACCACAAAGAACATGTGCCAGCCCGCCCAACCCCACAGCTGGGGACGAACGAGCCAAATGTGCGCCTGCGTCGGGAAAATCGTCAGGGCAACGACTGTTCCCATAAGCAAACGTCCATTCAGAGCGAAGGCAACGGCCGAGGACAAAAGCCCCAGCTCTGCCATAACACTCCAGTGCAAGGCCGTGGTTAGCAGCGGCCACCCACTCATCGGTTCGAGCGTGTGAATCAAACCGAGTAGTGCGTTGAGGGCCATCACCGCGAGCATTATTCCCGCCATTTGGCGGTTCTGCACGGAGATAGCCGTAAAGGTGCGACGAAACATGCCGAAACCCCCTCGTGGGATAGATACAGATCACTTTGCAACTTTTATTATATCACAGAATAACGCTTACGTCTACGGGGCATAAAAATACCGGCACCTGCCGGGTTTTACACGATTGTATAGGATTGTAACAGAGTGAAGCTGCCACAATCCCGTACCGAGGCACAGCGTCGTTTATGTGGCCCGATGGCTCTTAACGACACTCATCAGAAGAGTCCGCGCCAGCCGATCGCGCGGGGGCAGATGTTGAGGGGCGATTGGTAAGGGAGAGACGTACATTGTGTTGGCATCTACCGGTCCGAACTTGCGAACGTGGTCCACAAATCCGCAGACCATACAAACCAGGAACAGCCCCATCATGCTCATCAACGAGATAAAAAAGTACATTGGTGCATCGTGCTGCTCGTACATGAAGTGATGGAGGTTGACGCCAGCAGCTACGACACCACCAGATGTCAGGGTCGCGGCGACCCAATAGCTGCCGAGGCCCGCCAGGATTATGGCGAGCAGGGTTAGGCTGGCCTGTATGCCGCCGATGACGATGCCAAATGTTACAGTGTCTCTCACGATGTGCCTCCGGTGCACGTTCTAAAAAGGGGATTGTTATTTTTGAGGGGATGGCAACGATATGCTCTATCGCTCGCACCCCCACAAAAACCATAGCTTCACTCTGTTAAAGGTCATTTTACTGAGGTAAAAATGATTCGCCTGCATTATAACGTATAAACATGCTTACGTCAAACTATCAAAAAACACCCGGATGGGTGCTGCTTAGTTCTCTCACACGGTGCGCTGGCAAAATTGCCGGGCGCACCGTGTGCAGAGAGGAACTTACTTGGGGTCCTTCTCGGGGTCGATCGGCAAACCGACGACGGCGAGATCCTTGGACACGGCGTAGATCTCCACAACCACGGTGTAGTCGGAGAAGCTCTCGCGCGTCACCAAGGCACCACTGGGGTTTACCTGGCCGATGGCCGAGTTATAGCCTTCAGGCCCGGTCCAGCTGGTTTCGTTGCCGTTGTTCAGGTAGGTGTAGTTGTACTTCTCGTTCATGCCGGCCGAGATGACCGACGGGTCGTAGACAATCTCGAAGTACCAACCCTCGTTCCACACCGTTTTGCCGAGCGTGTCGGATTTGTTCGCCCATTCACCGTAGTGCACGGGGGTGACGGTGATCATCGAGTTGGCCGCCTGCTGAACGACCGGCACATCGCTGGCCTTACGGCCCTTGAGTTCGATGGTGACGGTGTAGTCCGGGCAGAACGTGAGATCGGTCAACTTACTGAACTGCGCGACCTCGGTCTTGCCGTTGCAGGCGTAGGCGGGGAGTTTGTCGCCGACCCATTGCTGGGTGTAGACACGCTCTTCCTCGGCTTTGAGGTCGGTGGTGGTCACGACTACGATCGCCGGCTGAGCGGCGTTCGTGCTGTCGTCCACAAAGACGCCCAGCTTCATGACGCCGAAGAATCCGGCTATGCCTATCGCCAATACGACGATAACGGCAACGATCACACGCTTACACAAAGACCAGTTTCCGATGTTCACAGATGTCCTCTCTGTCGATGTACTCTTGCGGCAGCGCTCGGGGGAGCAAGGGGTCTTGCCGCTAAAGTTATTATGATTATACAATTAAACTGCAATAAAGTCAACCTTAATCTTAAAAGGTTTTGATGTAAATTACTCCACCAACTTAAAAACCCCTCTAACCACAAGGTGAGGGGTTTTAATATGGATAATACTTGGATCTACTGGTGGCCTGCGTGCGGCAGGCCACCAGTATTACCAGAGGAGGTCAGCGACAGAATACTACTTGTCGCAAAGTCTGATGCCCACGATGTTGCCGCCGAGACCCGCGTAGGGCTTCGTCGGGATCGTCAGGGTCGTCGGCGTGATGAGTTGACCGCTGAATGGTTCCATGTCCTCGCCGCTGCGGCCGTGCTTGCGGACAATCACGTCGCTCGTCCAGATAGGCGTAGCGCCGGGATTCACAGTCACAAGCAGCTCAGTTTGTTGCCCAAGGTTTTCCGCCTGGCGCACCTCAACCGTGTGACCGAAGACGATCCGTGATTGTCCAACGCGGACGATAGTGCAATCCGGCATCACCTCGTCTACAACAAGCCAGATGGCCGCGCCCGCCGCCAGTACGAGACTGACGACGATCAAAGTCAAAACAAAGCCGCCGCCACTACTACTCTGGTCTTCATCTTTCGTTTTCATCGGTTCCTTCCCGATATTCGAGGGTGTGATGAAGTTCAGAAACTATAATATCATCTTTTTCTATAAAAATCAAATCCTAATGAAAAGGCGCCAGGTAATGGGTGGGCAATTACCTGGCGCCGTTTCACCCTTCAACCCACCCGAATCGGGCATTAGCGTGACCCACCTCACAAATAATAAGAGGTCCGCCGGTTAAAGGGGTTAGTATGCATGCAACCCTTAAATGCAATTAAAGTGGAGGGTAGAAACTTCAAAAGCAGGTTGCACGCAATCTAACTATTGTTCCTTGAGGGAACAAATGCTAGTTTTTTGGGGGTATAAGGTGCGGTTTTGCCTGTAAAGGCTTACCACGCGATAATATAACACGCATGATCGCTTATGTCAACACTTTTGGATATAAAATATGTATAAAATCAATACAATTAGTACAGATAAACTGTTAGGGCCACAGATTGATGCAACGATTGCCAGAATACCAAAAAGCTTGTACTTATTGGGCACCCCACCAAATCCGGCAAGTCCGAGCCTCGCTGTTATTGGGACCCGCAAGCCAACCGTATACGGCCAAGAGGTCGCGTATCGTTTGGCGTTTGAACTCGCCAAGAGGGGAGTGGTTATTGTGAGTGGTCTGGCGCTCGGCACCGATAGCATTGCGCACAAAGCAGCGCTTGATGCAGGTGGCATCACTATTGCCGTGATGCCTGGCGGGCTGGACGAGATATATCCGCGCAGCAATGTCGGGTTAGCGCGGCGGATTGTTCAAACTGGGGGAGCGCTTATAAGTGAGTATGCACCCGGTGCGCAGCCCTACCAAAGTAATTTTGTCGCTCGTAACCGGATTGTCGCGGCACTGGCAAGCGGCATATTAGTAGTAGAAGCCGCCGCAAAAAGCGGCACCATGCATACCGCCGGTTTCGCGCTTGATTTTGGTAAACCGGTTATGGCGGTGCCGGGCGCAATCACCAATACCATGAGCACCGGTACAAATAACCTCATTGCAACTGGCGCGCGATTGATCCGCAACACCGCTGATATCCTGGACGAAATTAATGTTGGCCAACCCGCGCAGCAAACCTCGCTGCCTCTCGGTGACACCTCCGAAGAATCGACTATTATTAAACTTATCGCGGGCGGCACTCAAGATGGCGACGAGCTGCAAATTGCCTCCCAACTTACGCCCGCTCTGTTTAGCCAAACGCTGACTATGCTGGAAATAAATGGCGTAATCCGCGCAGGGGGAGGTAACACATGGACCTTGGCCGGATATTAAAACTAATGGTTGACACCCCAAGTTCTTCTTGCATATATTAGCGACGCTATGGTATCTTGCGAAGACTGAGTAATCTTAAAAATAAGCATGAGCAAAAACCTCGTTATCGTTGAGTCCCCAGCCAAAGCCAAAACCATTGCCAAATATTTAGGTAAAGATTTTACTGTTAAGAGCAGTTTTGGCCATATCCGTGACCTTCCCAAAAAAGGGATGAGTGTTGATATTGCTAACAAATTTGCGCCGACTTACGAAGTTAGCCCCGATAAAAAAAAGACTGTTGCCGAACTGCGCAAAGCCGCCAAAGTAGCCGAAATCGTCTGGTTAGCATCGGATGAAGACCGCGAAGGGGAGGCGATTGCCTGGCATTTAAGTGAAGTTCTTAAATTAAAGCCAGCTGCGACAAAGCGGATTGTCTTCCACGAGATTACTAAACCCGCCATTGAACACGCCGTGCAAAACCCGCGCTCCCTTGATGTCGCCCTTGTGAACGCGCAACAGGCGCGCCGTATTTTAGACCGTATTGTCGGTTACGAACTCAGTCCCGTTCTCTGGAAGAAGGTCCGTACGGGTCTCAGTGCCGGCCGGGTGCAATCTGTAGCCGTGCGCCTTATTGTTGAACGAGAGCGCGATATCAAAGACTTTACACCCGAAGTAACCTTTAAAATTACTGCACAGTTCAAGTTAGCTGATGGTACAGAATTATCCGCGCAAGCCTCAAAAACTTACCCCGACGAAGCTGCGGCTAAGAAGTTCTTAGAGGCTTTAGCTGCCAGCGATTGCAAAATCGCTGACGTCCAAAAGACTCCCGGCACCCGCAGCCCTAGCGCGCCTTTTACGACCAGCACCCTCCAGCAAGAAGCGGCGCGTAAACTAGGGTTTAGCCCTAAACAAACCATGATGCTTGCTCAACGCCTGTACGAAGAAGGTAAAATTACGTACATGCGCACCGATTCAGTCAACCTCAGTACTATTGCCGTTGCCGCTATGGCCGATCTCGTCACTAAAGAATTCGGCCCCGAATACGTGCAGGTTCGCAAGTTCCAAACCAAATCGGCCGGCGCACAAGAAGCCCACGAAGCAATTCGCCCAACAAACGCTGTGGAGCGCACGGCCGGTGCTGATGCTCAACAAAAGAAGTTATACAACCTTATCTGGCAACGCGCAGTAGCAAGCCAAATGGCGCCCGCTAACATCGAAAAAACAACAATCACCATTGTTGCCAGCAAAACCAAAGACACGCTGGAAGCAAAGGGTGAAGTTGTGCTATTCCCCGGGTTTCTTAAAATCTACGGCGATACTAAAAATGCCGCTGAAGGGTTATTACCGGAGGTGGCTGTCGGTGATCCACTGGCTCTGCAATCTGCCGAAGCCGAACAAAGTTACAGCCGAGCGCAACCGCGCTACACCGAAGCCAGTTTAGTGCGCAAGTTAGAAGAGCTCGGAATTGGCCGACCAAGTACCTATGCTCCAACAATTAGTACCGTGCAAGATCGCGGCTACGTGGAAAAGGCCGACGTTGTGGGCGGCGAACGCGAAATCGTGCGTCTTAAGCTCGCCAAAGGTAAAGTGAGTCGCACACAAGCTAAAGAGCCGATCCCCGACGACAAGGGTAAACTAGTCCCAACCGATATAGGCAAGGTAGTCACCGACTTTTTAGTCGAACACTTCAAACATGTCATTGATTATGATTTTACCAAAGATGTCGAGCAAGAATTCGATGACATCGCCGAGGGAAAAGTCACTTGGCAAGACATGCTGCAAAAATTCTACGGGCCATTCCATACTACTGTCGATAAATCTGCCGATATCACCCGCGCCGAGGCCATGCAAAGCCGCCCGCTTGGGGTTGACCCCAAATCTGGCCGCCCAGTCAGTGCCCGCTTTGGCCGCTATGGTGCTATGGTGCAAATGGGCGATGCCGAAGATGAAGAGAAACCAAAATTCGCCAGCATCCCAGCCGGCATGAATATGGATACCATTACGCTTGATCAAGCTATGGAACTCTTTAATCTACCGCGCACGCTTGGCCACACCACAGAGGGCGAGCCGATCGAAGTCAACATTGGCCGCTTTGGGCCATACATAAAAGTCGGCAAGCGTTACGTGAGTCTCGGCAAAGAAGATCCATATAATGTTACTCTCGAAACCGCCAACCAATTGCTGGCGGCCGACGCCGAAAAACGCGCAAAAATGACCATTCACGAATGGTCAGACGAAGGCATTAAAGTACTCAATGGCCGCTTTGGGCCGTACATTACCGACGGTAAAAAGAATGCCAAAATCCCCAAAGATAAAGACCCGGCCAAACTAACTCTGGAAGACTGCAAAGAGCTGCTAAATGCGGCTCCAAATCGTAGCCCTCGCAAACGTCGTTCACGATAAATGTTGCATTTATAAACGAAATATAGTAAAAAGGGTATACGTTCTTCGTTGTTTACTCTGCAGAGCGTCGAGCACCAAGCTTGTGGTTCTGCAGAGTAATCAACAACGTGCGCCGATCGGGCGGGGGTGGCCGATTTGGCGCACAGGGGAGGACGGTGTGGGCATCCCGTCCTCCCTCTAAGCTTTGCTAGTACAACCCGCGCCTCGCGGCCATGCCTCCGCCGCGAGGCACGGGCACATCGATTCCTCGATGTAACCCCAACGTACCTGCAAATACCAGCCTGCTGAGCTTCGGCTCGCGGGCACGGATCCCCCTTAGTTGGGGGATCCAGGAGGACCGTCCCTTTCGAGGGGTGGGGGACGGTCCTCTTTAAGCCTCCCCGGCGACAGCTAGGGAAAATACGCGACCCGTCGCCAGCGTATGGCACATCTCTATGTTTGTTCCCCCAGGAACCATGAGATGTAAACCAAGCGCGGCGACGGGTCGCCCCCAATCTCTCTGGACCACACGGCCAGAGAGTTTTTCTTTTTAACGCAGTAATAATGATTGTGGTTACATATTTGCTACATTTTAAAAGCCTCTTGGCAGAAACTACCTTCGCCGCCAAATTGATGCTATAATAATAACTACAAAACTATTTGACACTAACAATTCTTTGTGTTAGAGTTATAATAATCTTTCAATAAAAAGTGACGAAAGGCAATTAAATGAGCAACCCATCCGAAACTGCCATTATCGACCTCCCAGCTGTCGTCAAGGACATCCTTGACACTGTTGAACGTGAACGCGAACGCGAAATTATTGCGCGTCGTTTTGGGTTGTATGACCGCAAGGAAACGCTTGAACAGATCGGCGAATTGCTTGGCATTACCCGCGAACGCGTCCGCCAACTCGAAAAGGCGATTATGATTCGCTTGCGCCTTGCAGCCGAAGATGACTTGCCGCATATTGCTGCCATCGAAAAACATTTTATTCGCCACCTACACGACCTCGGCCGCGTTGCCAAAGTTAACGACCTCACTAACCGCCTTGAAGCTAAACCAAGCGAAACTGCACGTGCTCATGTTGCGTTTATCGCCGAAATTGCCCCGCGCTTGACTGTTGTCGAAGAAAACGACCGTTACCACCACTCGATTGGTATTAAAGAACACGGTAATGACGACCAGATCAAACAACACGTCGACACAATTGTTGACACCATCAAGAAAAATGGCGAGCCAACAACTATTGAAGACCTCCACGCCAAGACCGACCACGAACACCCAGAACACGTCCGCGCACTGGCCAGCATTAGTAAAGACCTCGCGCACCTCAAGGAAAAATGGGGTCTTACAAAATGGCCAACGGTAAACCCAAAAAACATCCGCGATAAGATTTACGTAATTCTGCAAGAAAACGGTAAGCCTTTGCACTTTAGCGACATCGCTAAAGCAATTAAGGGTTCCGACTTTCGCCGTAAAGATGTCACCACTCAAGCCATTCACAACGAGCTGATTAAAGACGGTCGTTTTGTACTGATTGGCCGTGGTATCTACGCGCTCAAGGAGTGGGGCTACAGCAAGGGTACCGTTGCCGACATCATTACCGACATCCTTAAAAAAGAGGGTGGCGCGCTGCACCGTGACGAAATCGTCAAACGCGTGCTTAAGCATCGCCAGGTTAAAGAAACGACAATCCTGCTTAACTTGCAGGGCAAAAACCGCTTCAAGCGTGTTGCAAAAGCGACATACTCGTTGGCGGATGCAAAATAAATCCGGTAGTAACCACTTAACTAAAAGCGACCTTGTTGCTAACCAGGCCGCTTTTAGTGTTTAAAAACACAACGTAACACCTCTCTGCTCATTGCACTTATGACCAGTTTGCGCGAGAATATACTTAAGGCATTATGGATCTGCTATCAATTCTGTTTGGCTTGCTTGGCAAGTGGTACATATGGCTGCCCATAGCTGCAGTACTGGGCTATTTGGCCATGCGTAATAATCGGCGCGCCAAAGTAGTGGGGGAGACCGAACACGTTTTGTTAGTGCTCGAAATCCCGCGCACCAACGATAAAAAAGAGCTTGCTGCAGAGCAGATGTTCGCTAGTTTGCACGGAATTTTGCGCAACAAAAGAGAGCTGGCATTACAAGGTGGCCTGCAGGAACACATTAGCTTCGAGATCGCCGCCATTGATAAGCGAATTCGTTTTTATGTGTGGCTCCCAAAAAACTTACAGAACTTCGTCGAAGGGCAGATTTATGCCCAATATCCCACGGTGCAAATCCATACCGCCGACGAAGATTATAGTGCGCGCAACCTCAATAACACCGTTACCTACACAGCCGAACTTGGCCTAGTTGACAATGAAGTCCTGCCAATTAAAACATTCCAGAGCTTCGAGGTTGACCCACTAGCCGCCATGACCGCCACCTTAGCTAAACTCGAAGACCCAGACGAAGAAATGTGGATTCAGTTCTTGGTGCGCCCGGTTTCGGACGAGTGGCACCGCAAATCCAGCCGTTATGTGGCACGTGTTAAAAGCGGCATGATTCGCAGCGGCAGCCACGGGGCAGGCTACTACGCTTTCCGCACACTTGAAGCACTGTGGAAACCGCCCGAAGACTCCGCCAAAGCACCAGAGGTGAGCGAACGCGACAAAGGCCGCATCAGCGAAATCGAAAAAAAAAGTATCAAACTTGGCTATCAGGTAAAGGTGCGAATCGCTTACCTCGGTCACGACCAACAAACGGCCAGGTTGCGCATGCAGGGGATTGTGGGCAGTTTTAAGCAGTACAACAGCACAAACCTAAACGGCTTCCAAATTAAAGCGCCTACATATTCGACCGATGGCGTTGCCCAGTACCGTGCCCGGTTCTTTATTGACCGTGGGTACATTTTGAACATCGAAGAGCTCGCGTCAGTTTTCCACTTACCACATACCAACGTCGAAACGCCAAACATTGTGTGGGCAAACAGCAAAACGGCCGAACCGCCCGCCAAACTACCAATTATTCTAGGCAATGATGCTGACGCCGAGATCAGCGCCTTTGGCTTGACCAACTTCCGTGGCATCACCCAACAATTTGGCATGTTGCGCGGGGATCGCGGCCGCCATGTGTATATCATCGGCCAAACCGGTACAGGTAAGTCTGGTTTGTTGGAGCTCTTCGCACTCAGTGATATCTTCCACCATCACGGCTACGCCATTATCGATCCGCACGGCGACTTTGCCATCAACAACCTGCGTTTTATTCCGCCGAGCCGCGTGAACGACGTGATTTACTTTAACCCGGCCGACACCGCCTTTCCTGTAGGCTTTAACCCTATGGAAGTCATCAACCCCAACATGAAGAACAATATTAGTTCTGAAGTTATTGGGGTGCTTAAGCGTATGTTCGGTGAAAGCTGGGGGCCACGTTTGGAGTATATTTTGCGCTACACCATTTTGGCACTGCTCGATAGCCCAAACACCACGCTGCTCGACATTACCCGCATGCTCACCGACAAAAAATTCCGCAAAACAGTGGTAGAACAGTGTCACGACACCGTGGTTAAACAGTTCTGGAATGTCGAATTTGCCAGCTGGACCGATAAGTTTGCCAACGAAGCCATTGCGCCGGTGCTCAACAAGGTTGGTGCCTTTACCGCTAACCCAATTATCCGCAATATTATTGGGCAGCCGCGGAGCACGTTTAATATTCGCCAGATTATGGATGAGGGCAAAATATTGGTTGTTAACCTTTCCAAAGGGTTAATCGGGGAGGATAACGCAGCAATCTTGGGGTCATTCCTGGTAACTAAAATCCAGCTGGCAGCCATGAGCCGCAGCGACATCCCCCGCATCGAAGACCGCCGGGCGTTCTACCTATACGTCGACGAGTTCCAAAACTTTGCCACTGATTCATTTGCGACTATTTTGTCAGAGGCACGTAAATACGGTCTTAACCTCACGGTGGCTAACCAATATGTGAGCCAGATGCAGCCAACCGTGCGTGATGCTGTGTTTGGTAACGTTGGTAGTATGATTAGTTTCCGTATTAGCCCAGACGACGCGCCGCTGTTGGGTAAAAACTTTGCCCCACAATTCTTGCCCGAAGATATTATGCAGATGCACAACCGCCATTTTATAACCAGTATGGTAATTAGTGGCGAAAAAGCCCCAGCGTTTAGCGCCACAACACTTACTTTACCGCCAGCTCAGACAGATTTCTCACCGCAGATTATCGAAAACACGCGCCGTAACTTTGCCCGGCCACGTGCCGAAATTGAGGCCGAAATTAAGATGACTGTTGGTCCGACAATGATTACTCAGGCCGCGCCCACGCAGGCAAATCCGCAGTCGCAGGCGCAGCAAAAACAGCATCCTGTGCCGGCAAGTAACCAGCCAGTGCAGCCAAAAGCCGCACCTACTCCTGCCGCCTCCGTGCCGCAGGTGCAGCTAAAACCAGCTCTACAGGCGGCCTCAGCAGCACCCACAGCTCCACGCCCAAGGATTGCAATTGAGGTGCCTACCTTGCCACCTTTATCGGAACAAAGGCAGGAGCAGCGCCCGCCTGAACAATCCCGGCCATCTAATCCTATAGATAATAGTGATTTGTCTGGTACAAAAAAACGCAAGCGCCGACGTCGCGGCAAGGGTAGCGGGGGAGGGTCGGGCCAAGGCCAGCAACCGCAAAGTAGTCAAGCCCCTCAAGGCTCCTCGTCTAGCTCAGTAAATACAAGGCCATCCGAACCTCGGCCACAACATTCAAGTCCGCAGTCAAACCAAGGCGAGACCGTTATTCGTTTGCGCTAACTAACGTAATTTGTAATTTATATCATTATTTTTTATTGAACAAAAATAGAACATTACTCATAAAAAATAATGAGGCATCAGCGATCATCCGAAGCTTGGCCCGTCAGCACAATCATAATAAAAAAGTAGGGTAGCACACAAAACTTGAAGGCTATAAATATAAACCAAATGTGAGGGCGGCGAATTTATATATGTAAAGAGAATATATTATTAATGTCGCACAATATATCTTTTACGACATTGGCTATCTTAATCCAAGACGATTCAGTATGCCTTAAAGGGGACCAAGAACGTCCCGACGCATATTAAATTCGCATAACATGTCTGACTTTTGATCTGTACTATCTTACTTTAAACCCAGCTGCCTAGCGGGTTATAAGTCGAGCAGTCGACTTATACATGACCCCCATCAAAAACTGCGACTTTTCCACAGCACATATATATTTTGTTGTGTATAATGGCGAATTTTCACACCTCCCCGCTTCCCTGTTCAAAAGGGTATTGATTTTATTACTTTTTATATATTTATATATTTTTTTAAATTTCTCATATGCATAGTTATAAGAATAAGAACAAAAAAAGAACATAAGGGGAGAGTGAGAGAGGAGCTACTTATAAAACGCGCGATGCGCAACGCGCACATCAACATACTGCGGCTTTATGCCCTTACGGTCAAAGTACTTGAGCGCATTGGCAAGATCCTCGGCTTGCTGCCCTGGGTCCCTATCGGTATTTGTCTTTATGATGTATTCCCTGCCCTGCAACTTTACGTCAATCTGGCGCGGCGCTGACGGGATAATAATTGTTTCTATAGTGCCCAGACCGTATCCATTCACCGCAGCCACAAGCTGCCCTAAAAAGCGCAGAAAACGTGTCGACGCCACAACACCGGTTTCGTCGGGCGGAATTCCAGATTGGTCGGTCACCGCAAGTGTCGGCGCCGTAAAATGGTTATAAGTAAATGCGACTCCCTGGGCGTCAACATAAAATCGCTTTGAACCCGTTTGCCACACAAGGAGTGGCTGTCGAAAAGTAAGACTAAACTGTACATTCCCCCCATACCACTCGCGTTCGACTCCCACGGCAAGTACCTCGGCGTGGGAGCGCATAATCGCAGCCTCAAGGTCGGCCTGGCGTAACAGCATACCAAAACGCTCGAAAGGATGGTCGTTAAAATACTGTTGGATCGTTTTTTGATACGGATCCGCTGTTTGACTAATCCCCTGCTGTGTAAAGCCAATTGGCGGAGTGACGATAAAATTTGCAATCAAAAAGCTAAGTAGTACAACAACCAACATAACGCCACTAAGCAACGCAAACACCCGCTTGCGGTGCGCACGCAGTTCAATCAGTTTTATGCGATCTGTCTTAAATTGTCCACGCGACGGTGCGCCCACTGCTACATCAACCGACTTTGTGCCAGTAATTGTGCGACTCCGCCGGAAAATATAACTCTCCTGCCCTTCCATAAGGCGGGGTTGTCTGGTTTGCTTCTTTTTATGTTGTGCCCACGGAAATTTCATCTGCTACCTATTGTAACTCACGTTTTGGCTGCCGCAGCTTCGGCAATTAAGGCGGCCATGTCCAGCGCGGCCTGCGGTTTAGCAAAGGCGTGCAATTTGCGCCCCAAGAGTACGCGTTTTTCGGGGCTAGCGGTAAGCGCCAAAATAACGCGGGTCAGCTTACGACTATCAAGCACGATACTTTCTTCACTCATCATAACTGCGGCCCCAGCCTTAGCATACACCTCGGCATTCTTAACTTGGTGACCGTTGGGTAAGTGGGTGTTTGGAATAATAATGATTGGCTTGGCTAGCCCTGCCATCTCCGCTAAAGATGTCGCCCCGGCACGCGTAATAACAATGTCAGCCGCCCCAAGTGCCTCGCTAAGGCCAGGCAAAAACGGCTTAATATGGTAGTCGATGTGTTCGGGTGCCGCATCGACTGTTTCTTGGTAGTTTTGCGTGCCGGTAATATGCAAAATGGCGATCTTATCAAGCAACTGGCTGGCGATCGTTACAATAATGCGGTTAATATTGCGAGCACCGAGACCGCCACCTGTCACCACGAGGAGTGGTTTTTTGGTGTCGTGCAGGCCAAGCTCGGCCTTATATTTTTGTTGACGTGCAGCGGTTGGTGGTGTAAAACTGCGGTCAATCGGGATGCCGACATAATGGGTGCGGCCGGCCGGATATGGATAATTTTCGATCGGCGCGCCGGTGCCGATAACAGCAGCATACTTGGCAAGTAAGCGATTCGTGAGGCCAGGTTCGGCATCTGAATCATGAACCGCGAGCGGAATCCTCAGCGCCCGGGCGGCCAAACCAACAGGCAAACACACAAATCCGCCCTTCGTAAACACGACATCGGGTTTTACGCGTCGCAAAAAACGATAACTCTGTAAAAATCCGATGCCAACCAAGAATACGTCGCCGATGTTACGGAGTACTGTCGGAATATCAAGCAGCTGCCGCCACAAACTAATGTCGTGGTATCGACGTAATTTACCGGCGTAGATACGTTTCATACGTACTTCAAATGGTGCCTTAGCCATAATACTACTCGCCTGTCGGGCGAATTTGCGGTCGGTAATAAAGTATGCGGTGACACTAGGATCTTGCCGGTGAAGTTCACGAAGTACGGCGAGTGCCGGAGTGACGTGTCCGCCCGAGCCCCCGCCCGCGCTCACGATTGTCATAAAGGCCTCCTATTTTCTGGTTGTCTGGTGATTTTACATGATTGGTATAACGCGAAATCTGGAACACGAGTCCCAGAGCGCTCAGCATAAACAGCAAACTTGTACCACCAAAGCTTACAAATGGCAGCGTAATACCGGTGAGGGGGAACACCCCAAGCATTGCACCGATATTAACCACGGTATGCGAAAATACCCAGCCAAAAACCCCGGCTACGATTAAACGGTAAGTGGGGTCGGCTGTGTGATCCATAATACCAAGGATTCGTATAAAAAGCGCGGCAAAAATAGCCAAAACCGCAATTGTGCCTAAGAAGCCGAACTTTTCGGCCAGAATGGCAAAAATCGAGTCGTTGGCAGCCTCTGGCAAATAGCCAAATGCTTGGATACTTTGGCCAAGGCCCTTCCCTGTTAAACCGCCACTGCCTACCGCAATAAGCGCTTGGTTAATATGGTAGCCCATCGCGTCGCTAGCCGAACTTTCGTGTTGGACAAAGGTTAAGATACGTTCAATACGATGCGGGGCGATAAGAGTAAAAAGTATGCCGAGCACTAGGCAACCGGCCGCGGCAATTCCAAGCAAACGCGCCTTCATATTGGCGACGAATAGCATGGTCATCACAATCGCCACAATCGTAATACCCGTGCCAAGATCTTTTTGCAGACCAATAACAACAATCGCCATAGCAAGCAAAATAAGTCCAGCCGGGAAAAGCGTTTGGTGAAAATCACTTAACTTCCCCTGTTGTGCTCTGGCAGATAAAAATACTGCCAAAAATATAACGAGTGCGAACTTCATAGCTTCGGCAGGCTGGAAACTGATAAAGCCAAGATCTATCCAGCGGCAAGCATCATTGGCACACAACCCAATCGGCGTTGCCTGGAGCAAAAACGGTAAGGCGCCCAAAATAATTGCCCCAATGAGCAGTTTGCCGTGCGCTTTTGTCCAAAAACTAATTGGCACCACTGCCGCGACCGTAAAGGCGATAAGCCCGGCGCCAAGATAGAACAACTGCCGGTACATAAACATATTCTGATCAACGTCACCAGCCATGCGTGCAGTCAATGCTGGGCTAATGGCATAAATAACAACCAATCCAAGCAGCAATAATACGCTCAAAAATAACAGAAGCAACAGATCGGGGCGGTGACGGCGCGCAATAAACGACTGGCCAGAATTTGTACTGCCCGCCAAGCGGCTCACTTAATGTAGCCGCCAATCAGCGCGATTACCAAGCCAACCGCACCACAAGCCTGCCCTATCAGCCAAAAACGCATCGTCACTTTAGTTTCGGGCCAGCCAATTGCCTCGAAATGATGGTGTACGGGGGCAGAAAGAAAGATCTTGCGGTGGAAGATTTTTTTGCTGGCGATCTGGAGCAAGCTGGTTGCCGTATCTGCCACAAAGACGAAACCAATGATTGGTAGCAAGAATAGTGTGTCGGTAAGCATCGCAACAACACCCAAACTTGTACCAAGTGCAAACGACCCAACATCGGTCATAAAGAACCGTGCCGGGAAAATATTGAACCAGGTGTATGCAATGAGTGCACCGACAATAGTAAAGCAAAAACCGGCAATACCAATATTCCCTTGTAGTAATGCAATTACACCAAAGAATCCAAATGCCATAGCCGACAAACCGCCGGCGAGACCATCGAGACCATCGGTAATATTAACGGCGTTACCTGTTGCGATAACCACAAAAGCAAACAATGGGATCATCCATACGCCAATCTCCAAGTCGTGTGGCGCAAATGGTAAGTGGATCGAGTTGTAACCAAGCTTGTAATAAAAGAACCATGCTGTCGCCAAACCAACCGCCGCAATCATGGCAAATTTAAGCATTGGCCGCAGGCCTTTGTAGCCCCCGCCCAAACCACGCACATTAATAATATCGTCAATTAAGCCAACCAACCCACCGCCAAGCAAGGCA
>DATLJN010000033.1:0-3834 GCA_035538835.1 Magnetospirillaceae bacterium
CCCCCATCGTAGCCGCTGGAATAACCGCCGCCTCCGCCGCCTCCGCCTGAACGGACCAGCACGATGAAGAGGATGATGATAACGATTGCGACCACAATCAACCATCCCCACCACGGCAACAACCAGCCGTCGTCATTGGTGGCCGTTGTGGTTTGCGCGGCGTTTGCCGGAGTTGCGTAGGCGATAACGAGGAGTGGGATTGCAAGCGACAAAAGCCATCGTCGCATGGGTAACCTCCTTGGGTACGTGGGTTGGACCTGGTCCAACCCAAAGGCTCATGCTGCACATTATAATATATATTGATTGATTTGTAATGTAAGGACACCATATGTTGTGTTTATAACGGCTTGTTTCGCGCTGTATGTAGCGCTATGCTTAAGCTTAGCTACGCAACAAATAACAGCGGGCGTAGAGGTTTTAGGTTCAATAACAGATGAAGTGTCCTCATTGTCACCACTGCGAGAGCAAGGTTGTCGAGTCGCGCGATGTTGCGACTGGCGAAAGCATCCGTAGGCGCCGCGAATGTCTGAATTGCGGGCATCGCTTTACGACCTACGAACGGCTCGAACGCCCAGCGCTGGCGGTTGTCAAAAAGGACGGGACGCGCCAAATGTATGATCGCGTCAAATTGGTGAGCGGGCTGCAAAAAGCTTGCGAAAAAACCGAAGTTACTGGCGAGCAGTTCGATAATTTGGTAAGTGCGATCGAAAAATCCATGTATGACACAGCCGACGGCGAGATAACCTCGCACCAAATCGGCACCATCATTATGGACACGCTGGCAGACACCAACCAAGTGGCCTATGTGCGATTCGCCAGCGTATACCGCAACTTCACCGATATTGAAAGTTTTGAGCATGAACTTGCACGCATCAAAGCTCGCCTAAAACTCGCAAAATAAACATAAGCTGCTTGCAAAGCGCCAGAACTTGCGATAAAACTGAGGGTAGCAAGTGCTGGAAAGTTCTTTTGGGAGAGGGAACTAAGGGTGTCGCCGACTGCTGAAGCGCCCCATTCCAAGCGGCAAACAAACATCACAAAAATATCTTAAATGGAGGGGAATAGTTATGGCGGATCACGCTGTCACTTTGGCGCTTGGGCGTTATTTTACAGAAGAGGGGACACACCCGTACGACATGCTCACCTGGGTTGAGCGCGATGCAAAAATTGTAAGTCCAGGGAGTGGACGGACCGTTTTTGAACAGAAACAAGTAGAATTTCCAGATAGCTGGAGTCTAAACGCCGTAAACATTGTTGCTCAAAAATACTTTAGCGGTACACCGGGAACGGCTGGGCGCGAACGATCTTTGCGCCAACTTATCAACCGTGTTGCCGACACAATTACCCGCCACGGCTACGAAAACGGCTACTTTGTAAATGAATCCGAAGCCGACGTTTTTAACGAAGAACTTAAATACACGCTTGCCACCCAGCGCGCCAGCTTTAACAGCCCTGTGTGGTTTAACATCGGCGTTGCCGACCGCGCTCAGCAAGCTAGCGCCTGCTTTATTTTGCAAGTCGACGACACACTGCCGTCAATCCTTAACTGGTACCGCGAAGAAGGTATGATTTTTAAAGGCGGGTCAGGGTCGGGGATTAATATCAGCACCATTCGCGCTTCGGCTGAATCGCTCAGCCACAGTGGTGGCAAAGCTAGTGGGCCAGTCAGCTTTATGCGTGGGGCAGACAGTGTTGCCGGAACAATCGCCAGTGGCGGTAAAACCCGACGCGCTGCAAAAATGGTGATTTTAAACATTGATCACCCAGATGTTGAGGAATTTATTTGGTGCAAAGCGCGCGAGGAACGTAAAAGCCACGCGCTGCAAGACCTTGGTTTTGAAATGGGCTTAAATGGCCGCGACGCCATTAGTATTCAGTACCAAAACGCCAATAACTCGGTACGCGTCACAGATGAGTTTATGAAGGCCGTCGAAGAAGACAAAGACTGGGATTTGGTCGGCGTGAAGGATAAAAAAGTCCACAAAACCCTGCCTGCCCGTGATTTGTGGCGTCAAATTGCCCAAGCATCATGGGAATGCGCCGATCCCGGCGTGCAATACGACACCATTATTAACGACTGGCACACCACGCCAAAGTTTGGCCGCATCGAAGGCAGTAACCCGTGCAGCGAATACATGCACGTTAACAATTCGGCATGTAACCTCGCCAGCATCAACTTGCTTAAATTCTTGAATAACGATGGTAGTTTTGACATTCCCGCCTACAAACACGTCATCGAAACCATGACTCTGGCCCAAGAAATTTTAGTGGGTTACAGTCAGTATCCCACCGAAGCCATTGATAAGAACACCCGAGCGCTTCGCCAGCTCGGACTTGGTTACGCCAACCTCGGTGCCTTGCTAATGGCCCAAGGTTTAGCCTACGATAGCGACGAAGGCCGCGCCCAAGCTGCTGCCTTAACTGCTATCATGACCGGTCACGGCTACGCCACCAGCGCCAAAATCGCCAAGCGCGTCGGGCCATTTAGCGCTTACGAACGCGACAAAGAAGGCATGTTGCGTGTACTTAGCAAACACCGCCAAGCGGTTGATAGTATCGACCCTAGCAATGTGTCCGAAGAGCTACTACAAGCCGCAACCGGCTCCTGGGACGAAGCAGTCGAACTTGGCGAACGCTTTGGCATCCGCAACGCCCAGGCTAGTGTGCTTGCCCCAACCGGCACCATCAGCTTTATGATGGACTGCGACACCACTGGCATTGAGCCTGACTTTGCGTTGACTAAATTTAAAACCTTGGTTGGTGGCGGTTCGATGGTGATTGTAAACCAAACCGTGCCCCGCGCGCTTAAAACCTTGGGTTACACAAAACAACAAGCAGAAGATGTGGTCACGTATATTTCCGAAAACAGCTCGGTAATTGGCGCGCCACACCTCAAACCCGAACACTTAGATGTCTTTGCATGTGCCGTGGGCGAAAACCCAATTCACTACTTGGGCCACGTAAAGATGATGGGCGCTGTGCAGCCGTTTATTAGCGGTGCAATCAGTAAAACGGTCAATATGCCCGAGACGGTTACGGTTGAAGAAGTCGAACAGCTCCACACCGACGCCTGGAAAATGGGCATCAAAGCCATCGCTATCTACCGCGATAACTGCAAAGCATGGCAGCCGCTGAGCGCCACAAAAGATAAGAAGGAAGCGAAAGTCGAGGCTGTTGCACCGCAAGTTGTGGTAAAAGCTGGCGCGGTCAAACGCGAATTGCCGCGCAATCGCAAGGCACGCACGTTTGAGTTCCACGTTGCCGATCTTAAAGGTTTTGCCACCGTGGGCGAATACGAAGACGGCGCGCCCGGCGAACTGTTTGTGCGCGTGGCAAAACAAGGCTCAACGTTGAGCGGTTTGATGGACAGTTTTGCGATTAGCGTTAGCCACGGCCTGCAGTACGGCGTGCCACTCAAAAGCTACGTTAAGACGCTCAGCAACATGAGTTTTGCTCCCAGCGGCATGACCGACGACCCCGAAATCAAGACTGCAAGCAGCTTGATCGACTACATCTTCCGCCGTTTGGCGCAAGATTACCTCAGTTTTGACGATCGGCTCGAACTCGGCCTCGCTAGTTTTGACGATCTCGAAAGAGAGCAAGCTCAAAATCAACCCAGCCTTCTTGCCGAAGTCGCTCCCGAACCGGTGCAAGAAAACCCAAAAGCTGAGATAAAAACACAAAGTGTTATCAAAAAAGAGACGGTTATTGCTACAAAAAAGGCGAATCCGAGCGTGGGCTCATCACCAATGTGTACTGTTTGTGGGAACCTTACGCAGCGGGCTGGCAGCTGTTACGTCTGCCACTCGTGTGGGGCAACCAGCGGCTGTAGTT
>DATLJN010000034.1:0-4157 GCA_035538835.1 Magnetospirillaceae bacterium
GTCGAGCTTTGCTAGCTCAACACCTTGGTTTGGTACTGGTTTGGCGATCAACTCGGTGCGGAGTTGGGTTGTCTTGTTGACACACAGACCTTTGGCGGTGATTTCCTCTGCGGTGGGCATTGGATCTATCACCGCAGAATCAGCAATGGCAACTTTGCGCCACACGCCGTCCACATCGATATCAAAGGTAAGCCAGCGGGCCGCTGTACCGGGTACGGTGCAGTCGATCCATTGGTCTTGGCGCAATCGCGTCGCCGCGGTTAGCGCCTCGGCGCGCTGCGTGTTGTGCTGGGCTGCTTCGGCGCTTTTGAGTTTGATGGCCTCGTTCACCAGGGCGACCCTGACCGCCGCTGCCGCGTCAAGTTCTGCTCGGCAGAGCTGCCAGTTCTTCAGGTTGTCAAAGTGGCCGAGTGCCCGAGCGATAAGGTCGTTGATCCTTTTGACCCCGAGGTGCTCTGCGGTCTTATCAGCCGACGTGATGCCGTCGCTGTAGAAGACCTGCATCGAACTCACTTC
This sequence comes from Magnetospirillaceae bacterium, assembly GCA_035538835.1. Taxonomy (GTDB): domain Bacteria; phylum Patescibacteriota; class Saccharimonadia; order Saccharimonadales; family EFPC-124; genus EFPC-124. The sequence continues at coordinate 517 of DATLJN010000034.1, forward strand.
TATACCGAACCTGGTCTCGAGGGTGAGCTCGCCAACAAGCTGGTGCGGGTGATCACCGGTCGATGGTTTCTCTCCGGCGCGGTTAGAGACCACGACGGCAAAGGCCACCACCATGCCCAGAATGATCACACACCCAAGCACGGGCAACAAGAGTGATCTTTTTCGCTTTTGTTGCTGTTGCAATGAGAGGTCCTCTCAGTTATGAGTGACGCGGTATTACAATAGGATAATTATTAAGAAATATCAACCCCTGCGGGTAAGTGGTTGCTTGACGACCGTGGATTCATCTGTTACTATTACTAACGATCAAGACTTCGCCGCGGGGTGGAGCAGAGGCAGCTCGCTTGGCTCATAACCAAGAGGTCGGGGGTTCAAGTCCCTCCCCCGCTACCAAGAAAAATAGCCAACCTTAGCAGTTGGCTATTTTTCTTGATATTACTAAATGTTGGCCACACCGTACCCGGACAAGCTGGGTACGGTGTGACGCACGGACTTACCGAGCGGCTCGTTCCTTGGCTGCTTTGTCGGCGTGGTCGATCGCTCTGACCTGCATCAGCCAGAGGAACACAGCCTCGCCAACGACTGCACGGGCCATCGATTTGTCAACGGGGCCGGCATCACCACTGGCCGCTGCCGCAAATGCGGTGGTGAGCCAGGTGCCGTCGTGCCTTTGGTAGACACCGCGGCATCCGACTCCTCCGATCCACGTTTTCGGGCTGTCAGCCGTGAAGAAGGTGTCTCCCCGGAAGTCGTAGTAAGCGATTTCGCTGTCGGAGCCGAATTCGGTGACTGTGGCAAGCTTGCCGCTATCCGGCGAGACATTGATGATGTATTCGGCGTAATCGCCGATACCAATATCTCCCCGCCGCTCGAACTGGTAGACGCCTTTGCCGTTATCGCTCAGGTGGCCGAACAGTAGGTAAATGTTGCCACCAGTGGTCATGCCTCGCTGCTTGCGGCTGCGGAAATCTGCGACACCAGCATCGAGACTGCGTTTGGTGTGCTGTGCTTCGGTGAGGCCGAGGAAGTCGAAACTCCCCACGGCTACCGCGCTCTCTTCCATGTGTCTCCTAGAACTCGCGGATGAAGGGGTACGCTATTAATTTTAAAATAAAAATAAAAGATTACATAATGGGCCTTTGGGATTATGGAGTGAGCGCAGTTTTGTGCACCTACTCCATAAGCACGACTAGCAGTTGGTTGAGGAAATGTTTTGAGCAGTTCGATCTGGGCGTCGTAGTCGTTCAGCTCGGTAGCCTTATAGTGTTCGCTGAAGCTTTCCGAGTTCAGAGCGATTGCTGTAGCGATCGGCCAGCTCGCCGTTTTGGCGCGCCTTTGTTCGAGCCAGCTAACGCACGTACCATTGGCGATATGCTCCTCGACTGAATGAGTGCGGAGCAACAAGGCCCTGTCCGGAATGGCGATCTTGCGTAGTTGACCATTGATCACGGCGGTGAACGCAAGCCAGCGAATTTCGGTCACTGGTTCTTTGAGACATGGAAGTTCAGCCAATGTCTGGTCCAGGTACTGATTGGGAGGCTCTGTTGGGGGCACAGAGGCTCCTTCCATGTCAAACAACAATGCTAATTGCGCACCACGACTATATAATAAAATATGTAAGAATAAAAACTAAGGTTCGTCAACATCAGCAAACCGCGAAGAAGCCCGGATTGCGTCGCGCTTGGCAATAATTTGCCAGTCGAGGTCTTGTTCGGCGCCCAAAAGTCGGCAGCGGAGTTCGTCGCTTGGTTCGTGACCGACCTCTAATATTTGCAGATAAGCTTTTTTAGCGCCGAGTTTGGTGAATTCGGCGGGGTTTTCGACGCCGATTTTAAATAACCATTGCTCGACATCGGGGGTAATATTACGGAGATTTTGTAAACCGCCATGTACCATATTTTTATTGTACACGATAAATAAGAGCCGCGTAAGCTGGCCATAGCAATGTTTCGCTACGGCCAGCTTTATCCTCCAATCACTTCGGTAGGTGCAACAATGCCGCTACTCTCAGGCTTGGACGGCTCCGTGGCCACCCCACTATTCGATCCATCAGGTAACTGATATTAGTTTTAACAGTAAGCCGCGTGTTGCCGAGCATTGTACCTATTTCATCGTTAGTTACATCCCAATATTCCCTGCTCAGCATGATCCACAGGACTCTGCGCTGAGCTGGCTGGCTACTGCCCGGCCAAGCGAACGTGACTTCCTTACGCCACTCATCGCGCTCTTGGGCAGGTTGATACTTGAGCACGTAGATGAGCGCCAGTTGGCTCCGGTCATCAGCCTTGTGTGTTCTCAAAAGCCATCGCATGTGGGTTTTAACGGTGTTTACTGAGATGTAAAGCTCCGTAGCAATCTGTTGGTTAGGTATGCCTCGTGCCACGAGGCGTAGAACCTGCTGCCGTCTCTGGCTTAGCGTGGGCATTTCTTTGCTAGTACTGTCCTCGGCCAACATCCGCCTGACGTCCGGCTCCAGTTGCTTGAGTTGCACTTCGGTGAGGAGTTTTACTTGACGCCTCACCGTTACCTTTTTCGGGCTAGCGATCTTCACACCTTACTCCTTAGCAAATGGGGGATAAACACACTATACATTATTATGTAGGTTTTGTAATTTTTAAGGCTTGTGTTTCCTGTTATTGCCGTTTGTCACTGTATAGTTAACCCTATTAGTTGCGCAAAGCTGACCGTGGGCACATGCGCCACGGCCAGCTTTTTATCCCTCTCGTCACTTTGGACGGTGCAGTTCCGCGGCTACTGATATACCTTGGCGGTTTCCTGGAAATCCGGTGAGGATCTTTGCGAGCAGCCGCCAATGGGTTTTGATCGTGTGTTCTGAAACCTTCATGAGCCGGCCGAGGGCTGCGTTGGGTGCGTCGCAGTGTTCCCAAGACAGTACAAGCTCTAAAAGCTCACATGCCCTATGATTGCGTTCAGGCCATGGGAATGTAACTTCTTTACGCCAGGCCTCGCGTTCCTCAGCAGGTTGGTAGCAACGTACATAAATGAGCGCCAACCGGCTCCGACCCTTTGCCATGAATTTTCTCAGGAGTTGTCGCACAGGCCCTTTGACACTTTCCACGTTGTTCAAACCAAGCTCGGTATTTATTTCCTCGTTGTGGAGGCCACGCGCAATAAGGCGCATGATATCCAGTTCTCTTGGTTGCAGGTGGGGCAGGTCTTTTAAGGACGCGTCAGGCTGCGGAGCTAGCGTTGTGATTGCCCCTTGCGGTGGCGTTGCCGGTTGCTGTGGATCTGCCTTTGCCGCCAGATAGCAGATCATGGTGAGGCCAGCCAGCGTTTCCACACCCGGCAGTTGGTCCAGAAGCTCTCCGAGGTCTTTTTTGAGTGTCTCCTCGTCCGTCCCAAGTTCCTTTGCAAGTTCTGCTATTTTTTTACCGCTCGCCGCCTTTGTGGCGAGGAGTTCCAGCATTCGCACTTGGCGTACACTTGTTGGCCTCAGAAGATCGAATAGCTCGTTAGCCCACTTTCTCCAACCAAGGAGTTCTCTGGGGGGTAGACGGTCGGCGAACTCGACGACAAGTGCGGAAGGAAGCCTTACTTGCCAGCTATGACCGACTATGGATAGTAGCTGCCTGACGTTCATGCCGTCCATTTTCTGAGCGATCTGTTTTTCGGGGAGG
>DATLJN010000035.1:0-9874 GCA_035538835.1 Magnetospirillaceae bacterium
TGTCGCCCGCCAATAGGCGTCAATAGCGTGAAGTGCCTTATCGTCGAGTACGTTTTTAGTTTGATCCATGTCCACCCCTTGTTTTACTTATGAGTCGTGCCGTTTCGCGCGCGATTGTCGTTGCTTCGTCGGTGTGAATAACATGCACGCCGACCTGGCTACCGTCCGCCGAGATAAGACGGTTGCCTTGTTGATTGCGAGTATCGTCAATAGTAATGCCTAGAAACTCCAAGCCTTCGCATATCCTAGACCTGATCTTGGGGGCGTTCTCGCCCATGCCACCGGTAAATACCAGTGTATTAAGGCCGCTAAGCGCCGCGGCAAAGCTGCCAATGCTCTTTTTAACTTGATAACAAAAAATATCTACTGCGTCCTTTGCACGCTCGTCGTTATCTTCAATCTCCAGCAATTTTTTCATATCAGCCGTTGTTTCAGAAATACCCAGTAGCCCCGACTCGAAGTTGACCATGTGGTTAAAACGCTCTGCATCGTAGCCTTGCGTTTGCGCAAAGTATAGCGCCAAGCCTGGGTCGAGATCGCCAGCGCGGGTACTCATTGGTACGCCCGACGCAGGTGTCACACTCATTGTCGTGTCGATTGGCTTGCCGTTCTGGAGGGCGGTCAAACTCGCGCCGCTGCCGAGGTGGGCAATAATGACTTTGCCATTCGCCGCCGGTTCGCCCTCAACCCGCCGCAGACCTTCCAAAATATAGGCATACGACAAGCCGTGGAAGCCGTAACGCCGAATACCCTTTGTCTCGAAATGGCGCGGTATGGGCAAAAGCCGTGAGTGCATCGGTAAATCGTGATGGAAAGCTGTATCAAAACAGAGTACTTGCTTTGCGTCGGGCAATACATGCTGAAAAGTTGTGACGAGTGCCAGCTCGACTGGCAAATGCCGGGGATCGAACGCCTTAAGTTCCTGTAAGTCCGCAAGCACTTCATGGGTAGCGAATTGTGATTCGTGATACTTCGGGCCGCCATGCACAATCCGGTGTCCGATGGCTGCAACATGTTCGACAGGGATTTGGGCTGCAAGCCACTCCAAAAGAACATCTGCCGCAGCGGCATGGTCTTTTGCATCAATTGTCTTTGTCTGGTTGTCCGCTACCAGGCTGGCCGAGGCCTGACCAATATTGGCAACAGCGGCTTCAAACAATTTCTTTAGGGGATCGTCTGTGGCAAAAACAGCCAGCTTAATGCTGGATGATCCTGCGTTAACCGTTAGTAGATACTCATTGCTCGGGTTCATTATTTTCATGGTGCTGACTTTAAACCTTCGCTATAATCATCGGTAACCCGAAAGTCAGGATAGGCCCGCATAAACGCATCGCAGGCCAAAATATAGTCGTGTTCAGATCGGTACATGATCTCGGCTTTCCCATGCCTGCTCAGAACTGCATGCATATTGCTCATGTTTTTTATTGTACCTCTCTGCGGCTCCAAGGCGGCATTATATTTTGAAATACGTGGAAAAACCAGTGTCTGCTTGTATATAAAAGCCGGTTGTGGGATATAGCTGGTATTTGTTGTGTTCGCCGCGTGTGATAATCACATGCTCGTCCGAGTTCGTCTATGAACGCACCCAACAAATGTGCCGGGCTTCTCGGTACTTAAGCGGCTTTTGAGGCCATTGTCCGGATGTACCGAATGAGTCCAGGCATGTAATTGTTTACCGACTGCACCTGGTAATTTTATATCCATACGGCCGACTATAGCCCCGAAGCACTGTCTGCACCTGTGACGGGCATCACAGGCAAGCGTTATAGTATGCGGTACAGTAAGATCCATGAAACAACGAACTATTTATATAACGATGCTCGTGGGCGGCATTATTGGTATGATTGCTGCCTTTTTACAAACTACCGAGAAGATAGCGCTCCTTAAAAATAAAGATGCAATCTTAACCTGTGACTTGAACAGTGTTTTTAGTTGTTCTAATGTACTTAATGCCTGGCAGAGTTCGGTTTTTGGGTTTCCAAACTCATTGATGTGCATGGCACTATTTACGATTTTCGCTAGCATTGCACTGGTAGGTGTGAGTGGTGGCATATTGCCGCGCAAACTGCGGCTGGCTATTCATGCGCTATCGTTGTTGACCTTAGGGTTCGCGCTTTGGTTTCTCGCGCAAAGTATCTACGTTATCAACGCACTATGTATACTCTGCATCTTCTGCTTTGTTGGTCTGCTGCTGGTCAACTGGGCCTGGCTGCGAATTAACGCTGCAGATGTGCCGATCGGCGAGCGTGGCCGCGTGTTTATACAGCGGTACATTGCCAGTGGAGTCGACACGTTCGCTTGGGTCCTATTGGGCCTAGTAGTGGCGTTCGCTATGGTTCTACGCTTTAACTAGGGGCGAAAGGATGTTCTATGAGTAAAAGAATGTGGATAACCTTGTTGTTGCTTATCGCCAGTTTCATCGGACTGATCTGGTTTACTAGCAACGATGTAGCACAGTCGCAGGCGGCTTCGGATGATACAGTCAGGACAACACAGCGTACCGGCAAACAGGACGCTACTGTTTCGCTCGTCGAATATAGCGACTTCCAGTGTGTGGCCTGCGCCGCCTATTATCCCGTTGTTGAGCAAGTTATCGAGAAGTACAAAGACCGCATTAGCTTTGAATATCGGCATTACCCGCTCACAGCCCTTCATCGTAACGCCTTTGCTGCCGCCCGCGCTTCGGAGGCGGCCGGTAAACAGGGGAAGTTCTGGGAGATGTACCGGCTGCTGTTCAACAACCAGCCCAGTTGGTCGGAATCGGGCAATGCACCGACGATTTTTGAGGGCTATGCTCGGCAACTCGGTTTAAATGCAAACACATATAAGATTGATTTTGCTAGCAGTGAAACGAACGGCGTAATTAATGCGAGCATCAAAGAATTCAATTCTCTCGGTTTGCCGAAGTCTACGCCAACCTTTATATTAAACGGCAAAAGGATTGAGGTTCGTAACAACGTGGAAGATTTTAGTAGGCTGATCGACGAGCAACTCGCACTCTCCGCTGATGCAGAGTAGACCACTTAAGGAGACAAGCGGTGGGCCGCAGCCAGATGTATTGTTTCCTTTATAGGTAATGTGATGTCTATAGCGCCGAGATCCTTCATCGGAATCATTTGTGCAGTTGCGGCGTCAATCCCATTACCGTTTAGAAGCAGATCACCATTTTCGATATTGTCGACAAGATAGAACTTTCTTAATGCGCGCCACCCCTGTTTGCTTGGTGTATCATAAAAATATTCTGTCCATTCGCGCAATAAATGAAATTGCTCTCCCGGCACCACACCCGCTTCTTCCACGAATTCCCGAATCAAACCTTGCACAATACTCTCCTGGCTTTCTACGCCGCCGGGCAGTTCCCAACGAAGAGAGCGAGGATCTTGAATGAGTAGTACGTCATCGTCGGCTATATAAATGCCATAGGCACTGATTCTATTGATAAGGCTGGAGGTATCAACTGCGTGCTTCTTTCCGTAAAAGTCAGTACAAGTGGTTTTCATATCCCTTATTTTAGCATTCGCGGGTTTGATGCTTTAGCTAAATCGGGGTTATTTTTTGTTACCATAAGGGCATGATTAGCGAAATAGTACACCGATTGCTCCACAGACGGCCGAATACCAACAAATATGATTTTGGCCACATTTTAATCCTGGGCGGTGCCCCCGGTATGGTCGGTGCTCCGCTGCTGGCGGGCGAAGCGGCACTCCGGACGGGTGCTGGCTTGGTGACGATTGCGTCGAGTGCAGAAGTCACCGGCAAACTTGAGAAGCGAGTCAAAGAAATCATGACCCTTGCATTGCCGGAGTCGCAGAATGTCGAGGTGATCGCCGATAGACTATGGTCGTTCATCCGGGAACATCACGTAACGGTCGTTATTATCGGCCCCGGATTGGCGGCATCATCAGCCGACCTTGTCCGAACTTTTCTGGCTCGTTTGCACGTGCCGGTTATCCTGGATGCGGGTGGTCTTACTGCCTTTCACGGCCATCTTTCCGTGCTGCGGGGCATCGCCTCAAAGAACCCGGCTGTCGTCATTACTCCCCATGTGGGCGAATACGAAAGACTAACCAATACGTTGTTACCGCAACACATACACGCCACGAGCATCGCAACCGACTTTGCAAGGCGTCACGGAGTAACGCTCGTTCTAAAAGGGCATAAAACGCTTGTAGCACAGCCAGATGGTTCGTCATACGAGAACACAACTGGCGGCCCTGGTTTAGCGACCGCAGGGACAGGTGACGTATTAGCTGGCGTGATTGCCGGTTTGATTGCCCAAGGCGTTACGCCGAGCGGCGCAGTGGTGGCAGGAGTATATCTGCATGGGCTTGCAGGTGATTTAGCAAGTGCCGCAAAAACCGAACCAGGTGTTATTGCATCTGATATTATTACTGCCTTGCCAGAAGCGCTCAAAAAAGCCGACAAATCGAACTAGATAATCTGCTCGGCAGAGTCGTGAGAAGGTTGCCGACTATCAAAGTCGGCAAACCGTAAAGATGTCGGTGTTAATTTGAATAGAGCGGTTTTACCAGTATGCATTTTACTGACAGGTGGCGTCCAGCCTAATTCATCTGAGGGACGGACATGAGCTAGTTTGCTATATGCTTCGCTATACTCATCTGATGTGTCAGCTAGTTCGGTGATATCGCCCACAGCCTGAACGGTCGTTTGTGTCTCATCGTCTACCACGGTGAGTGATGCGCGGTGGCTGCGTTGCATATTGTCGTATTTGAGAGTCGTGACGTGTGTTATGAAATAGAAGGTGAGGTGTTTGTTGACGGTGTAGTATATAGCCGCACCCCAAGGCTCAGATGTAGCAGAGACGGTGCCTAGCACGCCAAGTCTATGATGGTTGAGGAAGGTATAGGCCTTTTCGTGCTTGCTATTCATGACGATAGTTTATCACGAGTCCAGTGTAGGGGTCCAACAACCAGCACAATCTTGTACTTCAGAGGATAGTGCCGAGTATGTCTTCGAGCGTGCGCAGATTTTTGACCGTTATGCCACCATGACTAACCTCGACCCATCCGGCAACCTTGAGGCCTTGAAGAACGCGGTTGACCGTTTCCCGCGCCAACCCCGATTGCCGGGCCAGATCACCTTCTTTGAGGCCAATGAATACCGAGCCATCGGGCTGTGATTCGCCAAACCGGTACGCGGTGTTCAGCAGCTCGAACAGCAGGCGGCTTTTAGAATCACCGCCCATTAAGTGGGCCATGCGCCGGAGCACGCCATCTACCCCGCGGTAGACCCGAGACAACAGGTCAAACGTGACATCAGGATTGTCTTTTAGAAACTTTACAGCGTCGGCTGCCGGGGCTACATGTGCAACTACTCTTGTGCTCGCTTCGAAGAAATAATGGTTCGGCGTGTCGTTCATCGCCCACGACATAGGGAAGAAGGCTCCGGGCTTAAAGACGTTCACGACTACCTCGTTGCCCGACGGCGTGATGTCGTATTGGCTGACCCTGCCTTCGACGACATAAAAGACTCCTGGTAAGGCGCTCTCGGCACGGGCTAACATTTGCCGCTTATCGAATATGTGTAACGGATAGCCTGTAAAAAAGTTTGCGATTTTGGTTGTGGTATCGTCCGGCATAGCTCTCCTTCATTTAAACTGTACCTGCTTAGCGGAATATGAGCAACGGGCTACAAATGTGTAGTTTTACCTCTGGCTTCGTGGAGTACGTAGTTTTCCTGAGCCTATACTGAGAGGTAACACGTCGGGCTGACTTGATCGCCTCCTGCAAATTTATGGTGAGCCTGCGGGGGCCTTCGGCGAAATATTTTTGGGATGGATTGGAACGGTTAAGCCAGCAATTGTATGAGTTAAATATTTATTCCATTTTTTAACCAACTTAGGACGATATCAGCAAATTCCTCTTCACGATTTTGGTAATCGTGGTTAGCGCCACTGACAAATTCGACTCTGAAGTCCTCGCAGCTTGTTGCTTTAGACTTAATCAACTGTATATCGTCGCGCAGATCGCGTATTTCGATATCGTCATGTTCACCCATAATTCCAAGGATTGGTTGCTTTATGGTTGCAAGTTGGTTGAATGTCTCTGGATTGCGGTTGACGGACAGGTTATCGGCCGGGCCGCCTTCCTCAAATAGACCAAGATAGGTCTGGGCACTAAGAATATACTCCCCGCCCCATATGTCGCCACTTAGTAGCTGACGTGGTTTTCCGGCAGCGACCAACTTGCGTGCTTCTTCGACTAGCTCACGATGGTTTGGCTGATAGCGCTTCAGCTCGATTAGACCCACCATATCTGGCGGCGAAGCGAGGATCACGCCTACAATATCGGCGTCGGAATGATTGTGTAAATAATAAACTACTTTGTTGCATCCCAGGCTGTGGCCGAGCAAAATTATCTTTTTATAGCCGAGTTCTTTGGCCTTGCTTATCCATGCAGAAATGTCTTTGGGGCAATCCTCAAATAATTCGTACATTGCACCAAGCCGAGTTGAATTGTAGCCATTGTTGTCTGAACGCATAGGTTTGGTTGGGATGCCATTTATATGGCAATAGCCGCGGTTATGTCCATAGATAAATCCGTAGCCCGCAGCTGCAAGTTTTTCGCCAAGTATATGCACGTAGTAGTTTTCGATGAAGTTACCGGACATGCCGTGGATCTCCAAGACACATGTATCACGCCCCGAATAATGTATGCCCATGAGCCTGAGACCGTCTTCGGTCCAGAGATGTTCAATATTAGCCATACCTCTATAGTATCCTGGCTAGTCTTATTAATCCAAGATGAATCGAATCCAATACAGGACTGAGCTGCAAATATAAAATCCCCAAGCCTACGGGGATTTTATATCTGTAAGTGTTTCGTAAAACACGATAATTTTAACTTGGTGAACCTAACGACGAAACAGGTCGAAACCTTGTTTGGTGTCTTGGAAGAGCTTGACCCTGAGCTCAAAGCTTTGGATGTAGTTGGCTAATGTAGACTATTCGCCACCGACTGCTTAAGAATCTGTTGCACTGTTTGTAAGGCTTTATCTACCTTGGCCACTTCATCTGGGTGTTGGTTCAACTCGGGAATGGTAAAATCATATCGTTCACCGTGAGTTTGTTTTGTTCCATCGCCACCTGACTTGTTACTGACAGTAATACGCGCTAGTCGACTCGTTTGATCTTTTAGCAAACGGCGGATATCTTCACGGGTAATAGCTCTGCCTTTGGCGACCAGGTCACGAACCTGCTGGTTATCTACTTCAAATGTGAGCTGGATGTTATTAAAATACTCTTGCTGGTCGTCGCCAATTTTGGTCTCAATGGCCCAAGTACGCAACATGGCCTTCTTATCCGGTGGTATTTGCACGTCGATAGTTAACTCACGCCCGGGTTTTGCTGTGGGCTTAGTAACAAATCCGGCACTAATTGTAGCTGTTGTACTCTCTGGATTTTGAGCTAAGACATCGCCCCAGGTTTGCATCTCACTGGTCAGGGTGTCGCTCATGTCAATCAGTTCTAATCCTACTTGTTTGGATGTTGCTGCTAATTCGTCAATCATAGTACCAGTATAGCAAAAAGCTTCCGCGAGAGTCTTTCATAATGTTTATGCTTTGGTGACCCTGCGGGGACCTTCCGCGAAACATTTTTGGGATGGGCTACACCGACTGAATGAGCGCCTTCGAGAAATTGACGACAACTAACGTTCCGCCTCAATCCAACCTTTGCTACTATTACGTTATGAAGCACTACGACTACATCTTGCTCGACTGGGACGGTAATATAGCACGTACATTAGACCTTTGGCCAGGCGCTTTAAATGAAGTTCTGCAAAAGCGCGGCTACACATTGACCCGCCAGCAACTCGTAGAATCTACCTGGGGTTTTGTAGCTTACGTCACAAAGAATACTGTTATCTCGGTTGAAGAAGCTACAAAAGCGATGAATGAAGCAAACGAAATCGTAGTGAGCCGCTCGCCAGACGTAGAACTTTTCCCTGATGCGCCGGAAGTGCTTAAAGAACTGAAAGAGAGCGGCAAACACTTAGCCCTCATCACTACTTCTGAGCGCCGCATGGTTACGCCTGCACTGGAAAAATATAATATCCTCGACCTGTTTGAAACAATCATCTCCGACGATGACATTGAGAAGGAAGAGCGTAAGCCAAACCCTAAGCCTCTGCTCATGGCACTTGAGCGCATGGGCGGGACGCCCAATAAGGCAATCATGGTGGGCGACCGCGACAAAGACATTGTAGGCGGCCGTAATGCGGGCACGGATAGCGTATTATTCTGTTCTGTCGAACACCAACAGCATTACAGCCTTGAAAAGCTTATGGAACATAAACCCACATATGTAATTACTGAGTTCCGTGATTTATTGAAAGTAGCAAATGGCACTCACGCGCCAGGCAATTTTCGACCGAATGCCAACTTGCGAAGATTTGGAACTTCGAAACCAAAAAACACCCCTTTTTACAGGGGCGTCTCCGGTCTTTGAACTGCTCAAAGCTGAAAAATCTCTTATGGTGACCCCACCGGGAATCGAACCCGGGTTGCCAGGATGAGAACCTGGTGTCCTAACCGCTAGACGATGGGGCCAAAAGTACAGGAGCGTGATTTTTGTGTTTACATAAAAATCACAATCCGAGCATTTTGGTCCATATGCAAAGCATATGGTGTTGTGATTGCAGGGCCGAATGTCCTGCATACAATGTTGCGGGCGCAAATAAACACGATAACCACCGCGCGAACACCCGTATCCTACCACAACAGAGGCGGGCCTGTCTACTTACCGCTGGTTGTTGTCAGGTCGTCGTTGCGGTGTTGGACGATTGGTAAGCGGAGTCGTCTGCGGGTTGACGAGCGGCGGTGGCGACCGACCTTCTTTTCGTGGGTGGGTTCAACTTTTTCGTGAAGTGGCTGAACGGCGGGCTGGGCATACGCAGCCTCGAGCCGCCGCAACAAGGCGGCATCGGCTTCTGGGTCATCGCGGTAACGCAGGTTGTCTCCCTGCCCGATTGGCACAGCCATATCTTGCTGTTTTGGTTGATCTGGCAGATTGGTGGATCCTTCACTTCCCTGCCCTGCGGCTACGGCGCCAAGATGCAGGCGGGCACGGTCAACAGCTGCCTGCATTACTTCAGCCATTTCGTCGTCAATAACATCAACATGCTCAGGTTTGGCAGTTTCGCGGGCATAAACCGAGCGGTAGGCATTACGCTCGCCATATCGGTGAGATTTAAGTGGTTGCATATAGTCTGCATCCGCGGCAGGCTGTTCGGGTATGTAGTACATTTCTTCGAGAGGTACAACGGTATGCGAGATTTCGGCGAACGAACCATTATATGCGCGGTCAGCTTTATCTTGAGCACGCTCTTTTTTCCACCACGCCACTAATTTTCCAAACCCATCCTTCATTTTGTTAATGCTGCGTTCCTCAAAAAGGAGTCGTGCAAAACGCCCCAACAATTGGGGTTCGTCGGCCGTTTTGGGCCTGAGCTTTTCTTTGGCTTGCCATTCGTAGTCGTGGAGACCGCCTAATACTTCGTGTCCGCTTGTCATGGTCGTTCGACTGCCCTCATTTGTTTAATGATATCAATAAGTTTGCGGGGTGTAATATCTGCTTTTATAAGGTAGCCGTCGGCTTTGTTCTGCATAGCAATCCGTGATTCATCATCTTGGCTAAAATTAGTCAGTACTAAAATACGACTATTCGGAACTCGATCTTGATCCCCGCGGAGTTGTTGCAAAATTTCGGTGCCGAACTTTTCGGGTAGCAAAATATCCAACAAGATTAAATCGTATGTGTTGGTTAGTGCGGCTTTTAGGCCTTCTGCGCCGTTAGGGATTAAATCAACGGTGTATCCGGCCTGTCGCAAACTGCGGGCGTACATTTCCCCGATGA
>DATLJN010000036.1:0-2216 GCA_035538835.1 Magnetospirillaceae bacterium
GACCCATCCGGAAATGTCGTCGAGTTATTTGAATATTTTTAAGGTTGCGCACGTACTCGGGATCAAGGTATTTATACTAATATTTTACGTGTCGAACCAAAGTTAAACCTAGCTTTTGGCGACTGCCCGAATAAAAAGGTGAAACGGTTGCTTAGCCGACAAAATAGCATCAATCAGCTCTGGGGTACCGGGAAGATATTGGTCGAGGGGTAGTGCGTTTGGTTTAGCAAGAACTGTGTGTGCGGGTAATGGGGAGGGAAGCATGCCAAGTTCGATTTTGTGCGCGTAGACCGTCATGTGGGTGAGCGGCTTAGCGTCTTTGATGATAAGCATGTCGGCAACTCCCACAAATGTGGGTGCGGCAATGCTAAGGCCGAGTTTTTCGTGCACTTCGCGTTGGGCTGCCGCGGGAGCATCCTCGCCAAAGTGGATCTTACCCGCAATAGGTTCTATAAGATGGCGGTAAGGCTCTTTTTGTTTGCGCAAAAGTAACAGCTGCCCTTTGTGGGTGAGTAGCGTGTAGGTAATAACTTTTGGCATGCGAACAGAGGTCAGGCGATTAACTGACATGTACTCGAGCGTGGCTTGGCCTTCGTGCGTGAGGGTATAAACGCCCCGAGATTGCTTTTGTACCAACCCCTGGTTGACCAGTAACCGTAGGTGGTACATAAACTGGCTGCTTTCGATACCTTTTGGGAGCATTTGGCTATAGCTAAGAGGCTGATCAAACCTGAGTCTATCTAGAATATATTTTTGCATGTGATGCATGAACTCATTTTACTTCCTATTAGTGCAAAAATTATGTAAAATTAATTTTTGTAAAATCCATTTTACAAAACACATATCCTGGAGTGGTAGTGCCCGAGGAACAGATCGACGTCGTGGACCCGCAAGGGCGGTTCATAGGCGTCACCAAGGACAAGTCAAAGGTACACGCAGACGGTGACTGGCATATGACCGTACATATTGTCGTCACGGACGGAGCGGGGCGTGTTCTCGAGCAGTTCCGCGGCCCCGACTGCAAGCTCATGCGCATGTGCTGGGACCCAATGAGTATCGCCGGACACATTTCGGCGGTCATTGCAAATCCAAGTGACGCGCCGGCGTTACTGCGCCCCGACATCCTGCACCAGGCAATGCAAGCGGGTATCCGTGAAGGCGCCGAAGAAATCGGTCTTGAGATCGACGAAAGTTGGTTCTTTACCGAGCGGCTTCGCTTCTTTGGCATCACCCGCACCAACAATCTCACCAACGAGGGTTACACCGACCGGTGGTGGGACCGCGCGCTCAGTATCAATTTTATGCTGGTGATGCCGGGCTTTACCGCGACGGGCCTCCGGCTGGAACCGGGCAAAGTACTCGACGTACGCATGCGACATGTCGATGATATTGAGCGTGTGCTGCGCGGCGAGCTGAACGAAACCTACGCCGATCGCCAGCCCGACCACAACTGGCTGCTGGCATCGACTATCGACACCGCTCGTCGGATAGCGGCAGGGTACTAGCAAAAAAACGGGTAGGCGGCGCGCGTTCGTCAAGCGCCGTCTACCTGGCTATCAAAAAGCTTTACCGGGTCTTAGTCTGATGAAAAAAGTGGCCAGGCCGCGCAACCACCAAAGCGATTGCGGCCACTGCATATAAACAAGTGATTAGCAGCGGCATTGTTACAGTAGTCAGAAGGGTAGGTGATATTAGGTCAACCGCGATGTTATGCCCGGCGTGCACCAGCATAACCAGCAGTATACTGCCGCCAGTCCGAACATACATCCAGCCATATATAATTGCCGTTGCGATTAACCTGACATACGTTTCTAATACAACTAGAGCGTCAACATGGGCTGTCCCGCCTGGCGCAAATAGTGGCCATGAATGCCACGTTGCCCATAACAGACCCACGATGATACTCGCCCAAAGCAGATTATAACGTTTTTGCAATAAGCGCTGGGCAAAACCGCGCCAGCCTAGTTCTTCGCCAACCGAACCGGCGATAAGTGGTCCAATGAGGCCGCCAATATTATTTGCGGCCGGTACCGTCAACCACTGCGCTGGGTTTACGCCCCCTGCCACTATGTATAATAATGTTGCGAGCAGCACCAAAACTAATGGGCCAAGCAGGGCGAGTGCGTACCATTTAATACTGACGCGCCAGATGAGTATCTGCTTAAGCAGCACACCGAAGCCGCCCGCCGCAGACATTAACCCGGCGACAATCAGCG
>DATLJN010000037.1:0-28629 GCA_035538835.1 Magnetospirillaceae bacterium
GAAGAAGTTGAAGCGCATGTCTTTAGTTTCGATCTGATTTTCGTCCAAAAAACTCTTGACTATTTTTTCTAAATTGTCGTCAGTATATTCGAGTGTTTTAACGATGCTCTCGTCCATTCCCGACGCCATCGTACCTTCAATGGCATTGTCACGATAAAGCACAAGCGTAGGTTTTTTATACTGAACGCCCACAGCTGTCATATAGCCCACTGCAAAATTGCTATCCGTATTATCGACAATAACCACATCCGCCCTGGCCAGCGCTTCCATGTTGTCACGATAAATTTGACGCCAATCTAACTCTGAGTATTTACGTCCACTGACAGATAACTTATAGGAGGGTTCCACCCAATCCTGTGTGAGACTGTCACCGTGATCGTGAAT
The DNA here is from genome assembly GCA_035538835.1 of Magnetospirillaceae bacterium. Lineage (GTDB taxonomy): Bacteria > Patescibacteriota > Saccharimonadia > Saccharimonadales > EFPC-124 > EFPC-124. The sequence continues at coordinate 385 of DATLJN010000037.1, forward strand.
CACCTTGATAATGCGACGATAATATTCAATATTGACTTTTATATTCTGTTTTGAGGCAGCAAAATGAATCTTCATAAATTAGCTCCAACTATTCTGACTTATAATAAACTAGAGTAACTACTTATACAAACCTTCCAGTGAGATCGCATGCTGGACGTCCGGAATCATCTTATTAGCATAATTCTCAGCTATCAGTTGATAGAACTTAGCAAATAAAGTCACATTGCTCAAATCCTCTCTGATATCGACCACAAGACCCCGTCTAATTGCTTTCTTTTCTATTATCGATTTTATGACAACCCTAAGGCTATCCAGCAAAGTATGATCGGTTTGATTATAGGCGTCTTCAAAAAAAAGCACTTGAGCGTCCTCTAGCTCCTTAATCATAGGGTGACTTCTGGAACGCAATTGGATTTCGGGCGGTTGAAATGCTATATCATTTTTGATCAGCTGTAGATTTTGTGTTCCTGATTGATGAATATCAATATATAGATGAGATGTTCTTCCTCCGTCCGAATAATTCGCTGGCTCTGTGGTCCCTTTGTGGTACTCTCGGGTACGAGGAGAAAAGCTGGTGTGATTATTTATAAAATTTCCATCTCCAATCTTACGACCGTCCTTACGAAAGAAACCGAAACTGAAAGAAAAATCGATCTCACAAGCTAAAACATGGGGCGCAAGCAGTACATCATCGGCAACAGGATGTTTATTGAGCATTCTCAAGCTCTCATATCCTCGACTGGACAGATAATCCTCTGCCCTGGTGATATTTGTCAGTCTAGGAACTATAAAATCTATACTCCCTCTTGCGGCAGAAAGGTACCAATTGAAGAGGTCGATGTAGTGGTAGCTAGTATGCGATAAAGCTCCGACACCCGATGAGAAATCGTGCGCACCTCGACCCCGAAACTCTGCAGGGTATTTGTAGATACCATTGTGGCTCAGGATATTTAGATGATTGACCCCGGCACCATATTGATCACCAACGAGTTTAAGTCGTTCCCTTATCAGACTAAAGGCTGGCAAAGATCGTCGCCTAAGAAGAAGGCTAAAGCTTAAGTAAGATGTTTGTGCTCTTGCTTTCTTATATGCTTCTAGAAGTCTATTGTATCTTGGAATAATATCGGCGGCGGCACTCATATCACTCGCCGCATTAGCAAGAACAACGAGTGGCTTATCGCATACAATACTAATATTACGTTCAAGGGCCCACAGTGCATATTCAAAGTGCAAGACAGGGTTACACGCAAGAATCATAAGGTCAATATGATAGTCCTCATGTAAGGTTGATAAATCGTCCAAGTTATCAACTTTAGCCTCCCCTGGGCACAACCATTTCGGCTTGTAAGTCTTTAAGAGCTTATGGAGTTGCGGTCTTTCCACAGGCGATGTTGCATATGGATTTTTAGGATCACGAATAGCAAGAACATTTAACATGCTAATTTCTTTTTTTAAAGCGAGCAAGTTAGGAATGTGGTTACTTTCCGACCAGAAGCCTGAACCGCCCACAATAACTACATTAAAGCTTTTGGACTTCATACTGGATATCATAATGTATAACTGAGAGTCAATTATAACACCTCTGATGATAAAAGCATCATTTAGGAGACGCGGAGACTACCTCTCCAGATGCAATTATATTATAACTCCGTTAGACTAGCGTGCCGATAGTGGCTCCTTTTTTGGCAATATACGATCCTATCCCTTCTTTATGTCATTAAGAAGTAGATCACGAACAATCTCTGCCTTGGTTCTACCCGTTTCGAATGATTTCAATCGCAAATGATTATATATCTCACGGTCTAAGACGAAATTAAACCGTAGATCTTTTGTCTTTAATACATTTCTTTTAATGAAATCTTCGATTGTTCTTTCCAAGTTACTCTTATCATATCTCCTTAGTGTTATGAGGTTATTCTTCAAACCAGTAGCATAAGAATCCATTGCTTCTTTTTTAATAAGTAATAGGACTGGCTTTCTCAGCTGGATGGCTAACCCAACCTCATATCCTACCCCAAAAGTACTCCCTCCCGTCGCCTCGACAATCACTAACTCGGCGCTCTCAACTCCTGCCTGGGCAGCACGTACGATTGACTCGATATCCTCGAACATATCGTCTTTTCTAAGCATTCTACGGCGAGCTGGTTCGAGCCATTCAAGAGCTAAATTATGATCTAGAGAATGAATCTTATTAACAATTACTTGATACGTCTCTAGGTCACTTTTAAGATTACGTGCTGAGGCTGAAAAATATATAATCATGAGTTTAGGTAATACGCTATCTGTTAATCTAATAAAAGCACTTTATCGTACAAAAATCAATATTGCATCCCCTACCGTAACTATCATATACATAAACCATGCGCATATGTGTTGACCGTGCGCAACTCTCTTAACACTATAATTTACGGAGGTTTTATGATCAAGGTGTTTGTGCGGGCAATTGTGGCAACTGGCGATTCATACCTACTTATGAATGATCCAGACAAAAATGGTAAAGATTTCTGGGATCTTCCGGGTGGCGAGTTGAAGCCTGGCGTGGATGTCCGCGACCACTTGCGTAAAATGGTACTCGAAAATACCGGTTATACCGTAAGCATTCTTCACTTCTTTGAGATTACGTGCAAGGTCAAACCACGAACGCGCGGGGTTGATGATTCGGCCACCACGATCGATTTTGTCTTTGCAGGTAAGCTCGAGGACACGCCGTTACAGCCTGCCGCCAAAGAAACCGAGCTCCTCCGTTATGAAAAGTTTGAATGGCTCGATTCCGAGGGCAAATACCGCGCCAATAAAGTTATGGCACTGCTTGGTCGCTATCACCGCCATAGTGTGCGGCTGGCGGATGACGCAAAATTAGTAATGCAAACCGATACTGCCGACTAGAGCAGTTTTTTTAAATAATGCCCGGTAAACGATGCTTTGCTGGCCGCGATTTGTTCAGGCGTGCCCTCGGCAACTACCACGCCACCGTCGTCGCCACCGGCTGGGCCCATATCAATGATATGGTCGGCACTCTTTACGACATCGAGATTGTGCTCGATGATAACCATGCTATTACCAGCGTCTACAAGCGCTTGCAAGACATGCAGTAGCTTTTTAACGTCAGCACTGTGCAAGCCAGTTGTTGGCTCGTCGAGGATGTACAGGGTGCGGCCGGTGGCACGTCGGCTCAATTCACTGGCGAGCTTAATACGTTGTGCTTCCCCGCCGCTTAAAGTATTGGCTGGCTGGCCAAGGCGAATATATCCCAGCCCAACCTCATTCAGCGTCAGCATTTTGCGCCCGATTGACGGAATGTTCTCAAAAAATATTACAGCTTGTTCCACAGTCATCTCCAAAACATCGGCGATAGTTTTGCCTTTGTAGTGGATCTCCAACGCCTCGCGGTTATAGCGCTGGCCTTTACATACTTCGCAGGTCACGTACACATCTGGCAAAAAGTGCATTTCGATTTTGATAACGCCGTCGCCTTGGCAGTTTTCGCAGCGGCCGCCTTTAACATTAAAGCTAAACCGGCCGGCTTTGTAACCACGAATACTTGCCTCGGGCGTGCTGGCAAACAGCTCGCGGATTGGTGTAAACACACCAGTATAAGTGGCGGGGTTGCTGCGCGGCGTGCGACCGATTGGCGATTGGTCGATCACGATAACTTTATCGAGCGCGCTCACGCCATCAATAGCGTCATGTTTGCCCGACACGTCATTGGCGCGGTGTAAACGGTGTGCCAGTTCTTTGGCCAAAATGTCGTTCACCAGGGTTGATTTGCCAGATCCAGACACGCCGGACACCACCACCATCTTGCCGAGCGGCACAGTAACATCAATATTTTTGAGGTTATGTTCGCGGGCGCCACGAATTACTAATTCTTTTTCGTTGCCTTTGCGACGTTTTTTAGGAACGGCAATCGCTTCGACGCCGCTTAAATATTTGCCGGTCAAACTTTTTGGGTCCTTTTCGACGGCGGCCGGCGCGCCTTGCGCGACAATTTCGCCCCCGTGAATACCAGCGCCAGGACCCATATCAATCAAATAATCGGCGGCTCGGATGGTGTCTTCGTCGTGCTCTACCACAATAACGGTGTTACCAAGATCACGCAGGTGGTGCAGTGTACCGATTAACCGGTCATTGTCTTTTTGGTGCAGACCAATCGACGGTTCGTCAAGTACATACAGCACACCTTGCAGGCCAGAACCAATTTGGGTGGCCAGTCGAATACGCTGTGCTTCCCCGCCGCTTAGGGTGTTTGCCGCACGAGCAAGTTCGATATATCCCAAACCAACGTCATCCAAAAAGCTCAGGCGTGCTTTAATCTCGCGTAAGATTTGTTTAGCAATAAATTCTTCTTGTTCAGTAAAGTGCAGACCCTTCTCGAACAATTCCAACGCGTCACTCACACCAAGCGTACACACATCCATTATATTGAGTTTTTGCACCGTCACCGCCAAAGCTTCGGGCTTGAGTCGCTGGCCTTTGCATGTCGTGCAAGCACGTTCGCGCATAAAGCGTTCAATGTCGCGGCGGATAAATTCGCTTTCGGTTTCGCGGTGGCGGCGTTCCAGGTTGGGGATGACGCCTTCAAACGTCGTTTCAAAACTGCGGCCGCCGCTCAAAGGCACGCGATATTTATCGCCGCCTGTCCCATACAGCACTTTCTGCATCTGTTCCGGCGCCAAATCCTTAACAGGCGTCTGAATCGAAAACCCATTCGCCTCGGCCATCGCCGAAACTTGCTTCATGTACCAGGTGTCAATGCGAATGCGATTCCAGGGGCGGATCGCGCCTTCGGCAATGGTTAGGGCCGGGTTTACGATAAGTTCGGGATCAACCTCCAAACGGTTCCCCAAACCAGTACATACCGGGCACGCGCCGTGCGGTGAGTTAAAGCTAAACAATCGCGGCGCGAGTTCGGGGATTTCGACATCGGGATGGTCGCTACAGGCATAGCGTTCGCTGTATACCTTTTCGGTAGTATCATCGGCGTTTACCACGCGCACCACGCCTTCGGCAATTTCCACTGCCTGTTCAGTGCTTTGAGCAATACGGCCACGGTTTTCGGTGTTTGCCACAACTCGGTCTACTACAACTTCAATCGTGTGTTTCTTTTGGCGGTCGAGTTGCGGGAATTCTTCCAGCGCATACATAATGCCATCTACCCGCACACGCGCGAATCCGCCGCGCTGATATTGTTCGGGAATGTGGTGGAACTCGCCTTTTTTATCAACAATAACTGGCGCTAAAATAATTAGCCGAGAGCCTTCCGGTTGCCCCATAATTTCGTCAACGATTTGCTGAACGCTGCGACGCGTGACTTGTTTGCCACAAATTGGGCAATGCGGCACACCAATACGGGCAAATAGTAAACGCATATAATCGTATAATTCTGTCACGGTTGCAACGGTGCTGCGCGGGTTGCGACTCGTCGATTTTTGATCGATGCTGATTGCCGGACTTAAGCCATCAATCTGGTCAACGTCCGGCTTTTCCATCAATCCCAAAAACTGACGCGCATAGCTGCTAAGCGACTCAACATAGCGGCGCTGACCTTCGGCGTAAATGGTATCAAAAGCCAGCGAAGATTTGCCGGAACCCGAAAGCCCGGTTATCACCACTAATTTATCGCGAGGAATCGTAACGTCAACATTTTTGAGGTTGTGTTCACGAGCCCCGCGTACCACAATCGCGTCAGCCATAACGCATCAATTATACCCTAATTACTTCTTTTTTTGAATCGACATATTGTGAAAATATCATGAACATGCTGTTATAAAGTTGCACCTACACATTGGGAGGCACGATGCTTGTCAGTCATATTGGATATGACCCCAAAACCCAGCAGTATCTCGTATTTTTTATATCTGAGCCGGAGGTGGACGATCTCGCCCGCACTGGACAGCACATTCGGCAGCTCGGCAATAGTGTCAGTGCTCCGCGTATCCGAACAACTTCATCTGGACAGGTAGTTAGTTTTGCCATAAAGCCTGGGTTCGATGTCGATGAAACGATGGCTCGCGCTCTAAAAACCTTGCAGCCGATTTTAAGTGCGACGGCGCTCATGCTGAAGCTTGAATACCTCCGATCGTCGTGCATGCGACACTACGCCCTTGATATTGAACTCGATATGGTACCGGGCCTCGGGCTGCAAGGCGACGACTACGAGCTTCGGCTGCGGCTCGAGGCACACCTGCTCAAGATGTATATTCCTTACATCTTGCCGCGTAGCGGCGACGTGCCTGTTGTTATAACAGCCGGCATCAGGGTAATATGCAGGCGCGTCGGATTCTTCGCCCAGGGCATCCGAGTGATCGTCTTGCAGTTCGATGGCTGTGTCCAATGTCCCCAAACGTAAGGTGCCTGCACGGCGACTCACCGAGCCGCCGTGCAAACGGCACGTGACTCAGGTATACTCCAAATAATATGATCCATAAGATGAAAAGGTTTTGGCGTAAAACTCCGCATTTTGTCCGCAAGCCAACGGTTTTTATTGTTGGTTGGGTTGTGGTACTGGCTGGTATTGCTATGCTCGTACTACCCGGCCCGGGCTGGGCGGCAATTTTTGTTGGCTTTGCCATTTTAGCAACCGAATTTGCCAGTGCGCAAAAAATCCACGAATGGTTAGTCGCACGCCTCAAAACCATTATCGACTGGTTTAAACAGCTCTGGGAACGGTTCAGAAAAAAGCGTTAGCGTTTTATACACTATACTTGTTTTTATATCAAACTGATGCTATGGTTGAGATTGACTATACAATAACTTAGGCTCAGGTGTGGTATGAAGCGATTTATGACTGTTGCCGTTGTTGCAGCGCTATTTATAGTAATCTTTTCACCCAGCGTACAAGAAGCGCTGCTTCTTTTTGTAATTGCCGGGCTGGTGCCGGGTACGGCGTGGCAGTTATCGCCGTCCGCTATGATCGCCGGGCTTAGTTTTGCGATGGCTCTCGCACTATATACCGCGTACCGCCAAACACGAACCATACGCTTACCAACCGTTGAAGACCTGCGGCTGAATCGAACAACACGCCGCAAGGACAACGCCTCAATCTGGCGCCGGCGCAACGCTCTCCGCCCAAAGCTGAAGCTCCTGCAATAAAAATTGGTCGTGCTCGCTAGTGTTTGTGGTAGCGTAACGATGTAGCTCAAGAGTAAACTTAGGCAAATCTGCCTGCAAGCGAGCCGCGCGGTAAGACTCCCAAGTTTCATGTTCTGATTCGCTGAGGCTTTGCTGATAGTTACGACCTTTGTATCGCAACAACAGATCGGGGAGGCGCTCATCGGCAAAGTCCGGTACAAAATCTGCAAGTTCATGTGCGTTGGCAGCCCGTATCGCGGCCATTTTTGGCTTGTCGCGGTCACCAATAAAACTATCATATAACTGCGCGTCGACGTCTTTATTTTTGGGAAATTCTCGGTCGGCTGCAAAGACTTCGCGTAACTTATCGGCAAGATCGGTGTGGCGGAATTTTGCCAGATTTTCTTGCACGATCTTTATATCGAGGACGATTCTATCCTGCGCAGCCTGATCCAATACGCCGAGCGGCGCGACAGCCGGACATTTATTGTAAGCGAGTTCCTTGGCTGGCAGCGCTACAAAACCCTCGGTTTGACGTAATTCGTATGGCGCAAAGCGGATTTTTTTGAGCTCGTCAACACTTTTTGTAGCCCATTCGGTGGGGTCGTGGCGCAGATCGTACACAATAACAGTACCTGGGTGCACAGCTGGCGCAACCGGGATTGCCACGGTCGTATGCAATGTGCCCTTGGGGTAACGACCCGAGCTATACACGAATGGTTGCGGATCGTCTAGATTGACGATTCGAGCGACTTCTTGTTTACCCCGGGACTTGAGCAAAAATTCAAATAACTTTGGCTGTTTATCTTTGATAAGTTTCGCAATGGCAATTAAAGCTGTCACGTCGCTTAGTGCATCGTGAGCATTGGCGTGATCCAATCCGTTTTCGCGCGTGAGTAGTTCTAGCCGGTTTGTGGGCTGGCCGGCGTGATCGACCGGCCACTCAATACCTTCGGGACGTAGGGCGCGGGTCATGCGGATAACATCCAGCATATCCCAGCGCGAGCGACCATCCTTCCACTGCCATTCGTAGGGGTCATAAAAATTGCGGTACAGGGTGTACCGCATAAATTCGTCGTCAAAGCGCACACTGTTAAAACCGGTGATAATAGTGCCTGGTGTAAACACCTGCTCTTGAATAAGTTTAAGAAAATCGGCCTCGTTATAGCCTTCTTCGTGCGTTTTTTGCGGGGTAATGCCGGTAATTAGCACCGCACCCGGATCGGGCAACACATCTTCGGCAAGGGTAACATATACGTTTATTGGGTCGCCGATCGGTTTTAAATCCATATCGGTGCGCTGGCCGGCAAACTGCATAATACGTTGGCGGCGCGGGTCAAAGCCCGATGTCTCGAGGTCGTAGAAGAAAAAGCTATTCACCCATTTAGTGTAGCATCCGCTCCCCATAAACGACGAAACCGCCTGAACCCCGAGAGGCGCAGGCGGTGTTCGACAGGAGAGGACGGTAGCTGGAATCCAGCTGGATGTCCGTGGCCCTATGAGCCTTAGTTCGCGGTGTTACCCGTCTCCAGGGCTGCCTCGACGGCTTCCCGGAAGGCATCGTTGTGGACGGGCTGCTTGGGCAGTTGCAGGACCAGGGTGGACTCGTTGGAGCCAGCGAACTCGCCAGCCGCAGGGGCCTCGCCGTTGATCGTGCCGGAGTTGTCGTTACCTGTCGGAGTGAACTGACCGGTCATGACACTACCTTTCCAAGGGGTGATATAGGGGTTAGTGCTATGTTGCTGTAAAGGCTCACGTAAAGCCCATGCGGCAACATAGCTAATGTCTCTTGTCAAATGTAGGATCTAAGCCTAATAATTAAGCTTGATAGTTATTTTACTATAATTACATAAGAAAGTCAATACCTCTTGTAAACGGTGGTGAGTCGCCCCACCACCGTTTACGGCCACTAGCTGGTTAGGTATTATTTATTTTTGGTCGCGGCCGCAGTGATGGTCTTAAACAAGGCTGCAAGAGCCCCTGCGTCAAGACGGTAAGTCACCGCGCGCCCAACCCTCTGTCGTTTTACCATTCCAGCTTCCTTGAGGAGCTTGAGGTGATGGGAGGTGGTGGGCTGAGACAAGCCGATGGCCGTCTGCATCTCAAACACTCTCATACCTCTTCTGTCGGCCTGAGCCAGCAGACTGATGATCCTCATACGTACCGGGTCGCTGATCGCTTTGGTAACTCCGGCCAGTTTGATGGCCCGTTTCCGGTCGATTGCGCCCTGCATTATGCCTTCGAGGGGCATGTAGAGCCTCCTGCTCTTCAGCCACGAGTTAGGGACTCGTGGAGTGGTGAAAATATTATAACATCAAAAATATTAAATTCAACTAATATTCGCTAAACGCTGCTCTGTAAACTACATACTACATCGTTAAAATTGACCATATGTCAAACGATGTCCACCATGCTTACCAATAACAATAGTGTCGCCATGTTTAATACCTTGACGGTCAAGCTCATGGGTGATGCCCATTCTACGCATAATGTCTCGCAAGCGGCGGCGGCCGGGTTCGCTACTAAAGTTGGTTCGGCCGGCAAATTTTTCTATTTTTGTCCCACTTACCACAAACATGCCGTCTTTCTTTTGGACGCGCCAGGCAATCGCCTCCTGGCTAGTGCTGAGTGTGATAAGCGGTGTTGTGGAATCACTGACACCAAGCTCATTTTTGGCAGCTTTTTTGCGGGCAGCGACAACCATTTTGTAAACAGTACGCAGCAGATCGGTCACTCCAATGTGAGCTTGAGCCGAAATTGCGACAACCGGCGTCCTGGCCGGAACGACTTTTTTAAGCCGGTTGATCTGTTGAGCGATACCGTCCTCTGGCAATCCTTCAATTTTAGTGAGCGCCACAAGGTGGGGACGACTACCCAGTGTTTTACTATGTGCCTTAAGTTCGGCCGCGATAGTCTGATATGCTTTATCAACGTCTTTTTCATAAACGTCAATAAGGTGAACAAGCACCGAGGTACGCTCGATATGACGCAAAAACGCATCACCAAGGCCTTTGCCTTCGCTTGCACCTTCGATTAATCCCGGAATATCGGCGATGAGCAAACTAGAGTCATCAATATCGGCCACGCCAAGATTGGGGGTGAGCGTCGTGAACGGATAGTCACCAATCTCGGGGCGGGCGTTGCTGACAACTGATAAAAAGGTTGATTTACCGGCATTCGGGAAACCGACTAACCCAACATCAGCTAGGAGTTTTAGTTCGAGGGTTAATGTTTTTTCGTCACCCTGTTCGCCAACTTCGGCAACACGAGGCACCTGACGAGTCGATGATTTAAAGTGAGCATTCCCAAAACCGCCATCGCCACCGCGAGCAATAACAGCCGTTTGGCCAATAACCGTAAGGTCGGCGACAAGTTCGTCACCTTCAAATACCTGCGTGCCAACAGGGACTTTTACCGTGAGGTCGGCGCCATTTTTGCCGTGACGCTTACGCTTGGAGCCAGCCGTGCCGTCTTCGGCAAAGAGTTCTTGTTTATAGCGGAAGTGGACTAAGGTGTTTTCGTTGGGGTCGACTATAAAGATAACATTACCGCCGCGGCCGCCGTCACCACCGTCGGGACCACCTTTATCGACGTAAATTTCGTGCCTAAAACTAACCGCTCCGTCGCCACCACGGCCGGCTTTTACTTGCACAATAACTTTATCGACGAACATGCTGGTACGTATTATACCAGATAGCAGAGGTTTATTGTCGGTCGTGGATGTAGTTGTAAGCACCAACTTGGCTGGCGGGTATAGTACGACTCGAAATAACGTTCCATCCGGCATAGTTCATTTCGGATACGTTAATGCTGCCATCGTCGTTGACGCGTTCGACAACACCGACGTGACCGAGACCGCTCCAACCACCACCCTGCTGGAACACGGCGCCCGCACGAGGTGTTTTGTTGACTTCAAAACCATCAGCACGAGCATAACTCGCCCACGTCGCTGCGTTACCCCAGTTACCACCGATTGGTCGGCCTAATTGAGCGCGGCGGTCATAGGCATAGGCGGTACAATAGCCGCGTACATATCCGTTACCGGCATAGCTACCAATGCGGCCACCAACGGTGACGCCGCCATTATAAGAACTGGCAGCCGGGCGGTAACCCGGGCGTTCGTTTTCGGGCAGAATACCATCAGGGATGACGATGCGCTGGCCAGGTTGCAGGCCACTGACTTCGAGATCGTTATAGCTTAAAATACGCTCGGCGTCGGCCTTGTACTTTGTAGCCAGAGTTGCTGCTGTATCACCCGCTTTTACGGTATATACAACGCCAGTTACACCAGGAATCTGCAAGACTTTACCTGGAGCAAGGCTGTCAGAGGTCAGAGTGTTTGCCCAACGGATTGTATCTTCGGATATGCCAAACTTCTGCGCCACGGTTTGTACCGAGTCGCCACCAACAGCAATATATCCAACGACCCCACGGCGGCCCGTGTCTTGTTGGACAATTTGCGGTTTACTAATAAAAGTTGTTGTGGTCTGGGCGAGTTCTGTCTTGGCATTCAAAGAGACGGCCAAGTTTTGGACGTTATCTTGAACAGACAGGTCGAGAGTTTGTGCAACGCTCGAAGCAACGTTAGCGGCGGCAATTTGGTCAACAGAGGTGGTTTCTTGGTCGAGAATCGAGCTTGTCACCTGCGAATTAGAGGCTTCAACAGGTTGCCGATATCCTAAAACAACCACGCCTAAAATTCCCAGGACGACAGCGACGTGGGAACCAATTAAAGCAAGGTTAAGCCGCTTTGTCCGGTTACGGATTTTGGCAGCGTTTTGAGCCGCAATATCAGACAACGCTTGGCCTGTTGAGGTCACGTTAACCGATTTATTCAGGGAAAAACCCTGATGCGATTTGGTACTAATATACATCTCCGGACGACCCGTTACCGGGGAATCCATAGCTTCCAGTCGTGTCTTTCTTCCATGTATGTTTTTATGGAACAGAGAGTGTCGACCGTTATGCTATTACTTTTGTGCTAGCATCTCGTGCGACACGACGGGGAAGGACACTTTGTGACGGGCAAGACCCACTCCCAAAAGTGCTTGTTATTTATTGTAGGGAAGTAAGGCCGTTGTGTCAATATATTGTTTATGGTGTAAACAGTCACCACACCCCCGTTACCTACGCCTCTAAGCAGAGCTTTTTGCAGAATTCTTGGATATTCTGTTGATGTTCTTCAAAGGTGTGAGAAAAATGGGTGACACCGTCGTCGCCAGCCACAAAAAAGAGGTAATCGCCAGTTGCTGGTTCGGCAACAGCCTGCAAAGCTCCAAGATTAAAATTGGCGATTGGGCCAGGCGGCAAACCGGTGTGGATGCGCGTGTTATAAGGAGAATCAATGTTAACCGCGGGCTCTATCCCGAGCAGCTCAGCTGCATAGTGGTAGGTAACGTCCGAGCCAAGCATCATGCCCAGTTCAAGCCGCGTCTCGAATACTTGCGCCACTTGATATTGGTCACGGCTGTTTGTGACTTCGCGGGCAACAATCGACGCCAGTGTCACTCCCTGGAACAAACTAAACCCCCGGGCTGCAAGTTTAACCCTCAGACCTTCGGTCTCGATACGTTTCTCGAATTCGTCAAAAGTGCGTATAAGCAATTGTTCGGGTGTTGAGTCGCTGGTGACAAAATAAGTTTCGGGAAAAATATAGCCTTCCAGCGTGGTGCCGGCTGGTTTATCGGCAAATAAGGGATGGTCGTAGGTTTTGTTCAGGGCCGCATCGACAGACGTTTCGCTAAATCCGTCGGCAATAAATGAGGCTCGGATCTGTTTAAGCGTTTGGCCGGGTAAAATAGTAACTTTACGAGTACTCACCCGGCCCTCATTAAGCCAATTAACGATCTCACCTACCGATTGGTTTGGCGCGAGCGTATACGTGCCCGTTTTAATACCGGTCTTATTGCTAAGCTTGACGTAAATCCCAAATGCCAGACTACTTTTTATGACGGATTTTTGCTCGAGTTCGCGGGCGACTTGGTCGATACTTGCGCCTTCTTCGATTTTAACCGTCACCGGCGCTTCGCTGCTAGACCGCGGCTTGAGCGCATCTTGATACCACAAAAATGCCCCTGCAACAAAAAGCACTACTACAAACACAACACCAGCAACCACCCAAGGCCAACGTCGCGGTTTATGAAACGGCAGCATCAGGCCCGCCACAGGCGGCGCTTCGGCTGTCGTCGCCTCTGGCGGCTGAGCTGCGCGCAGAGTAAGCGCGGGTTTGTTTTTTGGTTGACGAGGTTTTATGCCGTCCATGATGCCTCCAAATAGTCTTGCAAGATAATCGCAGCCGCCTCGGCGTCGATATCAAGCTTAGTGTATGGTTTTTTGCGCGCTTTAAGGCGCTCTTCGGCAATCACTGAGGTAACGGACTCGTCTTGCCAGTGCAGCTTATATGTTTCGGTATCTGTAAGTGCGCTGGCAATAAAGTGTTGGACGGCAACAGTTTGCGCGGTCACAAGGCCTGATTGATTGCGCGGATGGCCGATAACCACGTCGGTTACGCCCAAATCGTGGATATAGCTTTGCAATTGACCCACTTCGTTCTGGCCAACTTCGATGGTGGCAATTGGTTGGGCGATCCGGGCGATTGAATCAGCGGTCGCCACCCCGATACGCTTGGCACCGACATCGAGTCCTAAAAAAACCTGTTTATAAGCCATTGGCCACCGTGAAGCTAATGTCAATTTTATCGACACTCGGCGCGGTGTTCACCCAAAATGGTGACAAATCAATGTCAACTTTGTTGACTCCAGGAATCTGGTTAACGATCGTCTGAATCTCGCCAAAGCGTTTGCCGGTGATTTGTTGGGCGAGCGCCTTGGTGTCAATTTTGGGACCAATATAGGCAGTCGTTGTAACACGGCCCGTAAAGGTACCACCTTCAAGCTTGCGGAAAGATTGGAATGTTGCACTATTATCACCTAGACTGTACATTTGTTGGTCGGTACGGCCCTGGAGCGCGGTATTTACCGTGCCGGTCGCAATAGTTTTAATATCGTCGCGGCTAATACCAACGTACGAATAGGTGGTTTCTATCGTAATTTTGGCTTGCTGCGCCGGCTGACCCACCGCCGGTTCGACAGCTGGCGTGTTCGGTTCGCTCGTAAAGCTGTCTTCGATTACCAAAAAGTCGCCAACAAACTGTTTTTTAAGATCGTTTTTAATATCACTGCTGCTCGGTTCGACTATCTGGGCTTTGGCTTTGTCGACATCTTCTTGCGATACAACCGTGGCCATTTGGTGTGAGCCACCCACCATTGCCGCCCCGCTGCGAGCGTAAATATCACCACCTAAACCCGAAATAGTAAAGGCCGCGGGGGCAACATTATATTCGTCACCCAAATCGATGGCGGTTACTGCGACTTCTTTAGTGCCTGGTGTGCCGCTACCGTTACGACAAGCCGAGGCTGATCCTGTAAAACCAGGGATTGTTTCCTGTGCGTTGCTCGTAAATTTATGGCCGTCAGGTGCTGTAAATGTTGTGCCTCCGGTAAGGATAAACGACGAGTTGCTGTCGCAATTGGTAATAGTAATCGTGCCACTGGCTTTGTTGCCAATATCTTTTTTACCCGTTGCCTCAAAGGTAGTTGCTACCGATTTTTTTAGTTGCTGCACATTCGGTTTGAGAATCATCTTTGCCGGATCGCTAGCCGCCGTTTTGGGATCGAGCGTGAGGGACTGGTCAACATTTACCGCAACGGTTTGTGCGCTAATTTTAATGGTTGCGTGCGGCGCAAACGCAAGTGCCCACACTAAGAAGCCTACGACCAACACACCAATCCCACCAAACAAGAAAAACTTATTCCGAAAGGTCGTAAAATCTGGAATTTTAAGCTTGCTTTGCAAACCTGACATTTTTTTGGCCAAAGATTCACCCGGTTTTTTTACCGGCTCGGTTGCTAGCTCCGAAGCTTTTGGCGCATCTTTTAGGTCAACGTGTTTACTCATGGTATCGGCGAGCGTTTTAGTGCCAGTCCCAGCAGCCATCGCTGATGCTACTTCGCCCACCGGCAGATCGGCACCATTGATGACTTCTTCTTCGTCTACCTCAGGTGCGGTCATTTCGGGTACTTCGGGACGGCTTTGCAAATTCTTGGCAATCGGCATTTTTAGCCCGGCGGCCAGCGCCGTTAGCGAATGGTCACTCGTAATAAGGACTATCCGCTTGTCGGCAGCATCAGCCGCCTTTTTGAGCAGTTTCAGGTTGACTAAACTCTGTAATACTCCGGCTCGTTTTGGCGGCACAAGCGCGACAATTTTACTGCCCGCGTCTTTAACTTTGCCGATAATCGCGGTTATATCGTCTTCGATATCAATATAAATAACATCTTTGTTCATTAACTGTTTAAAATCCGGTTAAACTTTTCGCGGAGGTTGTCTTTGTCCGAACTACCGATCATCGTATCATATCCTACCCGCAGGAGTCCCATTGCGGTTATGAATGTGTGGTCGTTCGCCTGGCCGGTGGAATCGGTGATCCCGGCAACATCAGCCGGGTTTATGAGTTTTACCGTAGGTTTGCGCGTAAATGGCAGGCTTTTGTACCAGTCGTCGGATTCGAGCATATCAACTAATTTTGTGAGACTCGCGCCGCCGCCACAGAGCAAAATCTTATTTGGCAAGTGATCAACTGCATCAAATTCGCTGAGCGCCAGCTCGACGCCGTTAATCCATACATCCAGGGTTTTATCAACGGCCTTACTTAACTTTTCGCGCACCTCTTTTTTGAGGTTATCGTGATTCATGTTCAATTTTAACTTTTCGGCATCAACAAAGCTAAGATCCATGTCGCTGGCGATGGTGCGCGTAAAACTGCGTCCGCCAATGCCGAACATTTTAGTGCCTTCAACCCCGCCGTCATTTACAACGGCAATATCGGTAGTCCCGCCGCCAATGTCAGCCAACACAGCGGTGAACGTACTGCTGGCATCGGTGCCAAGCACACTACGGCTCACCGCAAACGGCTCGGCTGCGACGGCAATGAGATCTAAATCAAGCTCCTGTGCAGTGCGTTCGAGCGCCCCAATATGCACCATCGGCGCAAACGCCGTATAAATTTGGATGGCAATATCTTTGCCCTGGAACCCAATCGGATTGCTCACTTTATAGCCATCAATATGAATGCTGACAATCGCGCTGTTAACCAACTTAATCTCGACGTCATCGTTGCCTGTCTCCCAGCCGATCTGTTTTTGGGCTTTGGCGTGGGCGCGCTCCTGCACCTTTTCGATGATAAATTCCATTTCTTTAAGGTCAAGCGGCACATCGGGCTGTGGGCGTTTGTAACGGATTGTGCTGGTCATACCCTTAACAAGTTCGCCGGCAATGCCGATGACCACTTTTTTAGCCTGAATGCCAGCTTGTTGTTCAGCGTCGTTTAAGGCCGCCTCGCAGTTGCGGACCACGGCGCCAATATCAGCAATCGCACCAGAGTGCATATCGCTGAGACCTTGATGCTCGCGGCCGACACCAACAATATGCAGATCATCGCCGTCTACTTTGGCGATGAGCGCTTTAACGTATTCCGTACCGATATCGAGCGCAACCAAATGCTGGTCGCCCCCGTCTGGTTTGGGCAAAACTTGTTTGATTTTATCGAGAATCATCTCTGGTTAAGTATAACACAAGCGTTAAGAGTGGCTCTTAGTGGTGCGGATGGGTTCCCAACGGCCATCCGTGCTAATGAGTTGCTCGGGAATAAATTGGTTGTTTTCTAGGCACATTTGCTCCCAAAAATGCATGTATTTGACGTATTCCGCGGGGATCCCCTCTTTTTTAAGCCGGCTCAGGAATTGAGGCCAAAGTTCTTTTTCGCGGGCCAAAATCATAGCACGCTCTTCATCGCACACTCTCTTAAATTCCGGGAACTGGGCCAAAAGTTGCAAGGCGACCTGCTTAAACCGCGAATCTTGTTTGAGATAATCAATCCAGTTTTGCGGACCATATCCGGCTGCAGTCGCGCCCTGTGCCACGCGCACCGAATCCCACCCATATCTGTCGGCGGCGACAAACGCCACCCACGTATCATCGCCGGCAATATTTTTTGGATACTCAGCAAAAAGCGCACGGCGATAGGCGATCATACGACCCATCGGCCGCAATCCCTCGTACACGTCGCGGCGGATATTAAATAGCTGCTGCATGTGCCCAAGCAGCGTATCTTTGCGATTTTTGGGGATGGTCACAAATGCCCGCGGACCGGCAACCATCACCTTTGGGTCTTTGAGTTCCAGCAAGGTAGCAGCGATACAATTTTCGTCTAAAATCGCATCGGCATCAACGCAGAACACAATATCGGAAGTCGCTTGTTGCAACCCGTATTGCAGCGCCTCCATTTTGTGGGGCTTTGGGAGTTCGTGCAGCGTAAACTCGAGATTAGCATGTGGTGTCAGTTCGGCAATGGCGCGCCTAGCATTGACCACCGTATTATCGATACAGCCGTTGGCAACAACATGTACTTTAAAGTGTTGACCCAGTGCAAACTGTTGATTTGCAAGGCCAGCCAACGTGTGAGCAATCATGTTTTCTTCGTTAAAAGCAGCAATAAGAATATCGGCGGTAAGATGAGCCATGTCCCTATTATACCCGAGCTTACAGATCAGTAAAACTCGCTAACCGTTTACCGGACGATGCTAAGTGTGTTACAAATAAATCACCCGAGTTACGAATTGAGGTGAAACATGAAGAACTTCTTCAAAAAAGCACTGCCGATTGCCGGGGTTGCGTTTCTTGTTTACATGATCGCATTTCGCCCCAAAGAGTCAGCCGAGATTGTGAAGACTCTCGGGAGGACTCTGGCGGACATCGGTAGGGGCATTGGGGATTTCTTTTCGGCACTCGTGTCGTAACCCCACCCCGCCCACCAAGATCGCACGACGGGCATGTGCGCCATATCGCACCTCTGCCCGTCGCTCATACTTTTCGGGAACAGCCGGTCGAGCACATCGCTCCCGGCTTCTTCATTTTTACGAATATTGTGGTATAAACGATCAGGACTATTACCTACCATACGGAGGTCTCCGTGAAACCACAGGCGACCGCACCCCCGACACCACGCTGGCTTATGCCTGCGCGAGTGGTCGCGGTGTTGGCCGGATACGCCCTGGCGTTCTTTGCCGGCGCTATGCAGGCTGCCTGGTATGCGGCCCACATCACCGCCTACCTTACTGCTGTCGGCGCCGGGTCGATGATCGCAGTGCTGGGCATCGTGCAGGTCGCGCTCAGCCCGCGAGTAGCCTGCGCAAAATGCGACCAGCCGGACCACATCCACCAAGACCCTCAAGAAGGTCGAGCCCTGATTACGGCAATCGCAACCGGTGGCACGGTAGCGGTTCCGGGCTTCATTGGGCTCGCCGTTATGGTTTTTGTCCGGTAAAACGCCGCCGGATACCCGCTGAAAAAAAGAAGCCGGGTGTCCGGCTTCTTTTTATTTACACAAGTGCTGCTTTTATACGTCGCACGCCTGCGGAACTAGCTTCTTCTTTGAGAATTTTGAACTTTTTGCCGCCCTCTGCAAGTTGCGCGGTATGGTCAACGTGCGGACCACCGCAGATCTCAAAACTAAATGGTTTTTCGGCGCCAGCTGCGATCATTTTGTAGACTTTAACCGTGTCGCCGTAGCGATCACCAAACTGGCCGAGTGCGCCTAACTTACCAGTGGCTTCGGATGTTGGATATTCGGCCCAACTAACTTTGAGGTCGCTAGCGATTTGCTCGTTTACAATAGCTTCAACTTGTTTGATCTGTTCTGGCGTAACTTTTTGGTCGTGACTAAAATCGAATCGCAGGCGTTCTTCGGTGATGTTGCTGCCGCGCTGAATGACCTGTTTACCTAACACATCGCGCAAAGCTTGGTACATTAAGTGCGTGGCAGTGTGGTACTTTTTGTGCTGCATTGTGTGGCCACCGAGTCCGCCTTTAAAGGTGCCCTTGGCGGCGGTTTGGGAGCGGGCGCGCTGTTCTTGCATTTTCTGCTCAAAAGCTAGGTTTAAATTCCCGTTACTATGGATATCCATCCCTATATTTTCGGCCATTTCTAAGGCAAGTTCCTTCGGGTAACCGTGAGTATCGTACAATCTAAAAAGGTCAATCCCAGTCAAACTTAGCCCTTCTTTTTGCATTTTCTCAAGTTGCCTCTTCCCGCCACGCAAAGTTTGGCGAAACGCCTTTTCTTCTTTAACTAAAATACCTACAACTTTTTGCCTGTGTTCTAAAACTTCTGGAAAATCGTCTTCATACAAACCGATAATGACGGGTACGACTTCTTCTAAAAAATTCTGTTCGATACCTAGCTCAAATGCCTTTACCATTGCGCGGCGCATCAGCCGGCGCATCACATAGCCTTGTTCCTTATTACTTGGTGTTACGCCGTCAACCGCCAAAAATGTCGCACCCCGCAAATGGTCGGCAATGACGCGCATGGCATTAGTGTGGCTGTCGTATTTTTTGCCGCTCAAAGCTTCGAGCTTTTCGACAATCGGCCACAAAAGGCTAATCTTAAATACATCCGGGCTGTCGATGACTGCCATTGCAATGCGCTCGAGGCCGCCGCCGTAGTCAACATTCTTTTTGGGTAATTTTGCCACGCCGTCAGCCTTTTTAACATAGGCCATAAACACGCTGTTGCCGAGTTCGACATAGCGGCCGCAGTCACAGTTAACATGGCATTTTTCGCCATATTCTGGGTTATGCGCGACGCTAGGGAATAGATAGAACATTTCAGTTGTGGGGCCGCCTGGTTCGCCAACCGGCATGTTTTTTGCGGCGCCAGCACGCGACCACCAGTTTTTATCACTATAAAAGAATATCCGGCCATCTTGCGTGCCGATTTTGGCGCCGTCTTCTTCGCTGCCAATATCAACTTGTTTAGCATCAATGCCAACTTGTTTAAAAATATCAGCCCAAATCTCGGCGCTTTCGGTGTCCTTGGGTACGCCTGCGGCTTCATCGCCAATAAAACACGTCACATAGATACGCTGCGGGTCGAGCTTAATTTCTTTGATCAAAAATTCCCAAAACCAGGGGATTTGCTCCTTTTTAAAATAGTCGCCAAGACTCCAGTTGCCGAGCATTTCAAAAAACGTCGTGTGGCGATTATCGCCGACTTCTTCGATATCCTGAGCGCGTAAGCAGGTTTGGCTATCAACTAAACGCGTACCACTGGGGTGCTCTTCACCGAGTAGATACGGCACGAGTGGTTGCATACCACTCCCGGTAAATAGCGTCGTCGGGTCGTTTTGCGGCATCAAAAGTGCCCGTGGGATAACTTTATGTTTACGGTCTTCAAAAAATTTTATATAAGCTCGGCGTATTTCTTGGGCGTTCATCAGATGGATTATACCAAGATTTACCCGTTATATAAAGAAAAACCGGCCGTGGTGGCCGGTTCTCTGTGCACAAAACGCGCGGGGTTATTTGCCCCAGTTGTCCTTGGCTTCCTCGACTTTTTCGCCGGCAGCTTCGGCTACTTCCTCGGCTTTTTCGCCAGCGGCCTCTACGGCGTCACCAGCTTTTTCGGCCATGTCGCCTGCTACTTCGCCGACTTTTTCGGCGGCTTCTTTGGTTGCATCCACAGCGTCGCCAGCGGCTTGTCCGGCCTGTTGGCCCATGTCGTTCGCTTTGTCGGCGGCTTCGTCCCAAGCTTTGTTGTTGTCGTCTTGCATTGGTGTTTCCTTTCTTTTTTCTTGCTTACGCTTATAAATTATATCAGCTAGCGCGGTGTGACGCGAATAATCTGATCATCACCTCCGTTATCGGTGCTGATGTATAAGTTACCGTCGGGGCCTTGTACTGCGGTGCGTAGTCGGCCGAACTGCTGCGAGAACAAATCTTCGGTGCTGGTGATTTGGTTTTTATCATTGATCGTCATGATTTTTAGGTGTTTGCCTTTGAGCACGGCCATCGCCAGTGAGCCTTCCCACCCCTTCCACTGCTCGCCGCGCAGGAACGTGGCACCTGACGGTGCAATTGTTGGTGACCCCGAACTCCAAATGGCCTCGATCGCATCAGGATACCGGGTCTTATCGGTCATCGGCACGTTTGTTTCATCGTACCCGCTGGCAGCCGGCGCCCAGCCAAAGTTACCTTTTACAAGCAGGTTTATTTCGTCATCCACTGTGCTGCCGTGCTCAACGGTAATGCCAATCGCGCCATTTTGCGGGGTGTCAAAAAATGCTATACCCTGCACGTTGCGGTGGCCAAACGAGAATATCCGCGGATCAAAATCGCCACCTAAATTACCCGGCGCAGGATTGCCATCGCGGTCGATCCGTAGTACTTTGCCGCCCAAGTTTTTGTGATCAATACCTGCATCACCCTGAGCGGCATCGCCAGTACCAACGTACAAATAACCGTCTGGCCCAAACTTAGCGCGGCAGCCCGAATGTCGGCCCGAATTTGCGGCTGGCATGCCCGTTATTATATCTTTGCGCTCGCCCAAACTTGTTAGTTCAGCATTAAGACTCCAGCGTGCCAAACGTACATCGCGCGGGCCGCTTTTGTTGCTGTTAAAACAAGTATAAATATAGTGATTTTCGGCAAACGCCGGGTCAACTGCGACGCCCAGTAGACCACCCTCGCCTTGCCCCAAAACATCGGGGATATCAATAAGCTTGCGTGCATTACCGTTCTGCACAATATGCACCGCCCCCTTGCGCTCGGTAAAAATCATCTCTTTACTGGGTAAAAAGGCAATATCCCAAATATGATCGTAGCCGCTCAGCACTGTTTCGGCTGTGAGGGTGGGCCTCTCGGTTGATTTTGTCGGCACAACGACCGTTGTCTTTATAGGGGTGAGCAGCGCTCGCCAAACAACAAGCCCGACAACGATACCAAGTAATAGTGCCAGGGAAACAATGAGCCATACCCGCCAATTTTGTGGCGGACGAGGAGAGATTGGTGATGGTCGCCTAGCGGTGTCCATACATCTATAATAACCGACTTAAGCATTATTTGGATGTTTGTTTATTGATAGTCCTATTATATAATAATATCCCATTGGTCGCTATTGGAAATGGGAGGACGGGATGTCCGAATCTTTCCGCGGTACCTTGTCGCAGTGCATCGATAGGCTGCGGCGGTTACCGCGAGAAAACATCCAACGATTCACGCTCTTTACAAAGGCCACTCCGGCCACCTCCTGGCGGATACTCGTCGGAGAAATCACCCCACCGGGAGAGCTGTGGGTGCGGTCAGCGATCTTCTTCCATGTCAACGGCTGGGAAGTCATCGAGCTGTCGACACTTCCACCCGAAGCACTCGGCCTGGCCGAGATCTGGGCGCTGGAAGTTATGACGGCCACGGAGATCAAGAGGACACTCAATTACAACGCCCCGTCGAACACAGGACTGCTTCGGCTGGTCTACGGCCAGCACACCTTCATGAAGAAACCCGCCAAACGGATGCTGGAACTCCTCGAGGAAAAGCACGAGGCCATCGCCGCCGCGAAGATCGCATTTCTCGAAGAGTTCGCGCTGGTTCTCGATGAGGTCGAGGAGGTGGATACACCTCAGCACGGCGATGCCGTCGCACTCCTCGCACAGTTGCTCACAGAGGCACTGCCTCTCGCGGTCGCACTCAATGACGACGACAGCGCGGGCAGCGATGAGCGGCGAGAACGCTTACGCACACTCGTTGGTCGAGGCCGCGCAGACTACTCGCTACTCGCCGTGACCTTAAGCCAAATGAAGTCGGCTCAGACTCGGCACGACGCAAGAAACGGGGGCAGGGTCCGATGACTAGTCGTCGTCCACCAACACCCAAAGGGGTAAAACGAGACGGAGTTGTTCATCTAGAAGAAGCTGAGGTGGGCGTCCATCTTGGCAATATTCTGATGGATCACCTCGCCGACAAGTATCCAAGCCTGATGCTGACGCTTCTCGAAGGCGTACCACAAGCGGGGTCGCAGATTTTAATGTCCCTGGGATAAAGTTCATTTTTCAACAGAAGCTCAGAGATGACTTTGGTTATGTGTCTTCGTGTGTAGTACTCGCCGAATTCCTTCTTTTCTTTCTTGGACGCAAACTCTTCATATATCGCCCCGTAGATATCGAAGCCACATCCGTGGAAGTGGTACTTGTCTAGCTCGGCATGTATTTTTGCATAATAGTTGTTAGTGAGCCGACCGGAAATTTCTATCATGTCATGGAAATCAGTGTAGAACGTACCGTATTCAGGGTTACTAATATCGCTGATGAAACCACTTATATCAGACTTAAAGTTAGGGCCGTAGTCATTCCAAAGCTTTACTGGGCCTATGAAATGCCTTTCTTCCTGCTCCATTTCTGCTATATATTTTAAGATGATAAAGCTGACGGTTGTGTTGATTTTATCTTCGGAGTCCTTAATTGCACAAGCTCGGTAAATTTCCTTAAGCCTATAAAGAGACTTTCGAAAATCACTCTCTGTTCTAGAGCTGCTGCTTACTTCAATTTTATCCTTGATATCTGAGTTATTTTCGCTAATTTGAGCGAGTGCTTTGATCAATATTTTTATAGGTTGGAGCTTTGTTATAGCCATACCATCGAGAGCGACCTCTTCATCGTTCGCAGCATTATAGAATCGTACAAGATCCTTGCAGTTAGTTACCACGTAGTAGGGTAGGTTTTGTTTGGCCGCCTTGCTTTTGCCTTGACGCATAGCATCTTGCCATTCGGCATCACCAATTACGCATTTTTTATGCTTTGCTTCAATCAGACAGACGATATCTCGTTCAAAGGTTTTCTTTGTATGTTCACTGAGCGACACCCAAATATCACCGCGCTCTAGCAGTGAATTTTGTGTAGTGACATCTTGCTTGCAAAAAACCTTATCTATGCCCACTTCAGCCAAAGCTGAATAGAGGTTTTGAACGATGTCGTTCGTCTCTTCTTTTTTAACCATTACGTTTATGGTACATGAAACAATATCTTTTGAACAGGTTGTTCTTTTTATCTTTTATAACATAAGTGGTCTATTTAATCAACAATCGATGCCCCCTTGTAGCCTAAAGGGAATCGAAACACTGAACAGGGGTGAATCAGGATAGCAAAAAGCTCCGCATGAATGGCGGAGCTTTTTGCTATCTGAAAGTGTTCCAGAAAATATGATTTATTCAACTTGGTGAACCTGCGGGGTGATTTCTGGAACACCTTATGGCCGAGCTTAGTGCGAGTAAGCCAAAAGCTCGAAGAGCTGAACATAGACGACTTTAATGATAGTGGCTAGGCATCAAAGATGTGAAGGAGCTTGCTAGATGCTGGGTCAAGTGTCTTGGTCGAAACTTCGTAGAGTTCGTAGCTGCTCAATACGAAATTACCCAAATCTTGATTGACGTAGGCACGGAGGAGTGCCAGCAACTCTTCTTCAGGTTTAGTGGTAAAACGCATAAAGTTCGACCATAGCAATTCTTCCCATACCGGGTTATGTGTCGTGTATGCCTGCTCAGGAATACCTAATGCGGCCCTAAGCTTCAATCTTTGGGGGATAAGGGTTTCTTCTTCAGGATATAGCACTACACCAGCCTGAAGGCGATTTGCCACTACTCCGCGTGCATGTATTGGCAAACGCCAGCCGCTTAAAACCGGCGCTATAGCTTCAGTGATTTGCGCAGGATCCATGCTATGAGGAATGGGAACTACAGTTAAATGATATTGACTAGGAGCGTAGTAGTAATGTTCTGGAAAACGTGTCTTCAGCTCGTCAACAATGGCATTGATAGAATTATTAATGCCCTCCGGCAGGTGTGTTATGAGTGTATATTCAGGGCTGACATTAAAGTCATTGGTCGGTGTAGTATCATCAGGCTTCAGGCCAAAAAGCTGCTGGGTGACTATTTGCGCCCGTTGTTCATTCAAACTATTCATTGTCTTATGATACCAATAAGTGTTCAAGGATGTGTCAATGGCCGCCTGCCGGGAATGGAACACCAAAATAACAGAGGTAGAGGACGAAATAAAAAGTTCCAGGCGATATTTCCTGGAACTTTCTACCTCTGTTGCAGAGTAATTTTCGTACTGGTGACCCCGCGGAGAGTCGAACTCCGGTTGCCGGGATGAAAACCCGGTGTCTTAACCGCTGGACGACGGGGCCGTTAATGTGGCTGACAGTTCAAAACTATAGCACAAATCAGGGGTGAGGTAAAGGTATTTTAAGGTGCTACAATAACTATATGAATAAAAAGCTTTTGGTTGTGGCTATGGTGATTACCTTGGTAATTGCTGCTGGTTTTGCTTTTTTGTTAATGCGTGACAAACCGGCTAATGTGCCTATTATGCAAGGTGTCGTTGAAGATACAAATCCGGTGCCAGAACCTGAGCCGCCGGCCGAACAAAAAACGCCCGGCGCCTACAAAATCTACAGTCCCGAAGCGGTCGCCGCTACAAAAGGCACCAAAATTCTGTTCTTTTACGCTGCATGGTGTCCGCAATGCCGTCAGCTCGATGGGCAAATTACCGCTGGTCCGCTGCCCGACAATGTAACGATCTTTAAAGTCGATTACGACACCAACCAAAGCCTGCGTCAAAAGTACGGCGTGCAGCTGCAAACGACGATGGTAAAAATTGACGACAACGGTAACTCGCTGCAAAAATTTGTCGCCTACGATAACCCGACGCTCGCGTCGCTTATCGAGAATATGCTGTAATGGAATTACTCATTTTATCATTTATTGCCGGCGTGCTCACTGTTGCCGCGCCGTGCATTTTGCCGCTGCTGCCGGTTATTGTCGGCGGTTCGGTGGCAGCAGATGATCGCAAGCGCAAAGCATGGTTCAGGCCGCTTATTGTCACCGCCAGCCTCGCGGCATCTGTAGTAATTTTTACGCTGTTACTTAAGACAACAACTGCGCTCTTGGGTGTGCCGCAAGAAGTGTGGAATATTGTAGCGGGCGGGATCGTCCTATTGTTTGGACTCAATCTTTTATTTCCTGTCGCTTGGGAAAAATTGATGGTCGTCACTGGCCTTAACGTTAAAACTAACAAGCTGCTTGGTGCATCTTACGGCAAAAAAGGTCTGGCGCACGACGTGCTGCTCGGTGCGGCGCTCGGGCCTGTTTTTAGCAGTTGCAGCCCGACATATGCGTTGATTGTGGCGGCGGTGTTGCCGGCTTCGTTTGGCCAGGGCTTATTATATTTGATGGCTTACGCTGCCGGTTTGTCTGCAGTTTTGCTTTTAGTAGCGATTGTCGGTCAGGGTTTGGCACGCAAGCTCGGCTGGCTCAGCAACCCCAAAGGCTGGTTCCGGCGCACGATTGGCTTGCTATTTATAGTTGTGGGCATAGCAGTAATGTTTGGACTCGATCGCAAATTCCAAGCGTTCGTATTGGAACAAGGTTGGTACGGTCCAATCATGCAACTCGAAAAACGCTTGGATATTGAGTAACAAAAAACACCACGTATGTGGTGCGTTAACTTGGAGAAGGAGGTGCGTGTAAGTTCACACGCACCCCTCATCCTTCTTAAGGCCGGCCCCTCTTCGCCCCCGCAGGCGAATAATACTAAGGCTGGAACCCCTCCGGCAGAAGCCGAGCGAGTGCTCTCACGGCGCGGTATTGCAGCGCCTTGATCGCGCCTTCGTTCTTGCCCATAGCCTGCGCGGTCTCGGCGACCGAGAAGCCCTGGAGGAACCGCAGCACGATGCATTCCTGCTGCTCCGGATTGAGCTGCTTGACCGCCGTGAGAAGCGCGACATTGGTGATGTGATCCACCACCGCAGCCTCGGGGGAGCCTTCCGGTCCCCGGTCTTCGCGGTCAGCGTCGAGCACGTCGCCGGTGGTCACCTCGAGTCGGTAGCGACCAGACTTGAAGTGATCAGCGACGAGGTTGCGCGCGATCGTCACCAGCCAGGCGCCGAGATCTCGGCCCTGCCAGGTGAAGCTGCTGATTCGCTTGAGCGCTCGCAGGAACGTGTCACTCGTCAGGTCCTCTGCCAGCGGGCGGTTGCCCACCCGGAAGTAGATAAACCGGAAGATAGTGTCGACGTAGCGGTCGTAGATCAGACCAAAGGCTTCGGTGTCGCCGCCCTGGGCCCGTTCGACGAGTATCCACACTTCGAGCCTGGCGTCGGACGGATCCGGACGATTAGGGTGGCCGGTCGGACCGGCACTCTGGGTGGAGGGTTCTTCGCGGGGCGCAGGAATGCGAGCCGGCACGGTTGGATCTTCCCCGTCAGGTGTTTCCTGAACAGCTTTGATCGCTTCTCCGAGCAGCACCGTACCCACAATCGGGTCGTCGTTACTCGAGCCGGTCATGTGCGCAAACGCGGTCTGAACAACCACACCGTCGCGGGTTTGATCACCCGTGAAGGCTACGCTCTTTCGACGGAGTTTCATGGAAAAGGCCGTCCTAACTTGCTTGGCCTCCAGCCTAGGGCTAGAGGGGTGGTAAAGAAGGATTGACATAATTATATTCCTCTTGTGTAATAGATGTCAATCTTTCAAAGTTTCAAAATTATGAGCGTAAGAAAAACGGGGCGTCACTGCGCACCCCGCGTTTGTCTTGCTGTGTCAGCGTGCGCTGATGGGATGGGTAAGAAGGATGTTTTTATTATAGTACATGCACCTTCGACAAACCTGGGATCGTTTGATAAGCTATGGCATTATCATGAGTAGTCCCAAAGTCTTTAAACGCGCCAAAATTATAGCAACTGTCGGGCCAGCTACCGACACCTACGAGATGATTCTCGAAATGGTTAAGTCAGGCGTGAATGGCTTTCGGCTCAACTTTAGCCACGGCACCTACGAAGAACGCGATCGTCAAATTCCGTGGATTCGCCAGGCGAGCAAAGAAGTGGGTAAGCCGGTGGCAATTATTCAGGACTTGCAAGGGCCAAAAATTAGGTTGGGCGATTTTGACGGTGTATACGAGGTAAAAACTGGCGATACCCTAACCCTGGTGTACGACAAGCCGTTCGATATTACACAAAAAGAGTTGCCTGTGCAGTACAATCTGGCGGCAAAAATGCAGATCGGCGAGCGTCTGTATTTATTTGACGGTAAGGTACGTAGCCAGGTAACGCACGTGGCTGATGAACGTTTGACGGTTCGCATCGAAAACGACGGCATGCTTCTTAAGCGCAAGGGACTCAATGTGCCAGATACCGATTTTGGCGGCGATATTTTGACCGAAAAGGATGTACGCGATATCGCTTTTGGCGCTACCCGCGACTTCGATTATGTGGCGATGAGTTTTG
>DATLJN010000038.1:0-4537 GCA_035538835.1 Magnetospirillaceae bacterium
TCTTTTGAAGCCCGCTCGCTACCTGCTTGGCGGTAAGCCCCATTTTTATACCAACCGCGCCAGCCGCCACCGCAGTACGAATGTTGTGCTCACCCACCACGCCGAGCGTTGCTTTAATCTCTTTGAATTCAGGTGATATAAATGTGCCCGTAAAACCCTTGCCGGGAGTATAATCGTCGCTGATAAAACGATACTCAGCAACACCGCTCGTGCCATACGTGTCGAGGCTAATACCTTTTGGTACATATTTTGAATAGTTCGTGTCGATGTCGTCACGGTTTATAAGCGAGAGATTCGAGAATGTCGTAACCGCCAGCTCTTCTTTGGCGACCGCATCCATTGTTTTAAAAGAGGCCATGTGCTCCTCGGCAACCGCCGTTACGACCGCGATATCGGGATGAACATACTTTTTGAAATACTCAATGTCGCCAGGCCGGTCAGCACCAAGTTCTAACACGAGAACGTCGTAAGGATACGGTTTGCGGATCTGCCGAGACATGGCATGAAATACCTTGAACCACGAAAATGGGTTACGTAGTTTTAAAGGGAGCCGAATATTAAAAATGGCAAGCGGTAATGCGATAGGTGTGTTGTAGCTGCCATAATGAGCAAGTACGCGGTATTTTTCGCTGAGTACGGTTGCGATGGCAATCTTTGTACTCGTTTTACCAGCACTACCAGTGACCGCGACAATTTTTGGCTTGTGTTTGGCAAGCAGACGTTTCGCCCTCGCTTCGAGCCGATTCGTAATAAACTGTTTGATCATATCTACGTGTAAGTATACCCCACGAACGCCGCACGAGGCGGCGTTCGGCTATAAAACCACCATCAATGTTTAGTACATGAATTCTGCTGCCGCGGTGTCCTCGAGATCGCTTGGCATTACCGATGCTCCAAGTAAAATGGTTAATAACTCAGAAATCGGACGCGCGTCGGCCGGTCGTTCTAGTTTGTCAAAAGTTGGTGGGGTTGCTGTAGTAAGGGTTACGACGATTGGTTGTCCGTTTGTCTCGCCCGCAACTTTAACCTTAGTAAACTTTTTAGTGCTTCGGCCAATCCACAGTTCGATCGTTGCCGTGGGTGAATCTGTCGCGGTTTTGAAGGTTTCGATATCTTTGTCGGTGAGCTTAAAGGTTGAGAGGTTAGCCGCCTTAAGCGCTTCTAGGAATGCACCCTGCTGCTGCTTATCCACCTTAACACTAAAGTGCGCCGATTGTGCTCCATTGATTGTTTCGTCGGCAAAT
The DNA here is from genome assembly GCA_035538835.1 of Magnetospirillaceae bacterium. Taxonomy (GTDB): domain Bacteria; phylum Patescibacteriota; class Saccharimonadia; order Saccharimonadales; family EFPC-124; genus EFPC-124. The sequence goes on from DATLJN010000038.1 coordinate 1,245, forward strand.
ACTTTGTCGGCTTTTACAAAAGTGTGCTGTTCGTAAATTTCGATGACTTTTTTAATGTCCTGGGGTGATACGGTGGCCGCAGTACTACCGCCGTCGCCTTCCGCAAGAGCTTCAAGCTGTTCTTTTGTGACCTCGAACCACTTACCGTTAACATCCTTAAGCGCGGTTATAAACTCAGCCGAGCCAAACGCCTCTACATTGCCAGAATACAGTGCAAGAAGCGGCGCCACTTGCTCGATATTTGTGCCTTTAAGAAAAACGTTGCCGTCAACGGTGAGCAGGCTCAGCGTAACACTTTGGCTGCCTTCGCCGAAGGTAACAATGACCTCGCCATTTTTATCGTTACCATCGGTAGTAGCCGCGATGTTGCCCGTGACACTGGCGCCCTCGCCGCCCACCGCAAAGTCAAGCGCGAACGTCTTTTCTTGACTCAAGTTCTTAACAGCATCCTTCATGAGACTTTCGGGTGTGGTCGCAAAAAACAGCGCATACGCCGCCCATGCGCCAGCCGCGATAACTACAATGGCAGCAACAATAATGCCCCATAGCAGGCCTTTGTTCATTTTTTTACCGCCAGTTACGGTGCCCGGCGCCGCAGGTTGCGGTGTGGGAGGCGTCGCAATGGGTTGCGGTGTGGTTGGATTCATAAAATCGATACCCTCGCTTACTTGTTATATCTTGCTTAAGGATACACCTTGAGGTGTGTTTTTTGCAACAAAACAGTCAGCGCGGGATGGGACCAAAAAAGCTCCAACGGAGCTATTGTGGGATGAATGCATGGTGGAGCATATCGGATTCGAACCGATCACCTCTTCCATGCCATGGAAGCGCTCTACCAAATGAGCTAATGCCCCGCGCGCGGTGCTAACTGATGCATTTTAACATGAGCGGACACATCTGAAAAGTGTGCGAATCTTGGGGCTTGTGCGCGCCCACCCGGCTCTTTTTGTTTTGGCGGTGTTTGTTTTTAGGTGCCGAGCGTAAAGAGCCTTTAGCGCACGAGCTTATGTGTATCATACCCGCAAATTGCTTATGGTGCAATGTTATCGTTTGCGCAGTTTGAATAGCGTAGCTTTTTGCCCGGATACAAGAATGTTGTATTGTTTTTCGATCACGAATCCAATATCGCTGGCTATTTCTGGCACAAAATCGACGCCGGTGAGCATAACGATACAGCCTTTGGCGCGTAGTACACGGTGCATTTGAATAAACGTCTCGTGATATATGTGTCGCAAATTTTCGGTAGTCGATTGCTCGAACCGCCCCCAAGGTGGGTCAGTAATAATGCGATCGATGCTGCGGGTTTCGATGTGCGGCAAGCGCGCAGCGTCGCCGTGCTTAGCAACAAGGTGCGGGATCGACTTTAAGTGCGGCACCAGGTGCTCGTTGTGTTCCACGGCAATCACTTCGTGGCAATGGAAGCCCTGCAAACACTCGCGGGCAATCGAGCCGAACCCAGCAAAGGGGTCGAGTACCGTATCTTTTTGATCGACACTGGCAAGCAAACCCATAATATGAGCAAGTTCCGGCCGTAACTCGCCCGGTTCGAGCTTGCGCGTTTTAAAACCAGGGCGGGGCAACTGCCAACCCCACAAGGCGTGGCCGTCGGCGCGCATCCAGAGTAGTAATTCAAGATCAGGCCGGAACGAGTCGGGTATACCGCCAGTTTGGTCGGTAACTGCTTGCTGCAACGCTTTTAACTCGGCGAGACCAACTGTTTGGTTTGCCATACGCGTGTAGATTTTAAAGCCCACTTTGGGCAGCATAGACAGATCTGCCTTGGCCGCCTGTGTTGCCGCCTCGTCCATCGACGTTTGTTTGCCCAAATCGGCAAGTAGTCCAAACACATTATTAAAAAACCGCAGTTCACTCAGTTGATTTGTGGTGAGCGACGAGCTAAACAGCACAAGACCGTCTTGCATATCCTCGACAATCAGTTCGCTGTTTGGGAATTGTTGCAGCCGCTTGGCAATAATTTGCTGCGTGCCCGATACAAATGTCGCAAAATACCGACTACTCAATGTTTTTCTCCACCTTTTGGCAAAATCCAAAATGCGAGCGTTAAGGCGAATAGTACTGCAAACCCGCACATGATCGACGGGATACCGTCTAATGTTTTAGGGTCAACAAGGTTGGCAGTTGTTGTCGGCACAATAAACGCCAAATATCCAATGGCGAGGCCATATAATGCCAATGTAGTTTTGGGTTTAGCGAGGTGCCAACATAGCCAAATTCCAAGCAACATCCAACCGTAATAATAAAGCCCATAAAGCCACGATGACCCGGGCGCCATCTGGAAAATAACGTAATTACCCAGGCATGTATGCCCACTAAGCGCCGACGGCACGAGTAAAAAGAAGGCTGCAAACGCGACGCCAGTAAGGTAGGCTGGCCATAATAGCGGTCGCTTTTTGACACCACCAAGCGCATATGCGAGGTGGATTCCAAGCGGCGGCAACATAGTAATCGCTACATATCCAATGCGCGACGCAGTGACCGAATCGACCCAGCCGGTTTCGCACACATTATATTCGGCGAGCTGAAAGATAGCGAGGAACACAAACGTTGCCACTGCAACCCGGCCGACTTCGTTGAGTCTGTAGCGGAATATTGCATACAGGGCCAGCGCGATCTCCACCACAAAAGTCGCCAACATCACGAACGGCGAAAAACAATATAACTTAAGGTCACGCTTGGCCATCTAAAAACTCCTTTAACGTATCGAGTGCTTGTTTACGATACGACGAATTAGCATATTCTTCTTCGGTCATTTCGGCGCGAGTTTTAGTAAAGCCATCGTTTATAAAGATTTGGTCAAAGCCAAACCCGCCTGTGCCGCGTGGCTCAGATGCGATTTGGCCATGCATTTCGCCTTCAAAAAAGTGCATAGTTTGGCCATCGTATAGCGCGTAGCAAATGCTGCCGTGCGCGGAGCGGTCATCGTATTTTTGGATGAGTGATGCGAGGCCGTCAATGCCCATCGCATCCAAAAACCACTTTATAAACGGCCCGGGCAAACCGCCAAGCGCCGTGAGTGCGAGCTGCGCGTCTTCGACGAGCACCGGAGTTTTGAGTGCATCGTAAGCTTGTTTTGCCTTATGTGTCACAAGCTCGTGTAAATCGAGCGTTTGGATTTCGTCGAGATCGAGACGGTGATGCGGCACATCCGCGCCCAACCACTGGGCGACATACTTGGCTTTGTGGGCATTGCCGGTAATAAACGTAAACTGCATGGTCTGATTCTACCACTTGCTCTGGGCAATCCGCTTACTAATTGCCGTAAATTCGTCGGC
>DATLJN010000039.1:0-2714 GCA_035538835.1 Magnetospirillaceae bacterium
GAGGCCAACATGCGCCTTGTGGTGAGCATTGCCAAGCGCTATAGTGGTCGTGGCTTGGACTTTTTGGATCTTATACAAGAAGGTAACACCGGTTTACTGCGAGCCGTCGAAAAGTTCGACCCGGACAAGGGCTTTAAATTCAGCACCTACGCTACTTGGTGGATCCGTCAGGCTATCACCCGCGCCATCGCCGACCAAGCGCGCACGATTCGTATTCCGGTACACATGGTGGAAACCATTAACAAGCTGTTGCGCACACAGCGTCGTTTAACCCAGGAACTCAACCGCGAACCGACCATCGAAGAGCTGGCCGCCGAAATGGAGATGGAGCCAGAGAAAATCGAGTACGTCATGAAGATCAAGCAGGATATTACCAGCCTTGATGCCAACGTGCGCGATGACGATGACGATTCGGTGCTCGGTGATTTTATCGAAGACGAAGACGCCCAGAGTCCCGAAGAAGCCGCCACAACTCAGCTATTAAAAGAACAAGTTAAAGATATGCTCGGCGTATTAACCGAACGTGAGCAAAAAATTCTTAAAATGCGTTTTGGCTTGGAAGACGGCAAAAGCCACACGCTCGAGGAAGTCGGCCAAGAATTTAGCGTCACCCGCGAGCGTATCCGTCAGATTGAAGCCAAAGCTTTAAGCAAGCTGCGCAAACACAAAGACGCCAAGAAACTATACGAATATTTGCAGTAGCCTTTTACACTAAAAATCAAACTTTTTACGGCTATGCCTTGTTCACGATAGCGCCACGGGCTCGCCGACGTGCCTCGGCAAGTGCCGCGATCACTTAAAGCTATGGGCGGATTCTATAGTTTGTAACTGGCCTGTCAGACGAGTAAAGTTGGGAAACGCCAATACTAAATGTCTTGGCAGGGCCGCGCAGCGGATGATGCTGCGCGGCTGGCCCTGTTACGTAGGAAATGATTTTTCTAGAAACGCAATGAGAATCTCTGCCGCCGAATAGCGGACGGAATGGATTTCAAGTACGTCCAGGTGAACTGCATACAGGTCGTCACGCCAATCGATACCGAACCAATAAGGAGTTACTAGCTCAAAGACGCAATACCGTTGGCCGAGCTTTTTTAGGACGGCGCTGGACTGTCGGAGCTCGCTCATGTGCTGGGTCAACTCGGCTGTCAGGGCGCGGTATTCGGCCGGCATTAGGTGTTGCCGTATGACCACTCCGACAAACCAGATGCGTTTGTCACTCCCCACTTGCGTCGTTTGGGTGGTGTAGACAGTAACTGGTACCGAAGCATAGAGCTTAAGGCTTTTTTTTACCTCGGAGGCTAGTTGAGCGTGCTTGCTGCCGAGTGCCCAAACGCTCACTGCACGATCGCCGGAGCGTTCCACATACCTGATGTTACGGTACTGTCTGAGCTGCGCTTTGATGCGCTGCACATCAAGGAAAGTTAAGGAATAACCTTCCGCAGTGATGTCAAAGCCGTTCTCTGTCGCGGTGACCTTGATAGGGACTAATCTTGGCATAAAATACTCCTATCGAAACAGGTTGCCTTATAGTACGGAGTGTTTGCTTGGTGTGTCAAGTATTAGAGGCGGAGCGACGAGGCGAGTTGGGCGTGTAAGGTCTCAAAACCAGCATCGTTTATAAGCGTTACATCGGCGAGTGGCTTAATCGCCGCCGTATTGAGTGTTGCTTCGCCGGCGCCTGGCGCGCGGTGCATTTCGTCTTGTTCTTCTTGGAGGAATTGGTCGAATGTTTTGTTGTCTTCGCCGGCACGACCCCGGGAGGACGCTCCGGCTTGGATTCGATCGTAGCGGATGCGAGGGTCGGCGTCGATCCAGATAACCGTGCCGCCTAATTCGTGGATGCGCTCGGCCTCGGCGGGGTGGCGAAGGCTCGACATGACGATGCCGTTGTAAGCGTTAAAACCGCCGGCGTCTTCAAACGCTTGCATCGAGCGGTCAACAAGTGTAGCGAGGCCGGACTGCTCGCGCCATGCAATACTAATCATGCGGGTGTGGGGGCGAGTAACTTCGATGCCGCGGCGCCGGCACTCGGCCCTAAATAATTCGGTAAAAGGGAAGAACCAGTACTTATGGTGGTCGGCAAGAATTGCTCCTACGGAGTCTTTTCCGGCGCCGTTGCTTCCGGCAAGTCCAATGATTTTAAACTTGTCGCTCATTCCCGCCGATTATAGCTTATACTGGTGGCAATGCAAACGGTCCGCGAGTTTTTTGCTAAAAATCGTTTCCCGCTTGGGGTCGCTGGGGTGTGGTTGGTGGTGGTTTGGGCGTTGGTACTAGCCGCCGATGCGTATGTTGGCCGGCCGTTATCACTGGTTGCCTGGGCCGGGGATTGGGATGGCGGGTGGTATCAGTCGGTGGTGAACAATGGATATTTTGCCGGAGTCCCGACGCAGCAAGAAAACCTGGCGTTTTTCCCTGTATATCCATTGGTAACGTGGCTTGTTAGTAAAATCATGCAGCTGCCAACAGTGTGGGCGGGAATGGCGGTCTCGAGCGTAAGCTTTGCTGCCGCATTATTAGTGCTCTACCGTTTTGTTGCTGAGCGGTGGGATACTGCGGTTGCGCGGTGGACGCTGTTTTTGCTCGCGTTTGGTCCGTTTAGTTTTTATTTTGGAATGATGTATACCGAAGGTCTGTTTTTACTGCTTGCGGCGGCCACGTTATGGTATGTATACAAAAAAGAGTGGTGGTGGGCGGCGCTGATGGCGGGGCTT
>DATLJN010000040.1:0-5842 GCA_035538835.1 Magnetospirillaceae bacterium
TATCCCGGCAAGTGATGGCACGATTAACGGCTGCCGGAATAATACAACAACTATGTTGCGTGTAATCGATAGCGTAGCAAGTACATGTGATGCCAATGAGTCGGCGCTTAACTGGGATCAAAAAGGTGTGAAAGCTTATGCGTTCATGACCTACAATAGTAGTAATAACTCTCAGACACTCGATACGAATCGTTCATACAATATCAGTAACTTCCAATACAGTGACCCATTCCTCATGCCAAGACAGATTTGTTTAACTGTAAATACTATACCTAGAAGTATCTCAGCCTTGCCAACAAGCGGTAGTTCAAACACGAGTGTAGGCGCTGGTTTTAAAGACAGTAACGGTTGGACCTCTGCCAATACTTGTGACACCCAAAGTCCTGGATCTAACGTTTTTGTATCTCTAACTTTTGGGGCATCAGCATTTGTGACTATTTATTAATAAGATTGGGCTGTTTTTAGTTTACGGCAGTCAGCAACCTACAGCGAAGCTTCAATCGCGGCCCATTCGGCTTCGCGGTTGTCTTCGGGTATGATAATGCTGATTTGGTCACCTAATTTTGCCTTAAAGTAGGTAACGCTTGCAAGAAGCACACGGTATTCGCGGCTTCCGGCCTCGACATAATGGTTACCGTCGTGTTGCACGAGGGTGCCGATTATTTGCTTGCGGGCAACAGGCCCGATTTGCTTGTAAATAAATCCGCCATCGTCGGCGATGGTGAGCTTAAGTATGTCACCTTCGACAAGTTTGGATTTACTTGCATAGTTGGCAGGCACCGGATAGCTTTTGCCATCAGGCCCGACCATTCCAAGACCGTCAAAGACACCTTCGACTACTTTACCGGCAACGTCTTCGGTATTTGCACTGCGAACAATGGATTCTTCACCCACAAGACTAATAAGCAGCTCTTTAGCGGCGGCCAAGTTGGTTTCGGCATCCTGGATTAACGACCGGAGCCGTTTGATCTGCTTGTCTGGTAAATCTGTCATTATAGTTTCCTTCTCTGTTTGTTTCTCAGACTGTGTCTGATCACCTTGCCGACAGCATATCATTATCACAAAATATGGTCAATAAAGTTGCCCATTGCCACGCTACATTTAGCGTGCAAAGGTAGTTGGGGTACGCTTGTCCAGATGCTGGGATTTTTTACGCGCCATATTGTGAATAAAATGTTCCAATGTATCTTTAAATGGCATAACCGAGGTAAGGTCGACATACTCGTTATCGGCATGCAAGTTTTTGCCACGCAAGCCAAATTCAATTGCTGACATGTGGCGCTGCGCAAAATGGCGCATGTCGCTGGAGGCATATCGTTTAATGGGTGTCGGCACTTGGCCAGTTGCTTCGGCGAATGAATGGAGGAACTCAAGCAAGTACGGATTTTGGGGTTCGACGTACACAGCCTGATCAAAAACAGGGATGTTCAGCACGTCGGCGGTCGGGTCGAGGGTTTTGATAAAATCGTGAATACTCTGTTCGTCTTTAAAATGAGGATCTTCGGGGATGAATCTAAAGTCGACTTTAACCTGCGCGACGTCGGGCACGCGGTTGAATGTGGCGTTGTTTGTTGTGACGGCTGCGATGTTAGCAGTGGTTACCCAGGCCTTTTTTTCCGGAATTGGGAACTTATCGCCTAGGGCACGAACGAAATCGCTTGCTCTGGTAACGGCGTTATGCCCGTCCCATGCGTAGCCAGAATGTGCGCTGCGGCCTTTAAAGCCAACTTCAACCCAGCATACGCCGCGGGTTTCGTTGCATACACCAAGATCTGTCATTTCGCCGGAGATAACAAAATCAGTGGCAACGCCTTGCTCGAGCTGTATTTTTACACCGTCGTACCCCCCAACTTCTTCGTCAGAGACGATTTGCAGGCCAAACACCATATTGGATGTTGGAGCAAACCTCCTAAAAACATCGGTCATGATGAGCGCGGCCATTTTCATGTCATATACGCCACGACCGTAAAAACGGTTGCCTTCGATACGCGGGATAAACTCTTCGGGGCGGCCAACAACGGAATCGACATGAGCATTGAACAATACATCGAACTGTTCGGGGCGTTTTGGGCCGATGTACGCGAGGAAGCTCGGCACATTGTTTTGCTCGAACCGTTCAATAGTAATGCGCTTGTCGGTGAGCAGGGCTTGATAAGCATCGACGGCCGTCCATAATCCTTTTTGGTTATCGATCGTTGACTCGATTTTTACAAGCTCTTTTGTTTTTTCGATGATTTCTTCGTAAGTCATAGTGTCTCCGCATAAAAAACCGAGCGGCTTAGGCGCTCGGTTTCAGGTACTTGCTGGGAACCCTTAAAAACCGACGCCCGCATGGCGTACTATAAAGAGCCCTTTAATTACCTGGTTTATTAACATGGATTTAATATAAACATGCATGACTGGTAAAAGCAAGTGCTTAAAAACCAAAACAACCCATTCGAATGAATGGGTTGTCGGTAATATATCTGGCCAATATAGGAGGGTCCTGCCACCTATCGTGAATTTTCTCCCGTTCGCAAGGCTCACTTGAGAAAATCCCCGACAGGCGTCACCCCACTTTAAGCAACGTCTACAGTAGCGCCGGCTTCTTCCAAAGCTTTTTTAGCAGCTTCGGCTTCGTCTTTGCTTACTTTTTCTTTGATGACACCAGGGTTGTCGACCAAAGCTTTTGCTTCACCAAGGCCAAGACCGGTGATTTCTTTAACAGCTTTGATAACGGCAACTTTTTGACTGCCAGCGTCTTTAAGGGTAACAGTGAATTCAGTTTTTTCGTCGGCAGCGCTAGCACCGGCGTCGCCAGCAGGAGCGGCAACGGCAGCAACTGCTGCGGCTGGTTCAATGCCGTACTCATCTTTAAGGATGGTTTTGAGTTCGTTTACTTCGAGGACAGTCAGCTTAGTAAGCTCTTCTGCCAGTTTCTTTAAATCAGCCATGTGATGATTCCTTTTCTAAAATTAGTTAGTTGCTTTAGCGCCAACGCCATCGAGCAGCGCGTGGAGGTTGCCAGAAAGGCCACCCATAACGCCGTCGAGCGGAGATGACAGAGTTGCGAGAACCTGAGCAATAAGCTCGTTCTTGCTTGGAAGTGTAGCCAGAGCTTGCACTTCGGCAGTGTCAAGCGCTTTGCCTTCGCCACTAAACGCGCCAGCGAGCTGGAGTGTATCGTGGGTTTTAGCAAAGTTAGCGAGAAGCTGCGCGGGTGCGACTTCGTCTTGGCTGCTGATTGCGTAGAGCAATTGGCCGCTCATAGGGGCCGTTGTGGTCTCTTTGAGTGCGGCGGTTTGCTGCATGGCGACTTTGACAAGGCGGTTTTTAACCACTTTGATAGTGACGCCGTTTTCGCGGGCAGCGCGGCGAAGTGTTTGGAGGTCGGCTACGGTCAAGCCTTCGTACTTGGCATATGCGGTCATTTTGGCGTCGGCCAAAAGGGTCGCAAGTTCAGATACGAGGGATTGTTTTTTATCGCGGGTAATCGCCATATTTACCTCTCATTCGGTTTATATAAGTTGAGGGTTAATACCCTCAGTTGGAAGGGTCCTGTTTTTACCGCATGTGCGGATTTTTTATTGGCCAGATTGTTAAGGTAAATGCCGAGAATCAAAAAAGTCTTTGGTTCTCGCATTACCAAAGACTTTGTGCATAAAAACATAGTTCTTCGCACACACCTCGGTAGCGGATTAAGCCCCGAGGGGCTGCTACTGTCTCTGGTAATGTTGGTTACATTTTACAGGAATATTGTTGCAAAGTCAACGATATTGACGTGCACGGGCATAGCTCATAAGCTGACAAAGGAAGGTATTGCAACTGCGAGCTACGGGGGTCTCATGCACCGTACAATCACGTTCAATTTGTGGTGGCAGATCAACACGATCGACAATCAAGCCATCGAACCCACGCCAGCGTACGTTCCAGGTGGGGCGAACTGCTTTGCGGGCATCGACTATACGACTCTTGTGGAGGTGGGTCCAGACCTGTTTGTTGGTCATGTTGACTATGATCACAGCCAATACGAGGGCTATATGCTTGGTGTGTACAAGGGTACCCCGCAAGAGATAGCTGCGAGGCTCCGAGCGGATTTTTTGCGACTAGAAGGCTCGCGTTCCGATCAGCCGCAAACAGGAATGCTCCTGCCTGCACAGATGTGCGTGTGGCTCCGCGAGTTCTCGGACGAAGGCGGCGCCGAGCTAAAGACCGAGCCGCTCCTTGAATGGCGGCACCCGGCTACGCTCAAGTAGCGCCTCTATGTCTCGCGTCAGCCAGACGTGAGGAGCCGGTACTGAAATATCCCGGCACTCCAATGATTCGCTTGACATATTGTTTTTTATAATTACAGTTAAAGTATGAGTCATGTAGCCCGAAGCTATCGCCACGACATGCAAGCCAAGTTTATTGGCTTTATTCTCGTGCTTTCGCAACAAGGGCTGCCTCACCGTATGTAGAGTTTACAGAAAACGAACACAGCGAGCGCAGCCCTCCCGGGAAGCGCTCGTTTTTGTTTAGCGGTTGGCCGCTATAAGCCGAGGGGTTACTGGCCTCCCCGAGGCTTATAGGGGGTAATCGCCCCCTCTGGTAACGAACCCTTGAACCGTTACCGGAGGTATAGGAGCTACGCGTGGAGGCGCTCGTGTCACGTAAAGTTAAGACCGACGGCAAGATCGAAAAGCTCGTAAATCGGCTAAAGAATCTCATTGATGAAGCCGCGCCAAAAGAGGCGGCCCTTAAATTCCGGACGCTTGCCGGGTTGACGGCTAAGAAGGTTACGGTCGAAAAGCTGCTCGGGAAGGATTATTGGACTCGGTTACAAACCCTGCTCGACGATCCCGAGGCTCGCATAGTGCTTAAGCAACCTGCAACTCAGGCCGCTTAACTCCTTACAAATTACCAAGATGAACGCCTGGCGATCCCAGCGTTCATCTTGGTCTACCCCAATATCATTTCTGACGTATAATAATAAAGATTTTATGATTGAACGTTTGACACAAGAACAGTTTGATGAGGTTGACTTTGAGATCTCTGATGCTGAGATTCGCCGCAGCGCCGTGCATCATCGTAATGTGCGCGGTTGGCCAGAGTTAGGCTTTGAAGGCGCAGACCCCACAGACATGGAAGCCATGCTTGATAGGGTTTTTTTGGGGCACATGGCAACAGATTTATTTCTTAATAATCCGGTGGCGCGTACGGCTACATTGGGAATTATCCGTTTGCGTGGGGATTGGCGGCGTGATGCCTCGGTTCAGGATAGTTTGATTGGTCCTGACGCACGGCTACGAACGGAATATGAATCACGTGTGTTTAGTCGGCACGAACAGGACAACAACCTACAATATAACATTGATGCAGGTGTCGTAAGCCTTAAAGGCGTGTCGATGTTGACCCGTCAGCGGCGGTTATTGCTTACAGAGTCTTTTGAACATGAGTTTGAGCACACATCGGGTCGCCGCGTGATGGCACGCTTAGCGATCGCGGTTAGTAAGTTGTCGACATTCGCTGTCGATTTGGATCACCTTCGCAAGCATCCAGATGCGGCCCGCGAAATTTACGAGATCCATTTAGCGGGTATGGTACTTCGCGCAAATAAACGCCGCTTCCAGCGCATTGCTAATGTTATGGGTGACTTTGATTACGTTGAAGACCAGGCAGAAGATATAGAACTCGCTATGCCCGACATTAATGAGGAGCGGGCTGCGATGGCGGATTTAAGCGTCATTCATGAAAAAATGCGTGAATATGATGTTGGGGCCGATGTGGTGTTGAGTCGGGTTGCGGCTGGGAATTCGTTGCAAGCGCGCCGACCAGAGACAATTAAGGCCATCGAGGAGGCGATTATTAATCGGAATGGCTT
>DATLJN010000041.1:0-5760 GCA_035538835.1 Magnetospirillaceae bacterium
AACATGACTCATCGGGAGCAACGTTCGTGAGCCTTACCCTACCCGTTGACACCTATTCGCCGGATCAACTCAGCGAGCTTGTGCTGGAATTACAAGATTTAGCGTCGGCAACGCGCGACAATGTAGCGCGTAAAGATACCGATGCCGAACCGCCAGTTATTTCGCCCGGTCTTGCAGAACTACTCGAAGCAAACAAAATCAAAGTCGATGATGTTGGTGCGATCGAAGACCTTGCCCGTCTGGTGGCAACCACTCTCGATAAAGCACCGACCGTGCATATTTTACTGTCCGCAATGCCCGGCCGCGCCATGAAACGCCAGTTTGCCACCTGGTTCCGCGAGCAAATCCACCCCCAAACTCTCATGACCTTCGCTGCCCGCAGCGACCTTGGCGGCGGCACAATTGTGCAAGCCGGTTCGCATTTATATGATCTATCTTTCCGCCGCGGTATCATCGATAATAAAAAGCGCCTCACGGAGATCGCCGGTGTTTGATAACGCACTCTTCCAGCAGCTCGTCGACGACAAACACCCGACCGGCGAGGTGGTTGGTAGCGATCGCTTTTTAGTGTACGTAAAGGGACTCGACGGCGTCGCCAGCGGCGCACTGGTTGTGTTCGAGAACGGTGAACGCGGCATGGTGCGTGACATCACCGAAGAAACTGTGTTGGTTATGAATCTGGAATCCGAAAATACGCCACTTGGCAGCTTGGCGGTATTACACGACAACATCGTCAATACTGGTGTGGGCGAGGGACTCATTGGCCGCGTTATTTCGCCGCTGTGCCAACCACTGGACGGCAAGGGCCCGGTTAAACTCACGGCTACCTGGCCAATCTACAACCAAGCCCCCGGCATGATGGAGCGCGAGTTGCTCAAAGACCGGCTCAGCTCGGGGGTCACTATCGTGGACTTATTGTTTCCCGTGGTATTAGGTCAGCGCATTGCAATACTCGGCGACACAAAATCTGGTAAATCCAGCTTTTTGCAACAACTTGGCATTAACCAAGCCGGCACCGATCGTGTCGTGATTTATGTGCTAATTGGCAAGCGCCGGGTCGAAATCGACCAATTGGTCACGAGGCTCAACGAAAGCGGCGCCATTAAAAACAGCATTGTTATTGTGGCCGATATTTTTGCCAGCCTAGCCCAAAGTTATATTGCACCATACGTTGGCTGCGCGATCGGTGAATATTTATGGCACAGCGGCCGCGATGTTGTGCTTATTTACGATGACCTCAGCAGCCACGCCAAAGTTTACCGCGAAGTCGCCCTACTTTCGGGCAGTAACCCCGGCCGCGACAGCTACCCAGGCGACATGTTCTTTGCACACTCCAGCCTTTTGGAACGCGCCGGTAAGTTGGCGAAAAACGGCAAAACCATGACCGCACTGCCTGTGGTTATTACGCCGGGCGACGACATTACCGCCTTCTTGCCAACCAGCATTATGAGTATCACCGACGGACAGCTTATCTTCGACCTCGCCACCTTCCGCCAAAATATAAAGCCAGCCATTAACGCCGGACTGTCGGTAAGTCGTGTCGGTGGCCGGGCGCTCAATGCGCGCGAAAAATTACTTTCCGGGCTGCTGTTCAAAAAACTGGCCAGCTATCGCCAAGCAACCGAATTCGCTCACTTTGGGTCCGACCTCACCCCCGAAACCCAGGCCGCTTTGCTGCTTGGCCAAATGATCAACGACTCGTTCCGGCAAGGCACCGGCGAACTGTGGTCGCCAGTCGAACAACAACTTATGCTCGAGACCGTGCTTACCAGCGCTGGCCAGCGTAAACTTAACATTGGATTGCTCAAACTAAAAGTGCGCGAACTTGCACCGACCGTTAAAAACGAGGCTGATTTAGACCCAATCGTCGCCAAACTTGTCGAAGAAACTACTGTGGGAGCCAGTGTATGAGACGGGCAATAACTATCCAAAACGAACTGTCACAAATCCGCATCATAGAGGACCTTACCGAAGTATTTGAAAGTGTCGCCAGTATGCACATTTCCCGTATCCGTAACCGGGTTGTGGCGAGTCAACAATTTTTTGCAGAATTGTGGCCCACTTACCGCAGCCTGCGCATCGACCCCAAAGAACGTGTAGCCACGACTCGCAAAATCCGCAAGGGTCACGACGCATTTGTGGCGATCACCAGCGAAGGCAAATTGGGGAGCGCGGTTGACGAACAAATTATTGATACCTTACTCGCCTCAATGCCGACCGGCAAAAAACCCGACATCCTTATTATCGGCAGTCACGGCATAACCCGTCTTCAGCAACACGGTGTCTCTGCCGCTAAGGCCTTTGTGCTGCCCGCTACCGATGTTAACTTTAGTGTGGGCGAAATCGTGGATGCGCTGGAACATTATGATCAAATCTCGGTGTTTTACCAGACGTACGAATCGCTACGCTCGCAAAGTATCGAACGCATCGAACTGCTTACCGCCGTGCGCGAACTGGGCGAAGGCATGGGCGAAGAAGGCGAAACCGTCAGCAGCCGCGACTACATTTTTGAACCGAACATTTCCGAAATCGCCACTTATATGGAGTCAGTCATGATGGGCGTGGCGCTCATCCAGGTTATTATGGATTCCAAACTTGCCGGCTATGCCGCCCGCTTTAACAATATGAGTCGCGCCAAACAGCGCGCCAAAGATTTGGTAGGCGATATGCAGCTCGATTATTACCGTACAAAACGCAACGAACGTGACGAACGAATACAAGAAATCATGAAGGTGGTGCATCGTGGCAGAAAGTAGCGGACGAATTACGTCGATTAAAGGGTTGATATGCGAAGTGCGCTTAAGCGGCACACGCCCGGCACCAAAAGAATTGCTTTTACTCGCTGATAACCCGGGTGTCGTCCTGGAGGTTGCAAGTTACCCCACGCCCTATATTGCTCGCTGTGTCAACCTCACAGGCAGCGCCGAAGTGAAGCGCGGGGCAAAGGTTGTGCCGGCAAAAGGCACACTAGCAATCCCCGAAACGTCCGCAGTGCTCGGCCGTGCGCTCAACGCGTTTGCCGAACCAATCGACGGCGGCAAGCCAATCACCGCCAAAATATACCGTAGCATTTACCAGCTACCGGCCGTGCCCGATACCATGAACGCCAAACCAGAGCTACTCGAAACTGGCATCAAGGTTATTGATTTCTTTACGCCATTTGTGAAGGGCCGCAAGATCGGCATTATTGGTGGCGCCGGTGTGGGTAAAACTATCTTAACTATGGAACTCATCCACAACGTCGCCAAAGACGAAAGCAAACTGGCGATGTTTGTAGGCATCGGCGAACGCGTGCGCGAAGGCCACGAACTATACCAAACCTTGCAAGAACGAGGCATTCTGGATAAAACCGTGATGATCATGGGGCAGATGCAAGAAACACCAGCCATGCGTGCCCTAGTTGGGCACAGCGCCGCGACCATCGCGGAATATCTGCGCGACACCGAAAAAAAGGACGTGCTGGTATTTATGGACAACGTATACCGCTATGTCCAGGCCGCCAACGAGCTTGCGACTTCTATCGGCACGATGCCAAGCGAAGGTGGTTACCAGGCCACATTGTTTAGTGATTTACGCCGACTTCAAGACCGTCTTACCTCTAATAAAAACGGCTCAATCACCGCCGTCGAAGCAATTTACATTCCTGCCGACGACTTAAGTGATCCGGCTGTGCAAGAAATCGCACAACAACTCGACAGCACCGTGGTGCTTTCACGCGCAGTTGCCGAGAGCGGCGTGCGCCCAGCAGTAGACCTTGTTCGCACCGCTTCGTCGCTGGTTTCTCCGGATATCGTGGGTGATCGCCATTACATCCTCGTCACGCAAGTCCAGGCCATCATGCAAAAATATGAATCGCTTAAAAATATCATCGCTATTATTGGCCAAAGCGAACTGAGTCTAGACGAACGCCGCGACTACGAACGCGCAAAACGTATCATTGCCTTTTTTAGCCAAAATTTCTTTGTTACCGAAGAGCTTACCGGGCAAAAAGGCGAATACTTCACCCGCGAGCAAACCCTGCGCGGCCTCGAGGAGATTCTTATTTGACCCAAAAAACTAAACTCAAGGCTAAAACTCTCCACGTTAAAGTTATCTCGCCGAGCCAGGTGTTCTACGAGGGCCCAGCGGAATCAGTTTCGGCTAAAAACAAGGTGGGTAGTTTTGACATTTTGGCAAATCACGCGCATTTTTTTTCGCTCCTCACCGAAGGTGACATTGTAGTTAATACCGGCGCTCAACAACTGAGGTTTCCAGCTCAGCATGGCATTGTTAAGGTCACCGATAATGTGGTGACATTGTTCATCTATTTACCAGATAGTTAATAACATTTACGATTTTGCTCTTGCATATTTTAGCATAAGCATTATAAAATTGACTCGGAGATTATCTTTACGTTTTGAGTGGACGTAAGGAGTAACAAAAAAATCGGTGGAGAATAACAACCTACGGACAAGTATGCCCCTTGCGGCTAATACTGCCGCACCCCGGCCAAATCCGGCGCCAACGCCGCTGTTTGTTGACGTGGCCCGCACACCCATACCGCTGGCCCGGCAAACCGCACCACTCACTACTTCGCCCATTACCGCTATCCCGACAACGCAACCAATCGCACCCCTGCCTGCAGCAACCCCACCTACCCCAAGTACCCAACCAACATCGCTTGGGGTCCGCTCGACCCCAAAACCGCCGCGTAATTGGCGCAAACTACTTACCCGCGGAAGTATCGCCCTGCTTGTGCTGCTACTTATTGGCGCGGGTACATTATTGTTTAATACTCTGCGCGAACGGCCGCAATCCAGCCAAACTAGCAGTGCGGTTAATAGCACCACTATTCCGCTTAGTGAGTTCGCCGATAGTGGCAGCTTAAACTTGCTTGGTGGGCAAAGCCTGATAGTAAATGGCCAACTACGCGCAAATGAATCATTTGTCTTAGCACCGCAAACGCAGCCAACGACCGGCGAACGTGGTCAAATATACTACGATACCAATAACGACCAGCTCGCCTATTACAACGGCACTCAATTCGTGAACCTCCCAGGCACCAATTTTGTGCAATCATTCCAAGGCCAAAGTGGTAACGTGAGCCTAACGGCCGGCAACGGCATAACAATTGCCGGCACAACTCTTACAAATGGCGGTGTAACTTCAATCGGTGGGGCTACGGGCGACATCACTCTTGGTAGTGGGTTGTCGCTGAATGGTTCCGCGCTACAAACAACAGGCGTGCAAACCTTGGTTTCTGGCAGCGTACAACTCACCGTTACCGATGACGGTGCGGGCAATCTTACAATTACCAGCTCCGGTGGCGGCACCGGAACAGTCACGAGTGCCGGGGGAACAGCCGGGACGATCCCAATGTTTACCGCTGCGCAAAATATTGAGGATTCAATCCTGACACAAGCCGGCGGAACAATAACTGTTGGCGGTAACTTATCGGTTACTGGTGGCATTACGCTGGCTACACCACTCAGCGTGGCGAGCGGAGGCACCGGCGCCAACAATCTCACCACGAACGGCGTGATCATTGGTAACGGAACGAGTCCGCTTGGTTCGGTTACTTCAGGCGGCGCGGGGCTTTGCCTTATGTCTACAGGAGGTGCGCCAGCGTTTTCGGTCTGCCCGGGAGGTGGCGGAGTAACTTCGCTTAATGGGCTGAATGGCATACTCACTCTCGCTAATGCCTCGGGGGGTGGCAGCACAATTACCATCGACGATGCCAGCACCGCCGCTAAAGGTATCGCTCAATTTGACGCAACCAAT
>DATLJN010000042.1:0-1707 GCA_035538835.1 Magnetospirillaceae bacterium
CGGATTTAAACATCAAGTCGAGCTGAGCGAAATCTTTACCCCACACCACCACCATGCCCGCTGCCAGAACTGTGGTCAGACAACCGATATCGCCAGCCCCGAGCTTGAATCAGCACTTTCTAAACTTGCTAAAGAACATGATTTTTTGGCTCTAAACCACTCGGTGGAGCTACTGGGCTATTGCCAAAAGTGTCAGTAACGTGATCTAATAACAATGCAGGTATGTGTTTGCCCGGAAGTAGTATTACAGAACGGTGCGTCGCAAAAAAAGGGTCGTTCCTGCCGATAGTAATACAAGGATACACATGGCAGTAAAACTCTATGTAGGCAATTTGCCCTACACCACCACCGACGATGACCTTAAGGAGCTTTTTGCCCCTTACGGTAACGTCGTTTCTGCGACGGTTATCACCGACCGCGACTCAGGCCGTTCAAAGGGCTTTGGGTTTGTGGAAATGGAAACCGACGAAGAAGCCAAAGCTGCAATCGAAGCCCTCAACGGCAAAGATTTCGGTGGCCGCAACTTGGTTGTGAACGAAGCACGCCCACGCGAAGAACGCAGTGATCGCCCACGCGATGACCGCCCACGCCGCGACGGTGGCAACAGCTTCCGCCAACGCAGCTGGTAATTTTACCTTTTGCAACAAAAACGAACAGCTCACCTAAGACGTGAGTTGTTTTGTTTATGACTTGCATTTTTATTTGTTTGTCGTTAATGTATGACGAGTAATACATTTCATACCATGACTACTCCATATAAACCATGTTTTTACGGCTCCGCTACCATCGGCACCAAGGGCCAAATCGTTATCCCGCAGGAAGCACGGGAAGATTTGGGTCTGAACCCCGGCGATAAAGTAGTGGTTATTGGCGTCCGCGAGCGCGGCATGGTTGGTATTTGCAAGCTCGAGAGTGTAGAGCAGATGTTTACTCAAATGTCCGAGCATCTCGAAAAGCTGCGTCAAGTTATCGACACATCAAAAGAACAAAAGAAGGAAGGGTAATATGTTGCACCACCTGGCCCAGCGCCAAAAAATTATTGTCATGATCGCCGTTATGTCCGGGCTGTTTTTAGCGGCGCTCGATCAAACGATTGTTGGCACCGCCCTGCCAAAAATCCTGAGTGACTTTAATGCGCTCCAGGAACTCACCTGGGTGGTCACGGCATATCTCTTAACTTCGACTATTGCCGTCCCGATTGCCGGCAAACTTTCCGACCTTTACGGCCGCCGCAAACTGCTGCTTGTGGGCATTGTTATCTTTGCACTCGCTTCGCTACTGTGCGGCACGGCACAAGATATTACTCAACTTATCGCCTACCGAGCGCTGCAAGGTGTGGGCGGTGGTATATTGTTCGCTAACGCTTTTGCGATCATCGGTGACCTGTTCGACGCCCGTGAACGCGGCAAATGGCAAGGGATTTTTGGCGCAGTATTTGGTTTATCGAGCCTCGTCGGGCCGTTGCTCGGTGGCTTTTTGACCGACGGTCACGCCGTCGCTGGTCTTATGACCAACTGGCGCTGGACGTTCCTTATTAATATTCCAGTCGCCATTGCGTCGTTTGCGATGATTGCCCGCTACATGCCAACCATCATCACCAAAAAAGAAAAGACTATCGACTACCTGGGCGGCGTGCTTATCACCATTGCCCTTACCTGCTTAGTATTGGCGACGTCACTCGGCGGCACCCCTGATTGGGCCTGGAAC
>DATLJN010000043.1:0-8123 GCA_035538835.1 Magnetospirillaceae bacterium
TGCAAACAAACTAAATACGCGTGCACGGCGCATACCAAGCGCCTTCATGAGGCCAACTTCTTGTGTGCGTTCGTACACACTCATCAGCAAAGTGTTAATGATGCCAAAGCTGGCAGCCAACAGTGCCACAATCCCCACCAGGTTGAGGCCCATTGTGACAGCGCCAATAATAGTAGTGATTGTACCAATGCGCTCTTTTACCGACATAGCCGTGTAGTTGCCGGCTTCTTGTAGTCGTTTTTTGAGTACGGTTTCGTCGGTGGCGTCAGTCGCATCTTTAAATCGCACAATGCCACCAAAGAATGGCTCGGCTTTACCTTGGTCCTCGGCCATGTGGCGCGCCACGTCGTAACTCACATACAACTGGCCAGAGGTGAGAAACGACTTTTTCATGACGCCTACGATGGCTAATTCTTTTTCGAGTACGTTTTGGCCAGTGCCGTAGAAGCCTAACTTTAGTGTTGCACCGATGGCTTCGCTGCCGGTTAATCCGAGCGACGTAGCGTAATCTTCAGAAATAACAATGCTGTTTGTATCGGCGTCGGTTAATAATCGCCCTTCGGCCAAATCAAGATTCAGCCAAATGTTCTGCACCACCTGCGCAACTTGGTATTTTTTGCCAGTACTGTCGCCGCGGGCAATATATAGAGCGCTGTTGTTGTACAACGGATGCGCGATTTCGACACCCTCCACCTTGGATAGCACGTCGATGTCTGACTGCATAAACGTTGAGTTCAGCAAATCGGCCACACTGCCCTGTCGTTTATTGGGGTCATACTCTTTGACGCCATCGCTTTGCAGCGGATTGACGTCGGTTTTTGTCACCACCTGGAACACGCCGGGTACGCTGACATTCCCCACCTGGCGCTGCAAATATTGGTTAGCGCCGGTGTTGAGCGCGGTGGTCAGTGTCAGGGTAAAACCGCCGACAAATATCGCCAAAATCGTAAACACGGTACGCACTTTAGAGCGCAACAAATTGCGGTTTGCCGTCAAAATTATATCGAGTAACTTCATTATTTTTTATCCTCCGTCAACACGCCATCCTTCATGTGGAAGCGGCGGTCGCATTTTTTGGCTAGGTCGGAATCGTGCGTCACAATGATAAGCGTGATGCCCTTTTTGCGATTGAGGTCGAAAAGCAGTTCTTCTACCCGTGCGCCATTTTCGGAATCGAGGTTGCCAGTTGGCTCGTCGGCAAAAATGACTTCTGGGTCGTTCACGAGTGCTCGGGCAATTGCCACCCGCTGTTTTTGCCCGCCAGATAAATCGGTGGCACGGTTGTCTTTTTTATCAAGTAAATCCACCGCTTCAAGCGCATGCAAGGCTTTTTTACGGCGCGCGCTAAAGCTCACCCCAGCAATTTTAAGTGGCAACAAAACGTTCTCCAGCACTGTTTCGCGGCCGTTCAAAAAGAATTGCTGGAAGATAAATCCAAAATGGCTGCTGCGTAAGTTATCGAGCTTACCGGCACGCAACTGTTCGTAATCTTTTTTGTCAAAAATAATGCTGCCGGAATTAACACGGTCGAGCGCCGCTAATACGTGCATTAACGTCGATTTGCCCGAGCCGGACTTACCGATAATCGCCACTGACTCGCCGCGCCTTATTGCCACGCTCACCTTATCGAGCGCAACAAATGCGTTGTGGCCTTTGCCGTAAATTTTGGTGATCGATTTTGCTTGAAGAATCATGTTACCACAGTACCACCGTGACAAATGTTGCGCCAGCTATACCGTCGCTATTAATTTTATATGATTCTCGACTCGATATTCAGATATAAAAATAAGCCGACATGCTTGGCGGAGAGGGCGGGATTCGAACCCGCGGTACCCTTGCGGATACACACGCTTTCCAAGCGTGCGCCTTCGGCCACTCGGCCACCTCTCCGTGACTGATCTATTGTAGCAAATTCTCTAAAAGACTTGCCATATTTTAAAAATCATTTAAGAATACATGTGGACTATCGAGAGGGAGGATAGGTTGAAACATTACCTTCAAGAACTGGTGACCAATTGTGGATTCTTCCATCTGCCGGCTCACAGCAGCGGTGAAGCGAAAACTGCCCACAAGAATCTACAAGACGCCGGCGTGACGAAACTGGGGATATGCCCCAAAGATGCTCGATTCGTGCATATCACCCTGCCCGACAGGTGGAACATCGTCCCCGACGAAGAGGCAATGGCGGTCGTCAACGACAGCGGTATAGCCCAGGCGCACATAGTGCCCGGGCTACTCAACCCTAAAGACTGCCAGCTCATCCAACCCTGACCGTCCGCTGACCCGTGGTGCTTGTGTGCCTACGGGTCAGCCCGACTTTGTTATAATAAAAGCGACTTCTTACAAGGGGGTAGTGCATGATTCCTCCGTTATGTGGCGAGTGGGGCCACATTCCGGCGAACGTGACCGGTCCAATGGACGCCGAGATGCTTTTGCAAACTCTCGGCTGCCACCTTGGCGACTGGTGCGTAGATCATTCCAACTGGCGGCACTTTGCAGTGCCTCACAACTGGCAGGTGGTAGTAAAAGACCGGTTCCAGTACATCAACGACGACTACTGCAACACCCGTGCCCGGCTGGCAGATTGCGATCCGCCGGAACTCAGCGCATTACGGTTCCACAGTATCCGGGTGATGCGGGAAACCTACCAAGGGCAGGGCATACTGACCGGCATTGCGGTCACCGCCTTTGGTGATGTGGTCTGTCGTACCCACCGCCTTGTTGGCCGGGACATGGGCAAAGATGCACAGATCGTGTGGCATCACACTGCCCAACTACTGCGCACTCTCGCCCCCGATATGCACGACCATTTTGCCTATTGGAATTAACCGTGTTAAGAGGTCCTCGGCCTCCCTAGTATGACCTGCGGGGAGGCCGGTCATACTTTTTTAGGTGTTGTCAAAAAAGGCCTACCCAGGTTGCGGTAAACACTTCTATACTAAGGAGTAGTTACTAACTCATGAAATAAGGACTATGCAACCGGTCATCGAACTCTTCGGACTCAGCAAAATGTTTGGCGTTGGCGATGCTACCACGGTAGCACTCGACAATGTTACCCTTACCATCGACAAGGGTGAGTTTGTGGCGATTATGGGTCCGAGCGGTTCCGGCAAAACCAGTTTGATGAACATTTTGGGATTACTCGACACCCCGACCCACGGCGAATACTTCTTAGAAAGCCGGGCCGTCGCCGATTTATCCCAGCGCCGCCGCGCCAAACTGCGCCGCGACCACATTGGCATGATTTTCCAAAACTTTAATTTGCTCAGCCGCACAAGCGTCATCGAAAATGTAGCACTACCACTCACCTACCGCGGCGGTCTTCCCACCAAACGGCTCACCGACGCCAGCAAACTGCTACGCACCTTTGGCTTAAACGAACGCGAATATTACATGCCCTATCAGCTAAGCGGCGGCCAGCTGCAGCGCGTGGCAATTGCCCGGGCACTTGTTACAAAACCGGCAATTATTTTGGCCGACGAACCCACCGGTAACCTCGACACAAAAAGCTCCGACATTATAATGAGCGAGCTGCGCGACATTCACCAACAAGGTAACACCATTATTATGGTCACGCACAACCCGGACGTTGCTGTGTATGCCGACCGTGTTATCCAGATGGTGGACGGCACAATCGCCAGCGACAGCAAACACCCCAAGGTAAAAGATTCTACAAAAAAACGACCGCTCAATACCTTCCAAAAAGCGATGGATGCCGCGGCACTCGCCAACCGCGAATTCGCCGACGCTACTGCCGCGCTATTGCCGCCAAAACCGCGCGCCAAGCGCAAGGCTGCTGCACATCGCCGCAAAACGGTTGCCAAACGAAAGGCTAAAAAGTAATGCGTTTTTTTGCCGACTTTAAGATCGCGCTTGCTAACCTGCGCGCCACCCGCATGCGCACTCTGCTGACCATTTTAGGAATTGTGATTGGTGTTGCCTCGGTCACTGTGGTGTTTGCTTTGGGCGAAGGCGCTAAAAACATGGTGCGTAATCAGGTGCAACAGCTGGGCCAAGATCTCCTCACTATCCGGCCCGGCAAAGCGCAGCGTGACGCGAACGGCAAGGTGACGAGTTATAACTTTTTGGCCGCACTCAGCGCGTCCACCCTTACCGAACGTGATCTCCGCACCACCGCCGAAACCGACGGTGTTGCCACCGCTGCGCCACTCATGCTACTCACCGGGAGCATTAGTAATCTCGAAAACAAAACCAGTCAGGGCACCATTGCTGCTACTAACGGCCAGGCCGATGACGTATTCGGCCTGGATATGCGCGCCGGCGAATTTATCACCGCCGATACACCGCGCAACACCGTTGTTTTGGGTGACACGCTCGCAATTGAGCTACTGGGTTCAGACGTCGCCATTGGTCACAAAATCACTTTGCGCGGGCAAGATTTTACGGTCATCGGCATTTTAAAACACTTTGAATCGTCGGCTAGCGTCAGTAGTGTGTTCGATTTAAACTACGTAGCGTTTATCCAAATGGACGACGGCAAGGCATTCAACCAAGGCATCGCCCAAATCCAACAAATCAACGTGCGGAGCGTGCCAGGGGCCGACCCTGCCACTATCGCAAAACTGATACACAATCACCTCCTTACCAACCACAGCGGCGAAGAAGATTTTAGCGTCCTGCGACCAGAAGAAACCGTGCAACTCACCGACAGCGTGTTTAAAGTGCTCACCAACTTTACGAGCGCCGTGGCCTCAATCTCCATCATTGTCGGCGGCGTAGGTATTATGAACATCATGCTCGTGAGCGTTACTGAGCGCACCCGCGAAATCGGCATCCGCAAAGCAGTTGGCGCTACAAACGCACAAATTTTATCGCAATTTTTGATTGAAGCACTGCTTATGAGCACCGTCGGCGGTATTGTTGGTGTCCTTACTGGTTATGCACTCGCTTACATCGCCGGCACGTTCCTCGGTTTTATGCCGGGTGTCACGTCCGAAATCCTGATAATCGCGCTTGGTATATCGGTTGGCGTTGGATTGTTATTTGGCGCATGGCCAGCCATAAAAGCCGCACGCAAAGACCCAATCGAAGCACTGCGTTATTTCCAATAGCCTCTTGGTACTCCGTGAAGAATGACGATACTGTGAAGGTCATTTGGTTTGAACCCCAAGGAGCGCCGCGCCTTTACATGAGAATACCATTCCGGTACAGATCCCAGCGGGTGTCTGAGCCGGTGCACCCCATAGTATAATGACAATATCACCGACCTTAGGAGCACCTATGTCGTACACAACCGCCACCTTATACGAGGCGCGGGACTTCACCGGTCAAAAAAAACTCCAGCTCACAAGCGTGCCAGCCAATATCACCTTGCGGCTCGGCTTCGTTAGGGCAGACACGATTTTTCGCCTCCATTGGTTCGAGAGCTACCCGGGCGAAGCTGTTGTGGGACAAATGACCACAGCAGACATCACCTGGAACACGGTCAAACTACTCAGCGGCCTCACCCTGGCCATGTGGACAGACCCACATGGCCAGAAGTACCACTTCCTTTTTAGAGTATCGCCTTGGGCGAAACCTACAGTAGCCACACTTATTACCGCGCAATTTGCACGGCGGGAAGTAATATGGCAACTCATGGCCGAGTGTGGCGTTCCTTACCGGTACGCACAGCGAGCGGTCAGCGGTGCTGGTCCTAAACACGCAGCGGCTGCGATTCGGCTTGTTACGTGGCTAGGCTTGGCACCCGATAGGCCGACACCGCCCGCACTTGTCCGGCTCGCCGAAGCGGGCGCATTTAGCAAAGTGCGATCACATCTAAGCGGGACCGAATTTATCGAGCTGCCAGATGAACAGCTCGTCCATGTTCTACAAGGTGCCCGGCTGTGCGCCCAAACCGGTTCCTCATAGGCGGCGATGGCCGGCGCAGACATCCATCTGCGCCGGCACACCTTAAAACATGTGCACAATCGTCAAATATATGGTACTGTATTCTACGTCACCTACGGATCGAGGAGTGTTATGAGAATCCCCAAAGCTGTCCTCGCCAAGGTATTGGCGTTAGTTGAGGAGGTACCCAGGCCAGAACTGGCGCCTCGTGGCCCCAGCATTATCGGCTACTCCAACTATCCAGACGTTCCAGACGTGTTTGCGCGCCCCTTGGACGACAAAACTATGGTTAGCTACGAGGTCGCAACTACCCCAAGCGAAGCCGGCAAATACGCCATTTCGGTTACACACGAGACTGGTTGGGCATTTATCAAGTGGGTAAACCCCTTGACTAATCAAGTCGAAAATCACCTTTGGTATGCGGGCTACGTGCCTCTGCACATCAGCAAACAGGTCACCAGCCCCTACCCGCCCGATCCGCGTCAGCTCGTCGAACTCCTGGAAGCAACCAAAATGGCCAGACATACGGTGGAAGCCGCGCTCTGTAATGTTGGGCCAGAGTTTGCCCACGACTCGCTACGTCTGCTTGAGTGGCTCGCTAAGAGATCCGAGGCAACGACATGGCCGGAGTTCCGCAACGACGTGAGTTGGTTGTGGTACTGGTGCCAATTTAGCCCAGGAACCCTGGCGGCACACTTGTGGGACAATCCCGTGATCGGGATAGGTTCCCCAAACATCCGTGTGGTTATGTACGGCGCCAAATGCGCCGCACTAGCCTAACCACACTAACCACCCTCCGGCGCAGACAGCGATGATTTGCGCCGGGCGGGCTTTAAGAGCTAACCAAGCTCTTTTTTAAACTTCTCGACCAAGGCGACAGGCGTTGGATTGACATTATTTAACAAGCCAAGGTAAGTGGTGGCCATATCACCCAACAGCACGGTATACAATATATGTTCGAGTACTGATGCACCTTTTGCCTCAACATTGACCGCCGCCGGACGCATGCCCGACAGTAATCTGTCCCCTACTTCAAACCGTTTTTGTATGCGCGGATGTTCGTAGCGTGACAGCAGATCAATCACCGCAAACGGCTTTTGCACCGGGTGACTTGACCAGCCAATAAATTCGTTGTGGTTGAATTCTGGCAGCGGCGTTGCCCATGCCGTATTTTTAGCGTTTTCGTTAACGTCGATTTTCCATTTATAGGCGGCGGGGAACATTTGCGGACCTGCATACATAATAGGGGTTTTGCCAGCCATGTGTTGGGCGAGTTGTTTGGCAAAGTTTTCTTTTTCGGGCGCGCTGGCTACCCACTGTTCGGTAGCGGCCTGGAGAGGCGCGACTAACTTTTCCATCTCGGCAATTACCGTCTGTGGCACCAACTTTGCAGCTACAAAAATCTCAACCAGCGCCCGATACATGTAAAACACTCCGGCACGGGGCTGGGGACACTCTGGAATCTGCGCCAACATATCGCCGTGTTGTTTAGCATCGTCGAGCATAACACCGCCGTGAGTAATAACCACAATCTGAGCGCCAGCTGTGCGAGCGTGCTGGAGTGATTCGCGGGTTTCTTCGGTGTTACCCGAATAACTGGCGGCGATCACAAGGGTGTTCTTCCCGGCAAAACGTGGCAAACCGTAATCCTTATTAACCACATAGGGCACCCTTAGTTGCGGCCAAGTACGCGCTAACTCGGCCACCAGCGAGCTGCCACCCATCCCTGTAAAAACGACATTCTCTACCGGTAGGGCGAACGATTTTTCGGCAAGGCCAAAGTCATAATTAAGCTGTTCGGGTTGCGCAGCAGCAAAACCAAGATAATCTTGTGGGTCGCGTTGTTTAATAACGTTCAAGTCGTCGAGCATATGTCCTCCTAAAACTTTAGTATAGCGCGAAGTCGCTAGAAACAGCCCGCGAATCCTCCCCCTCCTCCTTCTGGGTACGCTGCGCCGCAAAAGCGGCTCCACTCAAATTCGGGAGGAACAGCCCCGTCAGGAGGGGGGAGGATTCGCTATTCGTTATGCCATATTACCGCGAAGCAGAAAAAACGGGGTGGCGACGGAAGTGTTCAGTATTTTTTTGTAAACGAATACCTTTAGGTGTGAGATTTACGAAAAAATACTGGGCACTTCTGGCGTCAGGACCCCTTCCTATTAATTACGGCACTGTGATAAAGTAAAAGTAATTATCATAAGCAACTTGAGGTGGGAAACATGAACAATCAACCAGGACAGCCGCCTATGAACGGCAACGACGATATGGCAAAG
>DATLJN010000044.1:0-7940 GCA_035538835.1 Magnetospirillaceae bacterium
AGCCCGCCATGCCCGTAGGGTACATCCCGCAGTTCGCCGAGGTTGGCACCTACTTCAGCGTGCTGGAGTACACTCCCCAGGCGGCAATGACCCAACTGCGGCGAGCAAACGACGGCAGCGGCTGGGACTGCACCGCCCACTACGAGTTCATGTGAGTAAGTAGAACGCAATATGCCCCGTGTCGCTACGACCGGGGCATTTTGCTATACATGAAAAACCGGGACTCTTACTTCGCGTCTTTTATGCTCAAATTCAGGCGACCTTGATCGTCGATGGCAGTCAGTTTTACCTTAACTTTGTCACCTTCGTCTACAATGTCGCGCACGTTCTCGACGCGTTTGTCGGCCATTTGGCTAATATGCACCAAGCCGTCGCGGCCAGGCATAATGTTTACGAATGCACCAAATTCCATCAGTTTAACAACCGTACCGTCATAAATCTTGCCGATTTCTGGCTCGGCCACAATGTCGCGGATCATTTGCAGTGCGGCTTCGATTGCCTTACCGTCAACCGCAGCTACCGTTACCAAACCGTCGTCTTTAATGTCGATTTCGGCGCCGGTTTCGGCAATAATGCGGTTAATAACTTCACCACCTTTGCCAATGACTTCGCGGATTTTCTCTGGCTTGATCATCAGTTTTTCGATACGCGGTGCGTATGGACTGAGTTCTTTACGCGGTTCGCTAATAGTATCCATCATGTGTTTTAGGATACGATTGCGGCCGTCCTTGCCCTGCATTAAGGCTTGTTCGAGCACGTCGATTGGCAAGCCGTGGACCTTCATGTCCATTTGCAATGCGGTAATACCTTTGGCAGTTCCGGCGGTCTTAAAGTCCATATCGCCGGCAAAGTCTTCGGCGTCGGCGATGTCGGTTAAAATGACTATCTTGTCGCCGTCTTTCATGAGGCCCATCGCAATGCCGCTCACTGGAGCAGTAATTGGTACACCAGCGTCCATAAGCGCCAAACAGCTGCTGCAGGTAGCGGCCATGCTGGTGGAACCGTTTTGGCTCATAATTTCGGTAACGCTGCGAATCATGTACGGGAAGTCTTCTTCGGTAGGAAGTACGGCGCTCAAGGCACGTTCGGCTAAATACCCGTGGCCGATTTCGCGGCGGCCAGGGCTGCCGAGGCGTTTTACCTCGCCAACGGTGTAGCCAGGAGCGTTGTAGTGGTGTAAAAAGCGGCGTTCGCCTTCGCGTTCCATTGTGTCAACAAGTTGCACATAGCTCAGGGGCGCGAGAGTCACAATGTTCATACCCTGGGTCATACCGCGAGTAAATAAGCTACTGCCATGCGTGCGGGGCAAAATGCCAACTTCACTACTAAGCGTGCGGATGTCGCCCGGTTTGCGGCCGTCGGGGCGCACACCATCGCTCAAAATGCCTTTGCGGACATCTTTGTGGATAGCCATAGTAATGGCGTCGTCGTAGTCGCGTTTGACGTCAGCATATGTCTCGCCGACCTCTTTTTCAAAATTTTCGTGGGCGGCATCGCGCAGGCCGCGGACCAAATCGTTGCGTTCTGGGTAGGGAGCGCGCAGATCTTTACCTAATTTGTCTTGGAGCCAGGCGGCAACTTTGGTGGTAATTTCTTCGTCGGGCAGAGTCAGTGTAAAGTCTTTTTTAGTCACGCCGACTTTTTTAACGAGTTCTTCTTGCAGTTTGATCGCCGGCTGCATAGCCTCGAACGCCCACTGCATAGCGCTCAGCACTGTTTCTTCGCTGACTTCGCTGGCGCCCGCTTCTACCATCATAATACCGTCTTTGGTACCGGCCACAACGAGATCAAGTTCGCTAGTGTCCATCTCGGCGATTGGCAAGAAGGCCTGGGGTTTGCCATCTTTAAGGCCAACGCGCAGCCCAGCAACCGGGCCTTCAAATGGCGCGCCGGACAGCATAAATGCGGTGCTCATGGCGATCATGGCAATCATGTCGGGGCGGAAGCCTGGGTCCAGGCTCAATACGCTCGCCACACCTTGCACTTCGTTGTGATAGCCTTTTGGCCACAGCGGGCGGATTGGGCGGTCGATAATGCGGCCGATCAAAATCGCTTCTTCGCTTGGGCGGCCTTCGCGCTTAATAAAACGGCTGCCACTCACCTTGCCGGCGGCGTACATCTTTTCTTCGTAATCAATGCTGAGCGGAAAGTAATCAAAGCCGCGGGCCGGGCCTTCGCTGACCATAGCCGTACCCAAAACAACAGTGTCACCGTAGCGTGCAAGCACACTGGCGCTGGTACGGAATCCAATGCGGTTTACTTCGAGACTGAGCGTTTTACCGCACAATTCCGCTTCTACTTTAATAATATCTTTGCCAAAAGGGTTGATTGTTCCCATGAGACTCCTGGCCGCGCGTTGGTAACGGGTGACTTCGTATAGGCGCTACTGCGAAGTAATCCACCACCAACAACCATGCGGCATATTAGATTAACAGGAGTAATTATATCAAAAAATGCAGGAGTTGGCTAGATGGCTCGATTAGCCACAAACTAAAAAGAGCCGCGCGTTACTTGCGCAGCCCCAGTGTGGTGACGACGGCTTGGTAAGCCTCGTAGTTTTCATCCTGTAAATGTTTGAGCAGGCGTTTGCGCTTACCAACCATCTGTAACAGGCCACGGCGTGCGTGGTTATCGTGCTTATTGAGCTGAAGGTGTGCGGTAACTTCTTTGATGCGTTCGGTCAAAATGGCCGCTTGCGCCTCAGGTGAACCAACGTCGGTTTTATGACGTTGAGTTGTTGCAACCACTTTAGCTTTGTTGTCTTTAGTAATCATCTGCAAGGATTTTACCAGAAGTGCCGCCTTCTGACAAGAGTTCCGATCGGCCGGTGTCTTAGCTCTTGCCAAAACACCGGCACCGCCCTACTCCCCCACGATTGCCCAGGTCATCATCCCGCGGTAAATGGTTACCCGAGGAGCGTCAATCGTTCTGCGAAATCAGTCGCTTCGATGTCAACAGCACGCGCAATCTCCCACTCCCCCACTTTTGTCCGTCGCAAGGCTGTGGTATATGCGCCGACACCAAGCGTATCGCCAATGTCGCGCACTAAACTCCGGATATAAAAACCACTGGAAACGTCACAGACAATCTGCGCTTCGGGGTAGGCGTAATTGACTAATTCCAAATGATGCACCGTCACCTGGCGGATTGGCATCACCACCTCTTTGCCCGCCCGCGCCAACTTGTAGGCACGCTGGCCGTTGATTTTAATGGCGCTAAAGGCTGGCGGCGTTTGGTCGATTGTGCCACGGAACTGTACAAGCGCTGCCTCGAGTTCTTGTCGTGATGGTATACGGGCCGAAACGTCGCGTAATTCGCCTTCTGGATCGCCTGTCCTGCTTGTTTGGCCAAGCCGCAGCGTTACCTCGTAGGTTTTACCGAGCTTGCTGAATTCGGCGGCGCGTTTGCAATAGTCGCCGACCACAATAATCATAAGGCCGGTTGCAAATGGGTCGAGCGTGCCCGTGTGTCCCACTTTAACCTTTTTGCCGGCACGTTGGCTGAGCTGGCGGCGCACACGCGCGACCACACCAAAACTCGACATATCTGCCGGTTTATCAACAAGTAAAAAGCCAGTGAATGGTCGCATAGCATAACGGTAACGGCCGGAGCGCCCGATGTAAAGCTTTATGCGCCAGGAATCTTAAATTGGGCGGGGTCGCCGCCAGCCGAAGGTGGCGTTATTGGGGGCGCTGGGGCATTAAGGCCAGGCAAGTCAGGGGCAGGCGGAACATCAATTGTCGAGGCTGGCGCGGGCAGCAACGGCGTGGTTGGGGCTGGCGGCAGCGCCATGTCGCTTGAAGGCATAGGAGGCATTGGTGGAAGCGGCGGCAGATCACTTGGACTTGGCACTGGTGCCGAGTTTGGTGCGGGCGGTAAAGCTTGTAGAGCTTCTGGTGTGAGCGGCTCCGAAACCGGCATGTCAGGCATAGCTGGCATTGGCTGAGCGCCCACCGCATCGAGCGGTTGGTTTGCCGGATTGAACGGCTGATTATCGAGAGCGTCGGTGACAGCAAGGCGCGCTGAGTCAACTTCGGCAGTTGGAGCTGGCACAGCAGGAGCTGGCTCCGAGCTGGCTGCAGCTTGCGCGGCGGCGGTTGCTTCACTATGTAGTGCTGCGAGGTCGAGGTCAGATTCGGGCGCAGCCTCCGGTGCGGGACTTACCTGTGGCTCAAGCGGTGGGTTATCTGCCACCGGCTGGGGTGCGGGCGGCAGCTCAGGAGCGACTGGTTCAGCGGGTGTAGTAACTGGTTCGTTCGCGGTTAACTGAGCAACCGGCGGTTCGGACGGCGCGATACCAATAGTTGGAGCGGACTGCTCGGCAGGTTTAGACTCACGTCGGTCGCGGTCGTGGCGTTGTTTTTTACGCGATCCTTGGTTGCCTTGCTGGGCGCCCTGTTCGCCAGGGTGATTCAAAAGAGTCTTATTGCGATCGTCTTCTTCGGCTTTCTCGTTGTCTTCCCGCGCTTCTTCGGTGGTTGCGTTAAGTGTGCCGCCGAGTGTTGGTGGCTCAAGCCGTTTACCCTTCCAGGTACCGTGACTACTTAAATAATCTTCTTCTTTTTCGATCTTTGGTTCTTCGACAGCCCCATCATTTACCGAATGACCACCAGGCGCTTTGGGTTCAGGTTCACCACCTTCGGCCTTGCGCACTGCGTCTTCGAGGTCTTTTTGGAGCTCGGGCAAAAGAGCGTGCGACACTTGTGGTCCGGGCAAAGCTGCTTCGAGTTCGGCTTCGGCTTTAGATTCTGGCACCGCGGCGCGTGCGGCGACTGGTTTTGGTTGCGGCTCCGGCGTCGGTTCGTGTGTAATATCTAACTCACCCGCTTCTTTGGGTTTTTCCTCTTGCATTGGCGCTGGCGCAATTGATGGCTCTTGCTTGGCCATTGGCCCCGCTTGAGGTTTGGCGGCAATAGCGTGCGCTTGTTCCAGGTTAATTGCAATAAGTTGCTGATTAGCACCTGCAGCCATAAGTTGAGCGGCCATAGTCATAACGCGCGGTGTGGTTTGCTTATTGCTAAATCGGTCGGTGGCAGCCACAACGCCGGTTAACAGAGCGGTGCTGATTTGAGCATCTAAAATGCCGGGCTGTTGTAGGGCTTCAGATAAACCAACAAGCATTTCGCATAAGCTACTCGCCGCGCCATCGTTCCAGTCGAGCGCACCAAGGCTGCTGTGCTGGTTGTTCATGTTAATCGTCACCACTGTTGCATCGTGTAAAATGCGGCCATGCGACACAATGGCTTTGTCGAGCTCGTCGCGCTTCTCTACCCCAAGCGCTAAGATAAGGTCAACGTTAAAGTCGCCTTGGCTATATTGCAAATCTTTTTCGGTAATACTAGTTTTGTACGGCGTAATAAAAATGCGCACGACGTCGTCTTCGACTTTATAACGCAGACGATCAGCTTTTTCTTTGTCGAGCGAGATAATAAAATCGCGGAGCGCGTCAACATTACTTTCAAACGTTTTAGCAGGCTCCAAAAACCGGATGGCTGGTGGAATCTGACCACTAAACACCGCTGTCGCGTGCTTATTCATCTTGTTAAGCATGAGCGACAAACCTAAGGCGGCGGCAAGCGCATCAACTGATGGATTATTGCCAACGGCAACGAGAATACTGGTTGATTGACGGATTCGCTCGACGACTTGCTGCCTGGCGTTCTGACCCTCTTGCATTGATATACCTGTTTTTGTGTTATAAAGAGTTTGGCTTCACTTTAGCATAAGCTTCTCTAGTGCGTCAAATAGCTTATGTGCCCGCTCTGCATCCACCTCCCAAAAAATGTGTATTTCGCTCTGGGGAAGGCGTACCTTTCTCGGGCTGCATTACGCTGGACCCGCTTTTTAGGAGGTGGATACGCGCTATCCGTCCTTGTAATGCGACCATCTCACATTTCGGTGTGACTTCTTTACAAATCACCCCAATTAAGATATAGTCTTACCCTAGAACTTTTACTATTCTAAACGAGAATCTTATGCCAATTATCAAATCTGCCATCAAACGGATGCACCAGGCTGCAAAACGCCGGGCCCGCAACATGACAACCAAGCGCGACCTCAAGGCTGCTGTTAAGACCTTCTTGGCCGACCCAAGCGCTGCTAACCTCAGCAAAGCACAAGCCAACCTCGACAAAGCCGTTAAAAAGAATGTACTCGAAAAAAACACGGCGAGTCGCCGCAAAGCCACACTTGCTGCAGTCGCCAAGGCTGCTGGCGCAAAGAGCGCTCCTGCTAAAAAAGCGGCACCAAAGGCCGCAAAAGCTGCTACCAAAAAGCCCGTTGCTAAAAAGACTGTCAAGAAAACTACATAACCTTTCTTGTCTCAAAAAGTCCGCCCTTTACTGGGCGGATTTTGATTTAACGCCCAGTTGGACTTTTTCGCCACATTACTCTATTTGACAAGTCTCAACAACTCCCGTTACAGTACCTCTAACACCCTCGGGGTGTTACTTACCCACTCTCATCAGGAGGAATCATGGGATCTCCTATGCTCGCGCGGAAAAGCGCGCTGCTCTCAGGCCTACCAGTCATCGAGGACGACGCGATCTCGACTGAGCTCGTGCCGGCGGTTGTCGTCATTGCCGACAAGATGGCGCACGCGCTGCGCCTCGCCCTGGCAACATCCGGTCCCGCGCTACCCAGCGTACAGCTGGACCTACCATTCCTGTCCAGCACGACCTTCGAGGTGCTCAAACTCACCGTTGTGGTTGCGACTTACGGTGGCGAACGCAAGCTCAGCCAAGTGCAGGTTACCTGCCCGGCCGACCCGTCCCAAATCTTGGGGCGGCGCGACAACCTTGTGGCAGCGCTGCACGAGCACTACCAGGGGGAAGTGATCGGGATGGTCGACGTCCAGATGGACGGTACGTTCCTGTACGTGCGCCCCGAAGACGAAGAGGACGAAGACTAATGGGTGGGTGGCGGCGAGAGCTAGCCACCCTCCCCGCCTAACTTGCAATTTTATAAAGACATATATGCAACACATCCCACGGGTCAGCACCTGAGCTCTTAAGTTGGACATCACAGGTAGCAACATGGGCAACGAGCTGCTTGATATGAGCAGGCCCAAGCCGTTTAGCAATTGCCTGCGTTTTACGCACCACAAACGGGTGCAATCCCGCCTCTTGCGCAATGATATCCGGGTGCCGTGCTCCGGCAGTAGCAACAACCGCCAGCGTATGAATCTGGCTGGCAAGCAGACCAAAAAGTTTGTATGGATCTTCTTGCATCTTAAGCGCGTGCAAGTGCCGGGCAAGTGCCGCTTTGTCGCCAGCTAGGGCGGCATCAAGCAGTTCAAAAGCTGTTCCTTCAGGAGTTGGCTCGACTAATTGTTCGATGATCATCGTAGTGATAACCGGCGCATTCGCCAATTTCTGGATCTCACTTGCCAAACGCCATTGGTCGCGGCCAGCACGCGCCACCAAAAGTTGAGCGTCGGCCGGTGTTAGCGAGCTACCAAGCCGCGTTGCCTCGGCTTCCAGCCAACGTACAATCTGTCCATCACTGAGATTTATAAACTCTTTAAAGGTGCTGTCGGTTTTTAAAAACTTATACAACTTAGTACGCTTATCCAGCGCGCTGTCGGCAATGACAACAGTGGTGTCGGCGGCAGCCTTTTTAAGCGCATCGGCCAGTGGTTCGAGCACTGGTTTGTTCGCGGAAAGGTTTTTGAAGATCACCAACCGAGCCGGTGCAAATAAGGTTACACCCTGCAGCAAATCTGGAAGACGATTGGGGACCAGGCCCTCGACGTCCACCCGCTCTACTCCGTTAGCACCGTGTTTCGCGGTAAAGGCATCAACAATCTGGCGCTCGGCGGCGGCCACGGCAAAACTGTTCTCCCCTGTCAGCGTCATGATCATGCATCTGATTGTACCAGTGTTTGACTAAACTAATATAGATGATACAATAACTTTAACTCCGCTCTGCTGCTTAGCTCC
>DATLJN010000045.1:0-10807 GCA_035538835.1 Magnetospirillaceae bacterium
CGGAGATTCGCAGTCTGCGGACTAGTTGTTTGCGATAGATAAGGAATACAACCACTGTTCCACAAACAAAGAAGTAAATCGGGAACAATATATCTGCCCGTAGCTCCCAAATGGCAAAAATAGCCAATAGTGACGCTAAACTCTCTATGCCAAAGAAGAGCGGGTCTTCGCTTTTTGGTTGGTGCCATGTTTTGACGAAGGTTGGAATATAGCCAATAAGGTCAGCAAGTATTCCAAACATTATTGCCAGTAGTCCGCTTCCGGTAACGACATAGGCTACTAACGCCCCGATGCCAATAGCAAGACACGACTTATCAAGCAGAGACGCTCCGCCTGTTCCATAAATGAGTGACATTACTAATAGATAGCTCGCACGAGCAAAAAAGATACCCGCAAATATGATGCCAGCGGTATTGGGTGAGTGCAGTACACCGAGGAGTCCGGCTATGCTTGCCAGCCACACGATAAGACGAGTGACTTTATGCGGTTTTGCTTTTCCCGCCAACATACTTCTTGTATATGAGATAGGCGACAGCAGCGAAAGTATGAGTGTTCCGAGAATCCAATAGTCCATATGTTGTTATTATCTAATATATCACGCCCTAGCCGTTTTCTTAGCGGTGGCTAATAGGTAATCAGCTCCTTGGCTGGTTTCTTGCTAGCCCTGTTTAATAAATCTGTAAAATTGCGTTCTACCGTCCTCGCGTATCCATTCCAAAAGTTTGATCAGTGTCCGCTGATCCGCACCATGTGATTATTACAAATAAAAAGACTTCCAAAATCGGAAGTCTTTTTATTTTGGGTTGAATCTTCTATCTGTTGCATGGTTAGAGTCCTCCTTGGCTGAAATTTCCATTGATTGATATACTTGATTCATGCGTAGATATATCGCGTTTTTTGACATCGACAACACAATGTATGACGGCTTTTCTTATTTCGCACTTTTAGAAAAGCAGGTTGGTGAAGGTCTAATAAAGCAGGGGATACTTACCGATGCACTGGCGAGTATGCAGAAATATAAGGCCAAGACCCAGGATTACGAAACGACAATCGTTGAGCTACTCGATATGTATGCCGCAGGCTTAACGGGTGTGAAGTATGCCGCTGTCCTCGAATCAACGAAACAGTTTTACGAGAAATCGGACAAATTTTTCGCCTACGTTGCCCCAACTTTTAAAAAGCTAAAAGGTTCACATGATATCGCCCTTGTGACTGGCGAACCGCAGTTTGTCGCTGAGGCGGTGAAGGAGCTTTTTGGTGCAAATTCGTATTATTCCACTGAGTATGAAGTTGTCGATGGGATGTTTACGGGCAGTGTTGCGTCCTATCTTGCCTCGCGCCACGAAAAGCACGATGCTATCAAACATCTTATGCAGGGTTATGGCGCCAAAAATTCTTTTGCGTTTGGAGATTCTGAGGGTGATATAGAAATGCTGCGAGCGGTGGAATATCCTATCTGTCTCAAGGCCACTGATGGCCTATGTGCAATCGCCGTCGAGAAGGGTTGGGATATGCCCGACATCGACGAGGTAACCAAACTGGTCGTAAGTCTTACTAGGACGGCCTAAAGCTCATTTTGTCTCAAGCCACTCATTGCCAAACCCAATCCTCATTTTGCTAGTATGTATGTATGAAAAGGTTTCTCAAAGAAAATTCTTTGTCTATCGTGCTGCTCTCGTTATTTTTTATCTTTCTCATTGCCTTATCGGTCACAGGGTTAGTGCACGAAAACGAAGAACTGGCTGCGCACGCACAGCCTGCAATCGGCTACTTAGAATATGTGACTAGTGGCAACTTCATAGAGGCTGTCTTTGAAAACTGGGAAAGTGAGTTCCTGCAAATGGGTGCACTCGTGGTGCTAACGATTTGGCTCGTCCAAAAAGGCTCGGCCGACTCTAAGAAGTTGCGTGGCAAAAATGAAGTGGATACCTCCTCGCGGTATTCTATTATTCGAGCAAGTAGTTGGCGTACCCGTACGAAAGCCGTTTACGAAATGCTGTATGCCAATTCGCTATCAATTGCACTGTTCAGCTTATTCTTTTTGTCTTTGGTGCTGCATGCTTTTAGCGGCGCGGCAGCGGCTAACGAGGAGGCTGTGTTGCACCACCAACCAACTATGAGCGTAGCCGCATATGTAGTATCCTCGCAATTTTGGTTTGAGTCATTTCAAAACTGGCAGAGTGAATTTTTGGCTGTCGGTACGCTGCTTTTGCTTTCTATATTTTTGCGGCAGCGTGGCTCACCCGAGTCGAAGCCAATTGGTGAGCCTAATAAAAAAACGGGTTCCTAGGGAACCCAGGATACACAAGCAGGCGGGACACCGTGGGTTATCATCAACGGCTTGGGCGTATAATTCAGACACTCTACAAAATATAAAATAGGCCCATTGAATCAGGGCCTATTTTATAAAGAACGCCTATTGCTTGGATGACTTGCTGGCAATAGCAATTTTCTTTGGCTCTGGAATTGGGGTGAGTGGTATCTTTACCCGCAGCACACCATCATCTAGACGCGCCTCGATCTTGTCACTTGCGGCACGCTCGGGCAGCTGAATGCGCCGATAGAAGCTGCTAGTGCTTTCCCGCACCACATATTTTTTGTCTTTGTCTTCCTCCTTTTCGTGGCGTTGTGCCTGAACGACAAGGTAGCCGTTATCTAGCTGGATATCCACATCCTCCTGGTTAAAGTTTGGCAAGTGCGCTTCAACAACCATTTGATTATCTTTAGTAAAGACATCTGTGGTAGGGATGTTTACTCCCTTAAATGGGCCGAGCCAATCATCTCCGAAGAACTGCTGCTGTAAAGCTGCAAGCTGGGCGAGTGGATCGTATTGAGTTAGCTTATTCATATGTTTCTCCTTTCGTTATATTGATTAGATAGAACGTCTTGAGAAGCAGAAAGCTTCTGTAATTTTAGTTTAGAAAATTGGCACTCGCATGTCAAGAGTGCCAATCATGTCTCTTATCAATGACTGGTGCTGCCGGAACCGGAATGTAGGGCCTGCTACTAATGCAATTTTCATGATGTTTCCCCGTAAGTTGTTGCTCATTTTTTAGGTGATTCAAGGTAGGCGGCTAACGATTGAGCAGCCCGTAAGCCCGAATACACCGCTCATGCCGTTGTAGCCAGGTATTTTTTGTTTAGTATAGTCGCCTGCCAGATACAGACCGGGAATCGGAGTTTCCTGCGCTGGTCTAAGGCCTCCGCACGGGACGGCGCTCAGTTCGGCCCGCCCCTAGTTTTATGACGTGTTATTCGTTGCCGCCCATGCCATCAAAGCCGCGGTTTGATGAGTTGTCGTTGAAGGCCAAAAAGCTTAGTTTTGTGAAGCTTATAAAAAGACCCAGAAGATCTCTTTTTGTTTAGGGTGGTAAGATTGACGTATGGACAGGACGATTCTTCAAAATAATAACTCAGTCAAAGACTTTATCGCCTCGCTTGATGAACAGTCTGCAAATGATAGCCGCGTACTTATTAAAATGATGCAGCGAATAAGCGGAAACGAACCCAAGCTGTGGAACACAGGAACTCTGGGGTTTGACACCTATCACTACAAATACGACAGCGGGCGCGAAGGTGACGGTCTTGTTATTGGTTTTTATCCAAGAAAAAATAAGATAACCGTTTACTTAATGGATGGCACTGCGCGCTACTCTGGATTACTGGCTAAACTAGGCAAGCATTCCATGACTGGGTATTGTATTTATATCAAGCAGCTTAGTGACATAGAGCTAGCAATCCTTGAGCAAATCGTGCAAGAGTCATACAAATATATAAAGTCACGGTCCAAAGATGGGCCTATAAACCATATATTATGGCAGACTGTAAAGAAGTAGGCATGAAGTGCCTCAAGCTCATTTATACGGAACTTCTATGCAGGTGAAGCAGACCTTGCGGCAAGAAGCGGCAGTTTTATGTAAGTATGTGGTGGGTGCGCAGCCGACGGCACGCACGCAACAGTTATATACAGCCGTGATTGGCCGCGAAAAGGAAATGCTTAGCAAAGAAGATGCGCTCGTTATGCAATACGCACTAAAATATCCGGGGCGAATTATATATTTAGATAGTGCCTTAGCGCTGGTACGGCCAAGTGCGGCCCTGCGGCAGCGCCTCTACGCGATGTTTGCTATTACCGAAGCCACGCCCGAACATGCGCAGCGCTATTTACCGGTTTCTACGCCGCCATTGTATGTGGTGGTGATTGGTCTGATAAGCCTGCGAGCAGTGTACCGCACTATTATAGGCCTCGTGCTCCTGCGCGTTGTGGAGCGCGGGCGATGAAAGCGTTTGATTATATCGTGGTGGGCTCGGGCTGTTCCGGGGCGATGGCTGCTCAAACGCTGGTAGAAGCCGGCAAAAAAGTGGCAATGGTAGATGTGGGCGAAACGAACCCGCAGTACGGTTCGTTGGTGCCTGATAAAGACTATCTGACTTTACGTACCACCGACCCAAACCAGTACCAATACCTTATTGGCGAAAACGCCGAAGGCATTGTAATCAGCGACGCTGGTAAAGGGGCGCAGGTAACACCGGGTCGCAGTAATATGCTACGGGATACTGACAGGCTCATACCGCTCCGTTCCCGTACCTTTAGCTCGCTTGAAAGCCTGGGTTACGGCGGCCTCGGCATTGGCTGGGGTCTACAGTGTTGGGAATTTACACGTAAAGAAATTGCAGC
Source organism: Magnetospirillaceae bacterium (assembly GCA_035538835.1). Taxonomy (GTDB): domain Bacteria; phylum Patescibacteriota; class Saccharimonadia; order Saccharimonadales; family EFPC-124; genus EFPC-124. The sequence goes on from DATLJN010000045.1 coordinate 4,679, forward strand.
AACCGGCATGGATGTGGAGCGCACCGTGCGAGCCTACGAAACGGTTTCTGGCCGTATCGGCATTAGCGGCACGAACGATTCTGCCGCGAGGTATACGCTCGGCGAGCTTATGTCATACCAGCCTTCCCCCGAGGCGGATCGCAACATGCGCCATATATACAAGCGCTACCAAGATCACAAAAAAGAATTTGATACAGCCGGTGTGATGATGGGTCGAACACCACTCGCACTTATTACCCGGCCCAAAGACGGTCGCCGTGCGTATGCCTACCGCGACATGGATTTTTACGACGATAATGGCGCTAGCGCTTGGCGCCCCTGGATAACCCTCAACGAACTCCGCAAAAAACCAAACTTTACATATATACACGGCTTTTTGGCGCTGTCGTTTCGTGATACTAAAAACGGTGCTGTTATTAAGGGGCTCAATGTCGCCACCAAAAAACCAGTCAGCGTTACCTGCAAAAAACTTATTTTGGCAACTGGAGCACTTGGTACTGCACGTATCGCCCTGCGTTCGCTTGCGCAGAAACCACGCCAAAAGATTCCGTTTTTGAGTAATCCATATACGTATGTGCCCTGCGTGCAGCCGGCGTTTTTTGGCAAAGGGACGGAGGCGCGCAAAATTGGTTTTGGTCAAATATCGGCATTTCTTACCGAAGAAGATGAGCGACCAGACACGTCTATCTTAACGCTATACAGCTACCAATCGCTTATGCTGTTTCGAGTCATCCAGCAGGCGCCGCTGAACTTTATTGATGCTCGGACTATCATGCGCTATCTGTCGCCAGGGTTGATTGTAACTGGTATTCAACACTCCGACCGTGCATCGCCTTACAAATACCTGCGCTTGATTGATAACCCCAAAACGATGACCGGTGATGAGCTAGAAGCATATTATGAACTAAGTGCCGCTGATCTTGCCGACCAAAAACGCCGCGAAGACACCTATATAAAGGCGCTCCGCAAAGTGGGCCTGTATGCCGTGAAACGCATGAACCCGGGTAATGGCTCCAGCCTGCATTACGCCGGAACGTTGCCATTTAGCGAGACCGAAAAACCCCTGTCGCTTAGCCCGACCGGGCGCGTCCATCAAACTCGAAACATCTACGTTGCAGATAGTTCTGGGTTCAAATTTTTACCCGCACGTGGACTTACTTTTAGTATTTTAGCCAATGCGCACATCGTTGCAGAAAACGTATTACAAGGGAAGGAATAGTATGAAAACAGTTGCAGTAACAGGAGCAAACGGATTTTTGGGGCGCGAGTTGGTGCGTCACTTGAGCAGCAAAGGTTGGCAGGTCGTGGCGTTGGTGCGTAAACCAAAGCTTTCGGCTGACCCGAAAGTGCGCTTTGAACATTATGACATGGAGGCGCCGATTGAGCCGGGTCTGCTCGATGGCGTCGACGTGCTAGTGCACGCTGCATTTATTAAATACGACGCCAAACACCCAGACGCTATGGAGCAAAACATTGAGGCGACGCGGGCGTTGCTGGCCGCCGCCAAAAAAAGCGGTGTTAAAAAGTGTATCTTTATATCGAGCATGTCTGCGCACGACGAAGCGGTGTCGGTATATGGTCGGCAAAAGTTGGCGACCGAGAAGTTGTTTGATGCGGCGCGCGATGTGGTACTGCGCTGCGGGCTGATAATGGGCAAGGGCGGGATTGTGCGGCAAATGGCGCAGTTTATGCGCAGCAAGCATGTCGTGCCACTTATTGGCGGTGGCAAGCAGCCGTTGCAGGTGATTGGCGTGTATAACCTGGTGGAGCTGATCGAAAAAGCTGCGAAAAGCAAGGTAGCTGGCCGGTTTGTCGCCGCGACGCCGCAAGTTTATACCTACAAACAATTCTATCAGGCGCTAGCTAAGGCGCTTAAAACACCTGTACTATACATGCCGATCCCTTACGGCGTGCTGCTCGCAATTTTTCGCACGGCTTCAGCGCTGCGTGTGCCGCTGGGCGTGGGCGAAGATAATCTTATGGGACTAAAAATGCTGCGTTCCATGAAATCGGCTAAGGATCTCAAAAAGCTCGGTATGCAGCTCGATGATCTACCCACCGTGTTGTCAAAGATATCTATATAACGGTGACGGGTTAACCGCTCAAACAGATCAAAAAATGATATTATAGCGACATGTATAGAAATATGCGCGTCAGTGTATGTTTGCCGTGCCGCAACGAAGGCAACCATCTAAAAGAAGTTGTTGAGCGCATACCCGCGTTGGTTGACGAGGTGATTGTAGTGAGTAACAATTCAACCGATAATACCGCTCAGGTTGCTAAAAAATTAGGTCTTATAGTTATAGAAGACAATCGGGTAATAGATGGAATCGGCTATGGCTTTGCCCATATGACAGGAATTGCCCGGGCAACTGGCGATGTTGTGGTAGGTTTGGACGGCGACGGCACATATCCGGTAGAAGAGTTACCGGCGATTATTGATAATTTGATCGACAATACAGTGGATTTTATTGCGTGCAATCGCTATCCTATGCGTGACGGCACGCACATCCCATTTAAACTCCGTTTGGGTGTTGCTGCACTGAACGCCGAGGTGCGCATGCTGTACGGCTTAAAAATCAATGATATTTTGTCTGGCATGTGGGTATTCCGTAAAAAAATTGCACCAAAACTAAACCTCACGATGGGTGATTGGAACCTTAGCCCGCAGATAAAGTTAAGCGCCGCCATACATCCGTCTATAAAATTTGCCGAACATAGCATTATGCAGCGCCAACGGTTTGGCGAGACGCACCAAAATTATTTTAAGACCGGCTTTTCCCACATGTTTTGGATTGCGCGCAATCGGTTTACTATAAAACCAGCGCTCGCCAAGCTGTTTGTGCAGTTTTTGCGCTATGGTCTGGTGGCGTTCGCGGCTCTGTTGATTGATTTTGGCTTGCTGTATTTGTTTGCGTCGGAGCTGCACATGCATTATTTGGTGGCGGCTAGCCTGGCTTACACCATATCTATGCTGGTTAATTTTTTGCTGTGCCTTAAGTGGGTGTTTACGAGCCGTACTGAGCGCACGCGGTGGAAGGAAGCAGCGATGTTCTTTACGATCGGCTTTATAGGCCTGGGTCTGACTGACGTGATTATTTGGGGCTTCACGTCCTTGTTTGGCCTGCACTATTTAATGTCAAAGCTGCTGACGGTAGGGATTGTGTTTTTTTGGAGTTTTGGGGCTCGTCGTTTTATATTCCAAAACAAACTCAATGCTCTTTTTATTCGCGCTAAAGATCCTGATTCTGACTTAGTATAAAATGCCGTGGTAAAACACTAGCGAGGCGGCCAGTAGGAACGCAGCCGATCCACCAAACCAGAGCGCCGGGTTAAACGTGCCAGCCAGCCGGAACGGAATTACCGCTTGCAGGCCATATCCAATCATTGGCAACACAGCAATAAAATATCTGCCCTGCACACCATAAATGGTTTGCAAGCCAACAGGGGTGTAAGCCACGTAAAATGTCGTAAAGACCATACCAATAGCTGCGAGTCCAGCGAGTAAGCTCGTGAGGCGCAAAGGGCGTTCGGGTTCCGATTTTTCATCGCGGTATAAAAGCGCAGTTGTTAGCACAAACACGGCAAAAAATGCCAAGGCAGTAGGGATAAATCCGTTCCAGCCAAGCGCGCCAATGGCGCCAATCGTAAAGAACTGGTTGTTTGTCAACATAGTATTGATGTATGTTTTGATGGCGTCGAGCGGATGGGATAGTATAAATTCAACTTGTTTTGCGGGGTCAACCAGCGCGGCAATCTCGGGGCCTTCGATCATTGCAGTATTTTGGGCGATGGCGCGGGTGAAGAACATCCAAAACACCAGCATGCCCAGACTGAGCACCGGCACGCCAATCTTGTAGGTAAGCCGCTGCCATGTTTGGGCGAACATACCTGGTGGCACAAAGAATAAAATCGCCAGAACAGGGAAGTATGTCGGCTTAGTAAGCGGCAGCACCACCGCGGCTGCAGCAATAACAGTGAGTAGCTTGTTGTCGGCCAGCGGCCGCTTTCCTTGCCGGCTGGCAATCACTGCAGAAAATAACAGAATAGTGGTTGCAATCACAATCCCATCAACGCTGATGAGCGATGCCTGAATGACGCTGGTAGGGAAGAGCGCCACCACAAACACCAGCCATTTAAGGCGCGATGCACGCAGTAGCCAAAGACTAGCCGTAATGACTGCACAGTACAGTAGCAGAGCGCTCAACCTGGCAAGGTCAAGCACGGTGCCAAGGCTGGCATGCATCGCCTGGCCCAACGCAAATCCAGGCAGTGGTCCAAGGTACGCCAGCGGCGAAAAGCTAGCCGTATTAGGGAACGCAAATAATTCTGTTTGGTCCGAGAGCGGCTCGGCCAGATACTGCGTGTAGCCATCCGGGTTGCGGACATCGCGGCGGTCAGCAAAGGGCGGCTCTTGGGTAGTTACGTTTGGCGTGCCGGTGGTTTCTTGCGCATTAAATAAAATTAACGCCATTATGTTTACAGGAATCGCGCCGCCGTACATGCCATTCGCGTCTTTTGGCGCGATGATCGTCCCGTGCGATAGTTGGTACACGCGCGATACATGCGTTGTTTCGTCGCTGCCCCATAGCGGCGGAATAGTCCGGATGACGCACATCCCGGCAATCACTGCAATTATGGCAAATAAAAAATGCGCTTCAAAGCATATTTTTGGTATTTTTTTGATGAAATTCATAGCCGTATTGTAGCAGGTTACATGCCTCCAAACGGCTTGGTAAACTTTTATCCACTCGCTACCAAAAAAAGAGTTCCATGATTGTGGAGATTTTTCTATTCTGCTCATGCTTGCAATATTATGCAATAAAAGCCCATAATCCCAATACATGAACAGTATATGGAACTTTCTAAATTCCTCATTTTTTGTTGCACTATTGGGTGCTACTGGTGCGATTACTGCCTACGTAATTTACAAACGTAAGATCAAGAGTAATAAAAATGACGCGGCTAATATTCTATTACTCGAAATCCAGAATGCCAAACGTCAGATAGTGGTGGCTGTAAAACAGTTTAAAGACGCTGGTGAAAACGAAACAAAAATGGTTGCCGAGGATACTTTTTTAATGCCCAACGAAAGTTGGAATAAGTATAAATATTTGTTCGTGCGCAATTTTGATCGAGATCAGTGGGATAGTCTATCGTCTTTTTATGGCAAATGCGCTCTCTTTGATGAGGCGGTAGTACATAACAATAGAGCCTTTCCACAAAATGCCGAGCAAATACGTGCTGCTATGAGCCAAGCTATCACCACGGTCATCACTGCATTCGTCATGGGTGATCCTCATGCTAAGCCCGAATCGCAGGCAGAAAAAGCTGTAATTGAAAAAGCCGAAAAAGTACACGATCTAATTCTAGAGAGAGCTGGATTATTATTTTCTTACTCTCCGCGTAAACCAATTCTAGACGCTAAGACCCAATTGGAGGCTCTTGGTGCGATTAATCTAGATATGCACATTTTAAAACTCAAAAAGATCGCCGGCATTAAAGTCTAACTTAATTAATATTTACCTTAACAGTCATAGTAAGCGGTGCTGCGCAATGTATCGTTCCATCATGCAGCTGTGAAACACGCTATTTTTGAGGGCGCGACAATGGATAAGCTGACATACGCACCGCTCAAAGGTGCCAATGCGACACTGAATGACATTGTTGTTCAATAAGTATTTTGCCGTAACAGCCACTTTGTGTATTAATTTCGTCTTATTAGTCCTATAATATGGTCTGCACTTTCATATACACCCTACAGTCACTCGTAAGACCTAGGAGGTTCGGTGGGAGCTAAGGGTTTGTTGATTTCCTTCTGTTTGTGTGTGGCTGGCATTGTCGGTCTCGCATGGCTGTTGGATAATCAGATCCCTAACAGTACAAAGGGCGTTACGATCGTCGGTGACAACGAGGCCCGCCTCCCCGTCAGGGAGACGTTCATCCTTACCCATATGGTCGGTAATGTGATGCATTATTACACCATTACATACGATGGTGACCGGTCTGTCCGGTTCCAGTGTGGTGACTGGTTTTGTAATGATCACACTGCAACCGTGAGCGATGTTGATCAGACCGTCGACGTCGACATGGGCTGGTGGAGCGAGTTCCATGTCACGTTGCACACCG